>CAZEWN010000018.1:0-77564 GCA_964516135.1 uncultured Erythrobacter sp. | reverse complement strand
CGGCGATGGCGGCGGCGGCGTGGTCCTGGGTCGAGAAGATGTTGCAGGTCGCCCAACGCACTTCCGCGCCCAGAGCGACCAGCGTCTCGATCAGAACCGCGGTCTGGATCGTCATGTGGAGCGATCCGGTGATCCGCGCGCCCTTCAGGGGTTGCGACGCGCCATATTCATCACGCAGGGCCATCAGGCCCGGCATTTCGGTTTCGGCGATGGTAATCTCGTCCCGGCCAAAATCGGCGAGGGCAATGTCTTTGATGACGCAATCGGTGAATTCGGCCACGGTTCGGTCGATCCTGTGCTTTGATGGAAGAAGAGAAAGCGCCGACCGAACAAAGGAAAGGGCGGCGCCCGATACCGGTGCCGCCCTTACCCCCCAACTCGCGCGAACGCAAACCCGCGCGCACGGACTGACCTTTAGCAGGACATTGTCAGCGCGCCGCGAGCACTGGAGGCCGACCGAGGAGCTGATCGGCGGCGCTCACCAGCGATGCGCGGTCGCGCAGGCCGGCCAGCCGGTTGGTGGTCTGTTTCAACTCGCCGCAACCCATCCAGGGATGGCCCTGACCATACTCGTTGGCCATGCGAACACTGATCCGGTCCAGTGCCTTCTTGCCGGCAGAGGGTCCGTGGCGGGCAACCATGTCACGCTGGAGAACCGCGCCCGCTTCGTTCATCACGCTCCGGTGGGCGGCGGAAAAGCGGCTGTAATCCGACTGGAAATTGTCCGCCCCGAACCGGCAGACGAGCGAGCTGACCATCAGCATGATGTCAAGCTTCTGGAGTTTCTCGGCTTCGAGCAGCGAATTGTTGGCGAGCGCCGGCGCCGGAACGAGCGATATGGATGCCGCGACAGCCAGCGCCGCCGCCGTTTTCAAGAAGTTCCCCATGACAGTCTCCCCTGGCGGAACCCCTTCCGCCTGGTGAAACTGTGCGCCCGACAGATTTACCCGATCTTCAATAGCGACGGTAAAGCGAAATTCACCAAGTGCCGTGTCTTGCGTCGCGCCGTGCGCGCGCTATCTCGGCCCCGGACGTGGCACTGGAGAAGGAATGCAGACTATGGCAATTTCAGTGGGTGACAGGCTGCCCGATGTGACGCTGGTGAAGGCGACGGCCGAAGGACCGGAGAAGGTGCAGTCGGCCGATTATTTCGCGGGCAAGAAAGTGGCGCTGTTCTCGGTACCGGGCGCCTACACCCCGACCTGTTCGGCGCGGCACCTGCCCGGCTATGTCGAAAAGGCGGACGAACTGAAGGCGAAAGGCGTGGACGAGATCGCCTGCACCGCCGTGAATGACGCTTTCGTGCTCGGCGCGTGGCAGCAGGCGAATTCCGCTGGCGACGTGACCATGCTGGCCGACGGCAACGGCGATTTCGCCGAGGCGATCGGACTGACGATGGATGGCTCGGGGTTTGGCCTGGGCAAGCGCGGCCAGCGTTTTTCGATGATCGTCGATGATGGCGTGGTGAAGGAACTCAATGTCGAGCAGCCGGGCGATTTCTCGGTCAGCAGCGCGGACCACATGCTCGGCCAGCTTTGATCGGCAGCGCGCGGATCGCGGGCAAGGCGACCAGATGAGGCGGCGTCGTTTCACGGAAACGGCGCCGCTTTTTCGTGCGCGTTGGCGAAGCACTTAGCCGGCACCGGGAATAAGCGATTGAGCGCGGCGGTGAAACCGCTTCCCAGCGCGGGTATTGGTGGGGTTTCGCGACGGTCCGGACTACTGACGATTTTCCGGAGAATTTCCCAGTTGGCGATCCTGACGGACTTTTTCACAAGCAGTGATTGGATGGACCGCGAAGTTTTCTCTCACTTCTAGCGCTTGACAGTTACAATCGAGGCGCTGGTTCGAACGTCTGGAACCTTCCTGAAAGCGAATCAATCGGCAACGCAAAGGTCCGTGAATTTCAGCCTCGTGAACAGGACGGCCGGCAGGCCGCCGGCTTCTACGTCATCGCCTATGAGAGGAGCGGCGAGACGATCATTTCGTATCGCTCGACCAATTTCGCCACCCTTCACTAATACCCCATCAAGCTCAGCACTTCTTTCCGGCTGCGCTGGTCCTCGAGGAAGCAGCCGAGCAGGCGGCTCGTGACCATGCCCACACCCGGCGTGCGGACGCCGCGTCCGGTCATGCAGCCGTGTTCCGCCTCGATCACCACCGCTACGCCGTGCGGCTCCAGGTGATCCCAGATGCACTGTGCGACCTCGGCGGTCAGGCGCTCCTGGATCTGCAGCCGCCGGGCGAAGCCGTGCAGCACGCGCGCAAGCTTGGAGATGCCCACCACCCGGTTGCGCGGCAGGTATGCGATCGCCGCCTTGCCGGTGATTGGCGCCATGTGGTGTTCGCAGTGGCTCTGGAAAGGGATGTTCTTCAGCAGCACGACCTCGTCGTACCCGCCCACTTCCTCGAAAACGCGGCTCAGGTGGATCGCCGGGTCTTCCAGATAACCCAGGCAATATTCCTTCCATGCGCGGGCGACACGTGCGGGGGTATCGAGCAGCCCCTCGCGCAATGGATCGTCACCTGCCCATTCGATCAGGGTACGGACCGCGTCCTGCACATGTTCCGGGACGGGCGGCTTGCCGCGTGGATCATCTTCGTCTGGACCGACCAAACTGCTCATCCGTGCTTGTTCCTGATCTTGTTCCTGACGCGACCCAGGAACGAGCCCCTACGGAACAAACCGCCCTTGGCAAAGGGTTCAAGCAATTCATCGGGTGTTTCGGGGTCGAGCAGCCCCGATTCGGCCAGCTTTTTCTCCGCGTCGGAGGGTTCCTCAAGCTCGAAACGCCGCAGGGTGCGGGCGCGCTCCGTCCCGAGCGACTGGATCATCGCGTGCATGGACCCATGCTGATCGAGCAACCCTGCAACTTCCCCCTCTTCAAGTCCGCAATGTTCGGCGAGCAACGAATGGCGCAGCGCCGCGATAGCATCGCATGCGTGATCATTGCCTGGCCGGTCGCAGTCGATGAACACGTCACATTCGCTGTCCAGACCCATCGACCGGTTGTTCATGTTCGCGGAACCGATCCGCAGAACCCGATCGTCGACGATCATGATCTTCGCATGGACGTAGATCGGGGTCTCGCCCGTATAGGGGACGTACAGATTGAACCGGTTTTTCGTATCGACCGTCCCCAGCGTGTGAACCAACTGGGCGCGCGCATGATCCATCGCCTGCTGTTCGAGCCAACCATCAGCATTGCAGGGGTGTACGATGAGGACTTCGGGTGGGTCGTCCTCACTCAGGCGTTTCGCCAACGCTTCGGCAATGCGGCGCGAGGCGAAATACTGGCTCTCGGCGTAAATGAAATGCTTCGCCCGGGCGATCTGCAGTTCGAACAGCTCGACGATTTCGCAAATCTGCGGGCATCCGTCATGCTCGGCGCGCGTACGGGCAATGCCGATTTCGACGTTTTCAAACTGTACGGCTAAATCCTCGGGCCAGATGGAGCGATCTGGCCTCGCGACTGGCTCCAGCTCCTCGCCTCCCGCCCGGTGCCAGCGGCGGCGGCCCAGCTCGCTGAGCTTGCCCGCGACGGCGCCTTCCATCATCATGGTCGCGTCGTGCCACGGCCCATAGATCGCCCCACGCGGCCGACGGCGGCGTGGATCATGTTCCTTGTGCTCTCGCGTGTCCCAACGGTGGTCGCTCATATCGATCCCGCCACACACCGCCAGGTGCTCGTCGATCACGGCAATTTTCTGGTGATGGCTGCAACCGATGGGATGCGCGGTGTCGAACTTGAACTGGATGCGCTTTTTCGGTGCCCAGCGGATCAGGTCCAACGCCATCGACCCGCGCCCCACGAACTTCAGGGCGCCATAGCTCCACTTCAGGATGCGGATTTCCAGCCCCTTGCGGTGTCGATTGAGCCACAGCACGAAGCTGCCCAGACGCACTGGGTACTTCCGATCACGCCCCTTTTGCCACCATCGCCTCCCCTGCTGGAGATGGATACGCGTATCGAAATCCCATCCGATGAGCAGGATGCGACGCTCCGCCTGGAGCATCGCCTGCTGCATGTGATGAAAGTATTCTTCCGCGTCGATGATCACCGAAGCACGCTCGGCATGGGCAAACCGCCATACGCCGGGTTGCACCGATTCATCGTCGGGGTCGGAATGCTCTTCCTTATCCGCCAAGAACGTTTTTCCCCCCACCCCGGCCCGTGTCACTCCTTGGCGTCGTCTTTCGTCTCGGGCGTCACTTCGGCTTCGGCGGTTTCCTCGCGTTTCCGACGATCGAACACCGACTTCATGTGCCGCTCGTCCTCATCGGTAAGGTACTTGGAGAAATCGGGGAAGTGCTCTTCCTCTTCCTCCTCGATGTGATGACGATAGCGGTGGTCGAAGCTCTTGAATTTGGTCAGCCAGCCGCCGGTCGCCATGTCGGTGGCGGCGAGGTCGTTCAGCGCCTCCTCGATCTCGTGGTGTTCGGCCACGGAATGACGGGTTTCGCCAGTGGTTTCCGGCTTGCGGAGCATGGTCGAATAAAGCGCCTGCTCTTCCGCCGCTGCATGCCCTTTCAATTCCTTGGTCAGCTCGGTGAACAATTCTGCCCGCTCCGCACTCTCACCGGTCGTAGCAGCGAGGTGATCGAGCAATTCGCGGTGCTTGTCGTGATCCTGTTTGAGACGTTCGAAGATGGCTTGACCGGCTGACATGAGTTTCCTCGCAAATGTTGAATTCCGGGATGGCAACAGGCGAGCTTGAGCAAAGGTTCCACCGGCTGGAACAATCGTGGCGCATTGCCCATATCCATCCCATGAGCATATTCGATCACCGCCCGCCAACGGCATTGGAAATGGAGGAAATGGCCCGCGCAAGTATCGCGATGCTGCCCCTGCAGTTTCGCGAAGAGTTGGCGGAAGTGGTGGTCAGGGTCGAGGAGTTCGCCACCCGAGAACAGCTCGATTCGGTGGACATCGCAAGCCGGTGGAATTTGACTGGGCTGTACGAAGGGCGCCCGGTGGGCGAGCGGTCGCAATGGCAATCGGGCGATTTGCCTGCAATGATTTACCTGTTCCGCCAGCCGCTGGTGCGGGAATGGCGCGAAACGGGCGTCGAGATGCGCGATCTCGTGCATCACGTGGTGGTGCACGAGGCCGGGCATCACTTCGGCTTTTCGGACGACGACATGCACGCCATCGAAGAAGAGGCCGACCTCGAGTGAGAGCCGCCTAACCCGGTCGCCGATCGAGCGTTGCGCGAATGTGCTCGAACACAGGGCCGTAAAGCGGATTTTCGAACTGAACCCCCACGATCTGCGCCTCGCACCATCTGACAATGGCGACGACGGGCCCGATCGAGCCGATACGCAGGCTGATTTGAGTGCCGGGGATCATGCGTCCGAACCGGTCGAAGAACCGGCACCCTGATTCCGAAATGTCGAGGATATCGACATCCTTCGCAACGCCAGTGCCCGTCCTGTAGCGACCCGGGACGGAAATCGCATGCCGCTGGCGGTTGCGATCCTCATTCATCGGTTAACGATATTGCCCAGATTGGTGGCACGCAACTGTTAGTCGCGTTGCGCATCGCAACCGGTGGTGCAAGTCTAGCGCATACCGCGCATGATCGCTCCGACCTTTTCACCGAGTTGCTGAACACTGAATGGTTTGGCGATGAAGTGCATGTCGGCGATGTCGATTTCGCTGCGTAGCTGTTCTTCGGCATAGCCCGACATGAACAGCACCGGCATGTCGGGGCGCAGCTTGCGGATTTCGCGCGCCATTGCCGGACCATCCATGCCCGGCATCACGACATCGCTCAGCACCATGTCGAATTCGCCCCCGTTCGCCACCGCGGCCAACCCCTCCTCGCCATCGTTCGTCGGAGTGACGACGTAGCCGGCTCGGACCAGTGCTCGTTCGGCCACGGCGCGCACCATATCCTCGTCCTCGACGAGCAGGACACGACCGCCGCCCGACCATTCGGACGCCGCCGCCTCTTCCTCATCCCGCTCCGCCGGGCGCGGGGCCGCGCCTCGGTGGACTGGGAAATAGATTGTGAAGCGAGCTCCCTCGGGCGCTCCGCTGCGGCCCGGAACGTTATCGGCGAAGATGAAACCGCCAGATTGCTTGACGATCCCGTATACGGTCGAAAGACCCAGCCCCGTGCCCTTGCCCTGTTCCTTGGTGGTGAAGAACGGCTCGAATATCTTGCCGAGCAATTCGGGCGGGATCCCGCCGCCCGTGTCCTGCACCAGCAACACGGTGTAGTCCTCGGCCGGCACAATCTCCGACGCCATTTTGCGAACATCGGCCGCCGTCACCCGGCGGGTGGCCAACGACAGCCGTCCGGCCCCGTCGCCGCGCGACTGAATGGCGTCACGTGCATTCACCGCCAGGTTCACGATCACTTGTTCGAGTTGCTGCGGATCGGCCCGCACTGCGCCCAGATCGCGGTCGTGGCGCACGCGAAGCTCGATTTTTTCGCCAAGCAGGCGTTTGAGCAGCTGGCTCACTTCGCTCACCACATCGGGAAGCTGCAGGACTTGAGGCCGCAGGGTCTGCTGACGGCTGAAGGCAAGCAGCTGCCGGGTCAGGCTGGCGGCGCGGTTCGAATTGGCGCGAATCTGCTGGATGTCGTCATAATCGCTGTCACCGGGGGTATGCCGGAGCAGCATCAGGTCGCAATAACCGATGATCGCGGTGAGCACATTGTTGAAATCGTGCGCGACACCCCCGGCCAGTTGCCCGACCGCCTGCATCTTGGTTGCTTGCGCGACCTGCCGCTTCAGCCGGGTTTCCTCACTGCTGTCGACCAGGCTGAGCAGCACCGCCGCCTCGCCCAGACCGCGCACGCCGGCAAGCCCAAGCGAGACCGGATCTTCCGGGTTGGCACGCAGGCGAACCGCCATGTCGCCACTCGCCGCCGGGCCTTTGCCATAGCGGCGCACGGCATCGGCAAGCGCGCCCTTGTCTTCCTTCACCACCAGGTCGGAAGGATATGCGGGAAGTCCCCGTTCCTCGATGCCAGCCGCGCGCAGGAACGGCGGATTGGCAAACAGCAATCGCCCATCGCGATCGGTCATTGCCAGGCCGAGCGGCAACGCGCCGAGCAATGCCTCCAGCTGCGGCGCGGTGGCGGGGGTCGCGCCATCCCATCCGCCCAGCCCGACCCCGCTGTCGACGAGAAGCATGATCGACGCGGCCTCATCGGCACCCGCCCCCCGTCCCTCCTTAGGCGGATTCAGTGGAACCTGGATCAACGTTTGCGGCGTACCCTTGCGACCCTCGCGTGCGTAGAAAATGCGGTCGCGATCATCCGTTCGCAAATGAGAAACGAATTCCTGCCCGGCCAGTGTTGCTGCCGCGTCGCCCGAAGCGCGCTCGGCGAAGCCTGGCGTCACCGCGCGAATCTTGCCATCGGGCAGCACCAATGCCCCTTCGATCCCCGCGCGCGAAAGCAGCCCTCCCAGGTTGCCACCCAGCCATTCACCAGCGATATCGACCAGCTGACTGTCGGCCAATGCCTCCAAACGCCAGATCAGATAGTCGTCGCCGCGTCCGGCGCGCCGCGCGTGGGCTCGCCAGGCACGGTCGCCTGATAGTTGATCGAGCGGCCCCGTTTCCGCTGAACCATCACGCCATGCCTCCCGCGCGGCACGGGTCAGGCTTTCGAGCGAGGCCCGCTCCAGCGGCAGGTTTGGCGGCGCATGTCGGATACCGAACCACGCGGACCACGTCGCGTTGGCGCAGACGAGCCGATTGGCCCGGTCGGTGATCGCGACCGCGACCCCATCCTGCTCAATCGCTGCCACCGTCACCGACCAGTCAGGCGCCGCGGCGTCTGCGTCCGCCTCGCTCGCCCCGCCGCGCGGGAAGAGGTACAACACCGCTGCCAGAATGCCGGTCGCAGCCGCGAAAGTCAGCGCCAGAATACCGCTGCCGCTGACGAACCACAGCAAGAAAGCATTGATGACCAACGCGCTGGCCACGGCTGTCGCAGCGGGCGGGATGCGCCGCGCCGGTACTTCGTCGCTGATGGATATCATCCCTCTCGCGCCCCGAGCCGCGCGTCGAGCCGCGCCGCCATGCTCCTCAACCGCCGCGCCCGCTTGCGGGAGATAATGAAGCGCCAGGCAAAACCGGCGAGCAGGTAGCCGATCGCCGCGGAAACGATCGAGAGCACGATAAACCCGAAGATCGTGACCCCGGCGATCGTCGCCGCTTCGAACACGATCGACCAGTCACCGGATGCGAAGATGTGGTTGAGCACATCCGTCGTCGCGGCGTCCATCTTCAGCACGAAAGCCCCCACGCGGTTGGCGATCAACAACCAGAACGGCAGCGTGAAGGGATTGGTAATGAAGGTTGCCAGCGCGGCGAGCGGTACGTTGGCCCGCGTCGGCAGCGCGAGAAATGCGGCTAGGAAAATCTGCCCGACCGGCACAATAAACGCGGTGAACAAACCCAGCGCGACCCCGCGGGGGACCGACCGCCGGGTAAAGCGCCACAGCTCCGGACTGAGGAAACGATGCGCGATGGGGCGAAGATACTTGTTCTCCGCCATTTCCTCGCGAGAGGGCATGTGCTTGCGGATAAGATCCGCCAGGAAGGTCTTGGAACGCTGCTCGGTCATCGTGGTGACGCCGCCTTGCTCGCGCGGCGAGGGCAATTCAAGCGCGGGTTGGGCAATTGGGGCGAAACGGTCATGGCGGGCGATGTGGGCAAGCCGGCGGCGATGGGCAACCGTTGAATCACCCGCGTTCGCGCATGATGCGCGCCTTGTCGCGTTGCCAATCACGATCCTTGAGGTATTCGCGCTTGTCCTGCGCCTGACGGCCTTTGGCCAGCGCAAGTTCCACTTTCGCCCGTCCCGTCTTGTTGAAATAAATGCTAAGCGGAACCAGTGTCATGCCCTTGCGCTCCACCGCGCCGGTCAGCTTGGCGATCTCGCGCTGATGCAGCAGCAGCTTTCGCGGGCGTTTTGGCTCGTGATTGAACCGGTTGCCGTGGCTGAATTCAGGGATATTGGCGTTCACCAGCCATACCTCCTCGCCACGCACCTCGGCATAGCTGTCGGCAATCGTTGCCTCGCCCGCGCGCAACGCCTTGACCTCGGTACCCTGAAGCATCAGCCCGGCCTCGAACTTGTCCTCGATCGAGTAATCGAACCGCGCGCGGCGGTTTTCAGCCACGGTCTTGTGCTTGTCGAAGGTTTCAGGTTTGGGGCGAGCCATGGTGGCGGGCATGTAGGGCCTCAGCTCAGTCATGGGAAGGTCAAGAAACCGCTTGCCATCCGCATCCGGCCCGTGGCGAATGGGTTCGAGCAAAGAGGGGAATGCCGCCAATGGACGCGCCCGTTGCCGCGCCGCAGCCATTTGCCATTGCAGGCGAATCCGTCATGCCGGGCGAGATGCGCGACATCGCGATTCCCGTCAGCCATCAGGTCACCGGCTTTTCCGCCAACCTGGCGCTGCGCGTCATCCATGGGGTTCGCGACGGGCCGACAGTATTTGTCAGCGGCGCGATCCACGGGGACGAAATCATCGGCACCGCGATCATCCAGCGGCTTGCCGCGCGGTTCACCCCGGCGGGCCTCTCCGGAACCGTGATCCTGGCACCGGCGGTGAACATCTACGGTTTCCTGGCGCATAGCCGCTACCTGCCCGACCGGCGCGATCTGAACCGCAGCTTCCCCGGCAGCCGCAAGGGTTCACTCGCGGGGCAGCTTGCCGCGAGCTTCCTTGAGCACGTGATCGACAAATGCCAACTCGGGATCGACATCCATTCGGCCGCAGTTCACCGTTACAACCTGCCGCAAATCCGGATCGCGGCGGGCGATCCCTACCTGGTCGAACTGGCGATGGCGTTTGGCGCACCGGTCATCATCGAAAGTCCGCTGCGCGATGGTTCGATGCGTGCACTCGCAAACGCACACGAAGTGCCGATGTTGCTAATGGAGGCGGGCGAGGCGCTGCGTGTCGATCGCCTCTCGATCGACATTGGCGTGAGCGGGGTTTGCCGCGTGCTCGCCCATATCGGCATGATCGAGGCGGACGACGGGCTGACGACCGTGGGCATTCCGGCGCGCGCGAACCGGTCGGTCTGGGTCCGCGCCCCGCGCGGCGGAGTGACGCATCGAATCAGAAAGTCCGGCAACGTGGTCCACAAGGGCGACCTGCTCGCGCGTGTGACCGGGCTGTTCGGCGAGGATCCGCTTGAAATGACCAGTCCGATCGACGGCATCGTGATCGGGCACGCCACGCTGCCAGTCGTGAACCAGGGCGACGCGCTGTTTCACATCGCCGAGGTCGCCCAACTCGAACATGCAGGCGAGCGGATAGGGTCGATCACCGAGGCGATCATGGCGAGTGAGCCGGAAGGCCCTGCCCAGCCGCTGATGGACGAGGACGAAGTGATCTAGGGCAAGGCGTCTATAGATCGGAGGGGAGCGTCGGCTCGCTAAGCAATTCGATCATCTTCGTCCACCGCTCGTCCTGCCCCGGGCCGGCGCGTTCGACGCTCGCCTGTACCATGTCACGGCCGAGCCCGTAGTTGATGATGTAACTGCGGTACGTATCAATAAAGCGAAGCGAATGCGCCGCGCGCTCCGGCGACAACAGCTGATATTGCTGCAACAGCAGCCGGGCACGGTCGGCGTCGATTTCCCCCGCAAGGTACTGGGCAGCGATCGTGTAGCGCGCCGACCCCAAAGCGCGGGTTGCCCCGTTCAGCCGGCGATATTCGTCGAGGCCGTCGGTCGGCAGACCCGCCAGTGGCGCAAGCACCTCGGTCTCGAAGACGAGCTGCTCGTCGCCCGGAAAGGCCAGGTCGATGCCGAAATTCGCCGATCCCTCGGCGATCAGCGACTGCGGCGAATAGAGCGGATAAACCGAAAATTCGGTCCAACCCCTGCCCCAGACGAGGTTTTTCTCGAGAAGCGCGTTGTACGCATGATGACCCGGATATCCCTCATGACATCCCAGGTCGACCGCCCGGTTCAGCCGCACCGGCAAGTCGATGTTGATTTCGATCCGTGAGCGGTAATCGCCCTGGTAGTAATTGTAGCCACTCCAGGGCTTGTCGGTGACATAACCGATCTCAAACGCTTCGCCCGGTGGCAGGGTCATGTATTCGAGCGTGCGTCGCTTGCATTCGGCGATTGCCGCATCGAACACCGCGGGTAGCCGCTCCTTGGGGATGTCGAACCTGGCATTGAAGGCCTCCAAGCGCTGCCACAACGGGCCCTCCCCCGGTACAAGTCGCTCGATCTCGGCGAGAACCGGCTCGAAGCTTGCCAGCGGCGGGAGCTCAGGCGTTACCCCGAACAGCCCCCGCGCCTCCTCCACGAAAGACAGTTTTTCGCCGCGTTGCATGCTCAATCGCGTCAACGCCGCCGTCAGTTGCGCGGTGAGAAAGCGCGCCCGCCGTTCCTCAAGCGTGGTCCCAGGTCCGCCATCGTCCGCGAAGCGCTGCGCCCTCGATCGCAGTGTTGCGGCACGCGCCTCCAGGTCAGCCACGCTTTCGCGCGGCGCCGCCACCTTGGCGCGCGCCGAGAATTCGGGCGGCCCGTAATAGGCGTCGATATAGCCCGCCTCTTTCTCGCCGATCGTCAATTGCAGCACGACATAGTCGCGCGCGATCGCGTCAAGAGTGTCGGCGCGGTCGGGCAGCGCGGCACACGATGCCAGCGCGAGCGGCGCGATAGCCAGCGCGACGCGCATCAGATCAACCCCGCGTGCGCCAGCGCGTCGTCGACCAGCGCCTTTGCCCGATCGGAGCATTCCACCAGTGGCAAGCGAACAGCGGGAAGCAGCCAGTCATGAACGCGGCTCAACGCGTACTTCACGGGGGCCGGACTCGCTTCCTCGAACATGGCGTAATGCAGCGGGTAAAGGCGGTCGTTCAGCTCACGCGCCTTGACCAGGTCGTTGGCGGCGCAGGCTTGCTGGAATTCCGCACACAGTGCCGGAGCCACGTTCGCGGTCACAGAGATGCAGCCGACCGAACCCGCCGCATTGGCGGGAAGCGCCAGTTCGTCGTCACCCGACAGCTGGCAGAAATGTTTGCCGATCCCCATCCTGTGATCGGTGACGCGCGACAAATCGCCACTGGCATCCTTGATGGCGACAATCCGATCGGGGTAACGCTTTGCCAGCTCGCACACGGTTTCCGGTTCGATATCCGTAACCGTCCGACCCGGCACATTGTAAAGAACGATCGGCAACTCGCTGTTTTCGGCCAGGTAGCTGAAATGCGCGATCAGCCCCGCCTGCCCGGGCCGATTATAGTACGGCGCGACGCAGAGACCAGCCGCCGCGCCGGCCTTGCGCGAAAACTGCATATGCAGCAGCGCGTTCATGGTGTCGTTGCTGCCGCATCCGGCAATCACGGGTACGCGGCCCGCAGCCTGTTCGATGCAAACCTCGATGACGCGATGATGTTCGGCGTTGGAAAGTGTGGACGCCTCACCCGTCGTCCCGCAAGGGACCAGCCCGCTGGATCCGTTGTCAATCTGCCAGTCGACCAGCTTGCGAAACGCGGTTTCGTCGAACGAACCGTCGCGGAATGGAGTCACAAGGGCGGGAATTGAACCGGAAAACATTTACACGCGTCCTGCTGTTGGCCATGATTCGACACGACAAATCGAACCCGTGGGCGCTTTCATTCAGCGCCTGATAAGGAGCCGCCCCACACGATGTCCAGCATGGACCGCTTGCCCCTGATCGCTCTCGCCCTCGCCGCCTCGCCGCTTGCCACCGCTTCCGCGCCGCTAATCGCGCAAAGCGCGGCGTCCTGGGACGAGGCGCGCGCGCAGATGATCGCCCAGGCACCGACCCGGATGAGCCAGGCGGTGGAGCGGTGGGAATACCTGACTTCGCCCGATCGTCGGAACGAGAGCTTCGATACCTACGCCGGCTTCGTGCTGGCCTATCCCGGTTTTCCGCGTGAGGAACTGCTCAGGACCCGCGCGGAAAACGCGCTGGCGGACGAACCGATCGGGGCGGAGCGCCTGGTCGCGTTCTTCGATCGCAACCCGCCGCTGACCAATCCGGCCCGGGCCCGCTATGCCCTGGCGCTGGGTGGGCTGAACCGGCCCGAAGCGTTCGAGGTCGCCCGTGCCGCGTGGCGGGGTGGACGAATGAGCACCCCTTCGGAGGCCTACATGCTCGGCCAGTTCGCGGGCCGCTTCTCGCAGGAGGACAACGATGCGCGAATGAACGCGCTGCTATGGCAGGGGGAAAGCGAAGCGGCATCGCGCCTGATCAACAATGTCTCCCCCGCCATGCGCGAAACCTATCTGGCGCGGCTGGCGCTGGTCCGTGGCAGCCTGCCGGAAAGCATCGGGACACCGGTGCCGCCGGATGCGCGCACCGATCCGGGTTACGTCTACAACCTCGCCCGTTATTATCGTACCACCAACCAGTCCGGCGCCGCCGTCGACCTGCTGGCAAATCGCCCGGCGTTTTCCCGTCCGGCGCTTGATCCCGAGGCGTTCGTTACCCTGACGCTCCAGGTCGCGCGCAGCGCCGGGGCCAGCCAGGCAACCCGGATCGCCGGCCGCGTCGATGACCTTTTCGCGCCGGGCACGGACATCTCGCGCATGTCATTTCGCCTGCGCGATGATTACACGTCGCTGATGTGGCTGGGCGGCACGAAGGCACTGTGGGACAATGGCAACGCCGCCGCCGCTGCGCCCCTATTCTATCGCTACGGTACCGCGGCCCAGACGCCGCAGACCCGCTCAAAGGGGTTTTACTGGGCCGGGAAGGCCAGCGAACGTGCTGCCAACCAGGCCGAGGCGCAACGTTATTACGAGATGGCGGGGCGATATCCCGACCGGTTCTACGGGCAGCTCGCGCTTGCCAAGCTGGGGCGCCAGCCGGTCATCCCGCCCGCGAACACCGGGGCCACCCCCTCGCCGGAACAGCTCGCGCAGTTTCGCGGCGCACCGCTGACCAATGCCGTACGCGAGGTTGCGCGGGGCGCACCGTGGCGCACAGGCATTCACTTCTACCGCGAGATAGCGCAGCAGGCGGCGACCCCGGAAGAACATGCGATGGTCGCCGAACTCGCGCGCGAAACCGGTCGCCGTGATCTTGCGGTCAATTTGGGCGACGCTGCAGGGGCGGACGGACTCGACGGATTTATCGTCCAGGGATTTCCCACGCTGCAAACCCCGCCGGGAACTGACTGGACCATGGTCCATGCGATCGCCCGGCAGGCAAGCCAGTTTGCCCAGAACGCGATCAGCCATGCCGGCGCGCGCGGACTGATGCAGTTGATGCCGCCCACGGCGCGCGAGGAAGCGGGGAAGGCCGGCATGACGTACCTGGAAGCTTCGCTGATTAATGACGCGGGCTACAACGTGCAACTTGGCTCGAACCACATCCAGCGGTTGATCGCGCGCTACAACGGCAGCTATCCGCTCGCCATCGCAGCCTACAACGCTGGGCCGGGCCGGGTGAACCAGTGGCTACGTGAAAACGGCGATCCGCGGTCGGGCGGAATCGACTGGGAGACCTGGATCGAGCGCATCCCCTTCACCGAAACGCGGACTTACGTCCACCGTGTGCTCGAGAACGCCGCCGTCTACGAACAGCTCAACCCTGACAAGGCGCCCTATGGCCGCCCGCGCCGGGTGCGCGACTTCCTGCGCTAGCGTGAAGCCGGGGGGCAATCCGATCACGCCAGCGGGACTGGCGGCCTTAAAGGCGCGCTATGATCACCTGCTCGGCAGCGAGCGGCCGCGAGTGGTCGAGATCGTCAGTTGGGCTGCCGGCAACGGCGACCGCAGCGAGAACGGCGACTACATCTATGGTCGCAAGCGGATGCGCGAAATCGACCGCGAGCTTGCCCATCTTGCTCGCCGGATGAAGGCCGCCCGCGTCGTTGAGCCGGCGGACCAGCCTGACAAATCGCGTGTGTTCTTCGGCGCCCGCGTGACTGTCGCGAACGAGGAGGACGCCGAACGCACCGTCACCATCGTGGGCGACGACGAACAGGATGCGGGCGCCGGCAGAATCGGCTGGTCGAGTCCGCTCGCTCGCGCGCTGCGCGGTGCGGCGATCGGTGATGTACGGACCGTCGCGCTGCCCTCGGGCACGAAGGAATGGGAAGTTATCGCGGTGGGTTATGCTTAGGTACGGGGCGTTCCTGCTCGTGCTGGCCGCGATGGCGGCGCCGGTGTCCGCGCGCGAAAGCCTGGGCATGTTCGCTGAATGGGGCGCGTTCCGCGACCCGCGCGTACCGCGCTGCTATGCCATCGCTAAAGCTCAGCCCAGCAGCGCGCGTCGCGACCATCAACCGTACGCAAGCGTGGGTAGCTGGCCGCGCCGCGCGATACGCGGTCAGGTTCATTTCCGCCTCTCGCGTGAACTTGGCGATCGACCCGCGATCCGGCTTGCGCTCGGCGATCAGCGGTTCGAGCTTACCGGCGGTGGCGGGGATGCATGGGCGCGCGACCGGGCAATGGACGCGGCCATTATCGCAGCGATGCGGTCGTCAGGTTCATTGTCGATCAGCGCCACTGACGCGCGCGGCAACCGCTTTACCGACCGCTACCGCCTCGAAGGGGTCGCGAGTGCGCTTGATGCCGCGACAATCGGCTGCGCGCGGCTCGCCCGCTGACACGGAAAAGGGCGGAGCCGAAGCCCCGCCCTTCCTCGTCGCACACGCCGTTAGGCTGCGAGTGTCCGGTCAGCACCGTCAGAACCGGAAACCAACGCCCGCCATTACCTGATGGCGGTCGGTATCGACATCGAAGCTGGTCGAGGTGCTGCCATCGGGGAATTCGATGTTGGCTTCCTCATACTTCGAGTAACGGTATTCCAGGTTGACGAAGGTATTTTGGTTCAGCGCATATTCCGCGCCGGCCCCGATGCGCCAACCATCAAGCTTGAAGTCGCGATCGGTCTCGGTGGTGCCGTCGCTCGACAGGACGTTGAGCTTGGTGTTGGTGTAGCCGCCCTTGGCATAGAGCAGAGCGTTTTCGCCCACCAGCGTACCAACGCGGGCGCCGATATACAGATCTCGGCCGGTGTCGACGCTGCCAAAACCGAAGCCTTCGAAGTCGCCGTCATCGAATTCGGTCTTGGCAGTAGAATCGGTGTATTCGCCCTCGACACCCACCACGACGCCCCCGAGCGCGATGTCGTAGCCGGCGGTCACGCCATAGGCGAACCCGTCGATCGACTGGTCGTTGTTGTCGTTGCCGTCGTCGTCGACGCTGCTGCCTGCCGTGGTGACATCGTAGCCGCCAGTGACACCGACGCGTGCACCGGTGAACGGCGAATCATCAGCTGACTGGGCCAGGGCTGGCGCCGCGATCGCCGCGAGCGAGCCGGTGGCGAGAATTGCGACCATCTTTTTCATTGTCGTACTCCGTTATGAACCATGCGGGTTTCGACCGCAGGGACAGCCCAAACGGAGCTTGAGGGCATCCGGTTTCATGAACCTGACACAACGATAAAACCGTTGTTTTTAAGTCACGGTCTCGGCGGCGAACCGCCATTATGAGCCGACCAAACACTTCATCGGGTATGAAAATACGACGAACCGAGGGCCCACCGCAGAAGCTGGAATTCCCGCCAAGACCGGACTATATGCGCCGCTCCCATGGCAGACACGGCCCTCATGACCATTCCGGGATCGATCGATCCCGTGCCCGTCGCGCGCGAAGTAACCCCGCGTGCGGATGGCCGGATCGATCTGATCGGCCTGCCGCGCGAACGCATCCGCGACTTGTTCGCCGAGGCTGGGCTGGACGTGAAACAATCCAAGCTGCGCGCAAAGCAGGTTTATCACTGGCTCTATCACCGCGGTGTCAGCGAATTCGCGGCGATGACCGACATCGCAAAGGCCATGCGGCCGTGGCTGGAGCAACGGTTCGTGATCGGCCGGCCCGAAGTGATCGAAGCCCAGCATTCGGTCGACGGCACGCGCAAGTGGCTGTTGCGGACATCAGATGGCCATGATTTCGAGATGGTGTTCATTCCCGACGCGGATCGCGGAACCTTGTGCGTGTCCAGTCAGGTCGGCTGCACGCTCAATTGCCGCTTCTGCCACACCGGCACGATGAAACTGGTCCGCAACCTCACCCCAGGCGAGATCGTGGGCCAGGTCATGCTGGCGCGCGACGCGCTGGGCGAATGGCCGAAGGGCAGGATGGACGTAGCTGAGATCGAGGACGAGGCGGAATATACATCGGACGGGCGGTTGCTGACCAACATCGTGATGATGGGCATGGGCGAGCCGCTGTATAATTTCGACAACGTCCGCGACGCGCTCAAACTTGTCATGGATGGTGACGGGCTGGCTCTGTCCAAGCGGCGCATCACGCTGTCGACCAGCGGCGTCGTGCCCATGATGGAGCGCTGCGGCGAGGAGATTGGGGTAAACCTTGCGGTGTCACTTCACGCGGTAACCAAGGACATCCGCGATGAGATCGTACCGCTCAACAAGAAATACGGGATAGAGGAACTGCTGGCTGCCTGCGCCGCTTATCCGGGCGCCAGCAATGCGCGGCGCATCACCTTCGAATACGTGATGCTGAAGGACAAGAACGACAGCGACGAGCATGCGCGCGAACTTGTCCGCCTGATCAAGCACTACAAGCTCCCGGCCAAGGTCAACCTGATCCCGTTCAACCCCTGGCCCGGCGCGCCCTACGAATGCTCGACGCCGGACCAGGTGCGGCGCTTTTCCGAGATAGTGTTCGAGCATGGTATCAGCGCGCCTGTGCGGACCCCGCGCGGGCGCGATATCGATGCGGCGTGCGGCCAACTCCGCACCGCCGCCGAAAAAAAGAGCCGGGCTGAGCGTGATCGCGAAGCAGCATCCGTTTCATCCTAACAATCCGCCGCGCTAGACGCACGGCTTGCCGTGAAGGCAATAGACCGCAGCCTTGTTCATCTGAGGTTGGGGACCCAGCGGCATGGTTACCTCGTTGATGCGTTCGAGAACGCTCATGAGGAGTTTCAACATGAAGAAGACCCTGATCGCCTTTGCCGCAGCATCGCTGACCTTGCCGGTCGCTGCCCCGGCGCTGGCTGACCCGCCGCATTGGGCGCCTGCCCATGGCAAGCGCGCCAAAGACCACGATCGGTATTACGATTCGCGCGGTTATTACCGTGAACCACGCCGTGTCACCCGTAACGACCGGGTGTGGCGCGGAGATGATGGGCGCTATTACTGCCGCCGCGATAATGGCACGACCGGCTTGATCATTGGTGCTGGTGTCGGCGCCCTTGCTGGTCACGAGATCGCTGGTCGTGGCGACCGCACGCTTGGCGCGATTATCGGCGGTGTCGCGGGCGGCCTGCTGGGTCGAGAGATTGACAGGGGCAGTCTACGCTGCCGCTGACCCGAAACCGCTTCGGGGCGGGAAGAGACGGGCCGGTCCGCGATGGACCGGCCCGTTTTTCTTTTGCATGCCCGCTTCCCATCGGCTGGTGGTTATGCTCCAAGCTACACGGGTGAACAGCCCCACGGTCATGATCACTGGCGCCGCGCGGCGCATCGGCGCCGCGATCGCCACCGCGTTTGGCGCGGCGGGTTGGCATGTGGTCTTACATTACGGAACTTCAGCGCGCGAAGCCGAGATGCTCGCGGCCACCCTCCCCAGCGCCGAAACCGTGCATTGCGACCTGGCTGACAGCGACGCGTCGGCAATGCTGGTCACCGCACTCGCGGCGCGTCTCGATGATTGGCGTGTTCTGGTCAATTCCGCCGCGATCTTCCGCCCTGACGACGTTATCGGGCTTGATCCCAAGGTTTTCGAGCGATCGATGGCCATCAATGCCCGCACGCCGATCCGCATGACCCAGGCATTCTTGCGCTCGGCGCGCGCGCGGGGCGGACGGCGGGTGATCCAGCTGACCGACCAGAAGCTTGTCAATCCCAACCCCGATTTCTTCAGCTACACCCTCAGCAAACACGCGGCGGCGGGCGCCGTGCCGATGCTCGCGATGGGCGCGGCGTGGCCGGAAGATCGCGTCTATGCCCTGGCTCCGGGTGCGATCCTGGCGAGCCATGATCAGCGCGAGGACGAGATCGAGGTATCCCATCGGCTCAACCTGATGCAGCGCAAAACGCACGTCGCCGAGATCGCCCAGGCATGTCTCTGGCTGGCCGAGGGGCATCTGGCGAGCGGCGAGACGCTGCACATCGACAGCGGCCAGCACTTGCTCGCGCAGCCGCGCGACGTGATCTACCTCGCCCGCGAGAAGGCCACGTGAAACGCCATAGCCTCGTCACCCGGCTGTGGCATTGGCTCAACGTGGTCTGCGTGGTGGTGCTGTTCATGAGCGGGCTCAACATCTCGAACGCGCATCGTTACCTCTATTGGGGCGACTGGGGTTTCTCGCCCGACCAGGCATGGCTGGCGGTGCCGCGGTTCCCCGGCTGGATGACCATTCCCGATTACTACAGTCTCGCGCTGGCGCGCGACTGGCACACGCTGATGGCCTGGCCCTTTGCGCTCGGGCTGCTGGTGATGTGGATCGCGATGCTGGCAAGCCGCCACTTCTGGCGTGATCTGCGCACCCGGCGCCCGGAATGGACCTGGGCCGCCGTCCGGGCCGACGTTACCCGGCACATCAGGCTGGATTTCAGCCATGAAGGCGAAAAGTACAACTTCCTCCAGCGGCTGTCCTACGGGTTGGTGCTGGGCATATTCCTGCCGATGATGGTGCTGACCGGCATGGCGATCAGTCCGGGCATAGAGCCTGCGATGCCGTGGCTGGTCGATGGCCTGGGCGGCCGACAAAGCGCACGCTCGCTACACTTCATCTTCGCCTTCGCGACGATGGCATTCGTCGTTGTCCACGTGGTCATGGTGCTGGTGAGCGGACCGATGCGCCAGATGCGCGACATGATCACCGGGGGCAAGGCATGAAGCGGCGCGGGGTCCTCGCCGGCATGGGCGCGCTGGTGGCAGCAGGCTGCGCGAAAGTCGCTGAAACCGGCCCCGGTTCCTCACTGCTCGCCGCGGCGGAAGATTGGCACCGCAAGGCACACCGCGCGCTGGCGGGGCGCGAGCGGCTGGCGCGTGAGTTCGACCGGAGCGAAATCTCGCCGTTCTTTCGCGGCAACGGATCGACCAATCCAACCAATGGCGATTACCAGGCGCAGGCGGCCGCGGGCTTCGCCAACTGGCGACTGACCGTGGGTGGGTTGGTCAAAACGCCGCTGGTGTTCGATATGGACAACATCCGCCGGTTGCCCCAACGCATTCAAGTGACGCGCCACGACTGCGTCGAGGGATGGAGCGCGATCGGCGAATGGACCGGACCGCAGCTTTCCGTGCTGCTTGATGCCGCCGGGCTGAGGCCCGAGGCACGCTACATCGTTTTCCGCTGCGCTGACGAGCTCAACGGCGCAGCTTATTACGAAAGCGTTGACCTGGTCGATGCCTTCCATCCGCAGACGATCGTCGCGCACCTGCTCAACGGCGAGCCACTGCCGATCCGCAACGGTGCGCCCTTGCGGATGCGGATCGAGCGCCAGCTCGGTTACAAGCACGCCAAGTATCTCACCGGGATCGAGGCAGTCGCAAGCCTGGACGGCATCGGCGATGGCAACGGCGGCTACTGGGAAGATCGCGGCTATCAGTGGTACGCCGGGATCTGATCATGGGAACAGCCGTTGCATCGCGGCCCAGTCGGCGGCAATCATTTCCTCCAGCACCATCAGGTCGATATCCGCGAGCTTGCTGACGTAAAGGCAACTCGCGCCGCGTGAATGCTTGCCCAGCCGGGCGAGCAGAGCGTCGCGATGCTTGCCGACCAGATTGTCGCAATACCCGCCCATCAAATAGATAGAGTGCTTGGCCCTGCGCGGACTAAAACCGGCACGCATCCAGTGCACGTCGCGCCCACTTGCATACGTCGTGCGATACTCGCCGTAACCCACGATCGTGGGGCCCCACATGCGCGGCGGCTCGCCTGAAACCCGATGGAACAGCGCGTCAAGCACGTGCGCGTCCGCACGTTTTGTGGCCGGTTCAACGGAGGCGAGGAACGCTGCGGGATCGACCAGGGTGATCTTCGTCTTGGCTCCGGGCACTGATCCCTCCCTTGCGTGGGTTTCCCGCCCGCCGGTCATTGACAGCATAGCCTGCGGATCGCAGTCTGTCAGCGGGTCGCTAGAGGAGGCGCGCGACGCATGTTCCTGCTCGACAAGTTTCTGGGCAAGGCGATCAAGACCGGTCGCCTGATCGTGACCAATCACGATGGCCGCGAGTATTCCTATGGCCCCGGCGCCGGCGACTACCCCCCCGAACGGGGCGGGTTGCCCGGGCCAGTCCGCATCCGCCTGACCCACCCGAAGGCAGCCAATCACATCGTTCGCTATCCCCAGCTTGGCGCGGGCGAAGCCTATATGTGGGGCTGGCTGGAGGTCGAGCCGCCACACGACATCCGCGACATGATCCTGTTTGTGACCATGAACGCGAAACGCCTGGGCGAAGCGTCGCTTTCCGCCAAGGGGCCGCTGCGAAAAACCGCGCAAAAGCTGATCGCGATGATCGACGGGATTAACCTGCGCTCCAGCGCCCGCAGGAATGCCGAGCATACCTACAACCTAACCCGCGAGCTGTATGAGCGTTTTCTCGACGAAGACCGTCAGTACACTATGGCGTATTACCGCGAGGATCCGTCCGCGACCTCGCTGGAACAGGCTCAGCTCGACAAGAAGGCGCATCTCGCGGCGAAGATGTATCTCAAACCTGGCATGCGCGTGCTCGATATTGGCTGCGGCTGGGGCGGATTCGCGCTTTACCTTAACCAGATGTATGGGGTGGAGGTGCTGGGCGTGGCTCTTGCCCCTGATCAGATCGCCTTTTGCCAGGAACGCGCCCAGGCCATGGGCGTCGCGGACAAGGTTCGCTTCGAGCTCTGCGATTATCGCGACGTCCAGGGCCAGTTCGACCGCATCTCCAGCGTCGGCCTGCTCGAGCACGTTGGCACGATCCACTATCCTCAATTCTTCGAGCACACCCACCGCCTGCTCGCTCGCGACGGGGTGATGATCAGCCATTGCTGCGGCCGCGCCGGCAAGCCCGGCCACACCGACGCTTGGACGCGGAAGTACATTTTCCCCGGCGGCTATATCCCGGCCCTCAGCGAACTCGTCACCGAAAGCGAAAAGGCGGGCTGGCAGGTGATGGATGTGGAGGCGATGCGCTTCCATTACTGCCGCACGCTGGAGGAATGGTACAATCGCACGGTCATGCACCGCGAAGAGATCACGCGGATGTACGACGATACTTTCTATCGCATGTGGCAGTTCTACCTGGCCGGGGCTGAACAGGCGTTCCGTAACGGCAACATGGTCAATTGGCAGATTCAGTACGTGAAGGATCGTGACGCCATTCCGATGACCCGCGAATACATCCACACGGAAAGCGCGCGCCTGCGCGATATGGCACACGTACCCACCTGGCGCTTTGATCCGGCGCTGCGCGAAGCGGCGGAATAGCGCGCGGCTATCGCCATGCCCAAGTCCGCCGCTTTCGCAGTTGGCCCCAGTTCCTCCACCCTGCCCCCGCCACCGCCTGGCCTACCCGGCGATTTCGATTTCCTGACAGGCGAATGGCGCGTTCACAACAGGCTCCGCGAAAACGAAACCTGGATCGAGTTCGACGGCGAAGCAACCGTCGTGCCGGTCATGGGCGGGGTTGGCAGCGTCGAGGATCTGCGCATCCCCGCAAGGGCATTCTTTGGCATGGGCCTGCGCCTGCTCGACGCCGAGCGGGGCATTTGGTCCGACCACTTCGTCAACCGTCGCTCCGGCGTGGTTACGGTTCCAGGCCAGACCGGCGGGTTCGTGGAGGGGGTTGGTACTTTCCTCAGCGAAGATCGCGATGGCGATGCCGCTGTCTGGTATCGCGGCGTATGGGACCGGATCACCCCTACGAGCTGCCGCTGGCTCCAGGGTACCTCGCGCGATCGCGGCGCGACCTGGGACGATAGCTGGTTCATGGAGTGGTCGCGCGTCTCCTGAGCGAAGCGCCGCTCCCTCGCGGCCAACCGCTTCTGCATTGCCGCCGCCGCACGCGGCTGATACCCGCGCGCCGAAATTCACCGGAGTGCCCCAATGTCCGACATCAAGCGCGTCGTCCTCGCCTATTCGGGCGGTCTGGATACCAGTGTCATCGCCAAGTGGCTCTCGGTCGAGCGCGGGCTCGAAGTGGTCACTTTCACCGCCGATCTCGGCCAGGGCGAGGAGATCGAACCGGCCCGGGCCAAGGCGCGGGCGATGGGCATTCCGGACGAACACATTTTCATCGAGGATCTGCGCGAGGAATTCGTGCGCGACTTCGTGTTCCCGATGATGCGCGCCAATGCCCGCTACGAAGGCGACTACCTGCTCGGCACCTCTATCGCGCGCCCGCTCATTTCAAAGCGCTTGGTCGAGATCGCGCGCGAGACCGGCGCCGACGCCATTGCCCACGGCGCAACCGGCAAGGGCAATGATCAGGTTCGCTTCGAGCTGTCGGCTTATGCCCTCGACCCCGACATCAAGGTCATCGCCCCGTGGCGCGAATGGGACCTCACCAGCCGCACCGCGCTGATCGCCTGGGCCGAGGCGCATCAGATCCAGGTGCCGAAGGACAAGCGCGGCGAAAGCCCGTTCTCGACCGACGCCAACCTCCTCCATACCTCGTCCGAGGGCAAGGTGCTCGAAAACCCGTGGGACGAGACCCCCGACTACGTCTATTCGCGCACCGAGCACCCTGAGGATGCGCCGGACCAGGCGGACTATATCATGCTGGAGTTCGAGCGCGGCGACGGCGTCGCGCTCAATGGCGAAGCGATGAGCCCGGCCACGCTGCTGGCGGCGCTCAACGAGCTTGGCCGCAAGCATGGCATCGGCCGCCTCGACCTGGTCGAGAACCGCTTCGTCGGCATGAAGTCGCGCGGCATGTACGAAACGCCCGGCGGCGAAATTTATGCTCGCGCGCACCGCGGGATCGAACAGATCACACTCGATCGCGGCGCGGCGCACCTCAAGGACGAGCTGATGCCGAAGTATGCCGAGCTGATCTACAACGGCTTCTGGTTCAGCCCCGAGCGCGAGATGCTCCAGGCCGCGATCGATCTCAGCCAGGAGAAAGTCAGCGGCACCGTGCGGCTCAAGCTCTACAAAGGGCTGGCGAGCGTGGTGGGGCGCAGGTCGCCCAATTCGCTCTATTCCGAGGCGCATGTGACGTTCGAAGACGATGCCGGAGCCTACGACCAGGCCGACGCGGCGGGCTTCATCAAGCTCAACGCCCTGCGGCTGCGTTTGTTGGCGAAGCGAGATCGCTGATCATAGACAAATGTTGCGATGAACCGTTGAATTATCCACCCTCGTCCACAGCGAAAACGGGGGATGGTGGAAAAGTCGACCTTGAAACGCTTGCCCGACTCGGTTCGCGGGCGCAGTCTCAACCCATCGGAAGGATGCGAAAGCGGCCCTAGATGACGGTCTAACGACCGGAAACTAAGGCAGTTTTCAAAGCCTGAAGAGGCAGCGGATCTGTCCGCGCGCTCTTCGAGGAGTACCTGCGGAAGGTTTCGACCGAAAGCAAGGGCACCGCTTGAGAAGAACGCGAAAGCGATCCAATGTCGGGCCGGATAATCCGGTCGACCATTGACGGGATTGCGCGCCGCTTCGGTGGCTGTGTAAGACCAGCGATATGGACGGCCATTACGGATTGATCGGTCTCGGAACCGTCATGGCGACGCGGCGCCGGTCTTCGGACCGGATGCGATACCAGAGCGGAACCGGATGCCGGCGCGAGCGCCGGTGACGGAACCTGCGAACCGGCTTGCCGGAGCACAGGGGAAACATCGGGCGCCAAGCGCTTGCCGGTATGGCTGTTGCCCTCGGGCAGCGCCACGCGGGAAGACCACGCGCTGGTGAGAGTGGGGTCGGCAGCGATGCCGGCCCCATTTGCATTGAGCCTCTTGTCCGATGCGCGATACCGCCGTCCGTCTTCCGCCCCCGCAGACCTGGCCATCTTGCCCCCCGCACCGCCGATCGTTCGCGGATCGCCCGTGTTTGCGCGCAGGGTTGCCGGCCGCCAAACTTGTAGCCATTGCCGAGTCGATCGCCGCCAGGCTGCGCGTTTCGCGCCTCCCCGAGCCGCGCGGCGTCCCGTTTTCGCCTCATTTCCCGGCCCAGCCGTTGCTCCACGTCGACGAGCCGTTGCGGCGGTTTGGAACCGTCAACGCGTCGCGGGTAAACGCGCCGCCAAGGACGGAAACGGAACCATCACGATGACCACCCCGCTTCACCAGCGCCCGGCGCGCAAGCTGCCGCGCCGCCGTGCGATCGGCGCGCTCGCGGCGCTCCTGACGCTCACGGCCGGCCCTGCCCACGCCCAGGCCGACCCTGTGTTCGACGCGCAGTTCGCCACCTATGCCAAGCTTCCCGCCACTCCGGTCGCCGCGGCGGGTGCGGTCGACATTGCCGCAATCGCCCCCGCCCCCGAAGCCGCCGAGCCGGCCGAGGGCGCCCGCCAGCTCGGCACCGGCGGCGCATCCTACTATGCCGCCAAGTTCCAGGGCCGCCGCACCGCCAGCGGCGAGGCGTTCGACAACGGCGCGCTCACCGCCGCGCACCGCTCGCTCCCGTTCGGCAGCATGGTCCGCGTGACCAACCCCGCCAACGGCAAGTCGGTCGTCGTCCGCATCAACGATCGCGGGCCGTTCCACGCCGGGCGCGTGCTCGACATGAGCCGCGCCGCCGCCGAGCGGCTGGGCCTGATCGCGCGCGGCCACGGCCAGGTGGAACTGGCGCTGGTCGAGTGACGCCGCCTGCGCGCGTGGCGGGTCACGCCTGCGCGAAGCACTGTGCTTCTGCCGCTCGCGCGCCTGCGCCCTCCTCCTCGTCATCGTCGGGCGGGACGAGCAGCCACCAGTCCGCGATCCCGTCCTCGAAGGCCATGAGCTGCATCGCCTCGACATCCTCGGCATCCCAGTTACTCAGGCCGCCCCGGGCCAGTTCGTACGGATCGCGCGCGCCATAGGGGCGAGCGGCTTCCATCCGCGCGAGCCGGTTACCGAGCCACTGGCAATCGGCCTGGGTCAGCCTGGCGTGAGGATCGCTGCAATGGCCCCCGCAATCGGGGCACGGGTTCGCGGGCGGCGGAGGTTCGGCGGCGGCTGGCGCGGGCGCCGTGTCACACCTGTCACACTGTCCTGGAGTGAAAAACGCCCCGGCCCCGGCCCCGGCCCCGTCCGGGGCGTTCGCGGACGCGGATGCGACCAGCGGCAGTGCCTCGCCGCAGTGATCGCAAACCGGCGCGGGGTCGTCGATCCCGGCGGCAAAGCGTTCCATCGCGCCCTCGTAATCGTCGGCAAAGGCGCGCAGCCTTGCATCCCCGGTCAGCTTGTCGAGCCGCGCGAGGTGCGCCAGCAGCAGGCGGGTATCGTAACGGATGCGGCTGCCCACCTCCTCGCCGCGGTAGAACACCTTTTCCTCCACCCCGTCGAGCGCGCGGCAGGCGAGCACGTCTTCGGACAGCGCGCGCGCCGCCAGCAGCGCCGCATCCCACGCGCGGCGAAACGCGGGGCTGGCGCGCCGCTCGCGATAGGCGGTGCGATAGGAAACGCCGGCATGAGCCGATGCCCGCCGCACCGCCCCGCACGCGGCAAGCGCGCGGAGAAACGCGACCTGGCGCGCGCGGTCGAACAGGCCGCGCGCCTCCTCCGGCTCCTCGTCCAGCGCGGGCACGCCGTGCGCGGGGCGCGAGCCGGCGCCAGGCGCGCCCTCACCCTCCCACCCCCGCCCCGCCGGATGCCTGAGGCCCCGCGCCAGCCAGTCCTGCGTCGGGACGCCGTATCCCCCCTCCCCTTCAGGGGATGGGCCGGGGGTGGGGGATGTCAGCCCGCCTGCAACGGCGTCGGAATGATCCGGAATATCCCCCGGCAGGGTGAACCTGTCGGGCGTGGCAGGGGTGTGGGTTGTGGCGGGCAGCTGAGCCATCGATCCGCGTCCTTGTGCATGAGGAAAAGCGAACCAAGGCAGGTATGCCAAGCGGGGGGCTGTAGGAAAATGGTTTGTTTGGTGGAGCCGTCCCGACGTTGACGCTCGTGAAGAACTCGGCCAGATTCGGCTCATGGACCGCGCGACCGTTCTGGACCGCCTGAATGGCAGCAAGAGGCAGTTGCGCGCGCTTGGGTTGAAGAGGCTGTCTCTGTTCGGCTCGGTCGCACGCGGCGATGGCAAGGTCGGCTCGGACGTCGACCTTGCGGTTACACTCGACGAGCGCGCGCATATCGACCTGTTCCGCTTTGCGGCCATTTCCGAACAAGTCGCCCGTATCGTGGGCGTGCCGGTCGATCTGATCGTCGAACCCGCGCGCAACCCGCGTATGCAGGCGCAAATCGACCGGGACCGATTGCGTGTCTACTGAACGCGAGTTGCTTCGCTTGCAGGACATCGCCGACAACATCGACAAGATCGAAGCCTACCTTGACGGTTACGACTTCGATTCCTTCGCCGCCGACGACAAGACCATCGACGCCGTTGAGCGGTGCCTGCAACGGATCACCGAGGCAGTGATAAAGATCGGCCCGGAAAGGATGGCCGAGATATCACCGCGCACTCCCGTCGACGCGGTTCGAGGGCTCGGCAACAGGCTGCGGCACGAGTACGATATGCTCGACTTGGGGACGATCTGGCTGACCGCGAGGGAAAGCCTGCCCGACTTGCGCGAGGATTGCCTGAATGCGCTGAGGTGATGGGAGTGCGCATGAAGATAGCCGTGTTGGGTTGGGGTTCGCTCCTGTGGGACAAGAGGCCAGACTTTGATCGCTGGCACGGCGGGTGGCTGCCCGATGGCCCTCTGCTGAAGCTTGAGTTTTCAAGGGTATCGGAGACCCGTGATGGTGCGCTTACCTTGGTAATTGACGATGAGAATGGTGAAGCCTGCCCTGTCAGTTACGTTTTGAGCAAACGACAGGAACTCGACGATGCTGTTTGTGACCTCAGATGCCGCGAAAGTACGATCTTGAAGCGTATCGGATTCTATCAGGTTGATGGCACTCGCGCGGGCAAACCGCATGTCCCAGATTCCATCAAAATTTGGGCATTCGAGTTGCAGATCGATGCAGTGGTTTGGACGGGACTCTCGAGCAACTTTCAAGAAAAGACGGGGAACGATTTTTCTGTGGGCAGCGCTATGGATCATCTGAAAAATCTCTCGCCAGAGGGTAAATCGCAAGCAAAGGAGTATTTTTCTCGAGCACCTGACTTCATCGACACCCCACTGCTTCGAATGGTGTCGGACCGTTTTCTTCATATTTAACTATCTGATCACTAACGTGGATTGATTCGGTCGGCCATCGCGCTCAACTCCTTCGCGAGCAGTTCCTGACCTTTGGCCATGCCCATACGGAACATCTGCTCTTCCTCCGATTCTGCGGGGGAGTCAGCAGTAACCTGCGCAGAATGTGACATACGCTCGGCGAACGAACGTAACATCGTCGCGTGCATACTCATCGCTTCGTGTTCGATTCTGGCTATGCGGCGCTGAGCGTGTCGACCAAGGCAAATCGCATAGCCAAAAGCAATGCCGATACCAACGTAAATCAAAGAACCCCAGTCCATGCACATTCACTCCGAACCACCTTTCAACGCTGCTTCCTACAGTCGATCAAGTAAAAGGCTCGTTACGCGACTTCGCTCGACGGTCGGATGTCAAACTCCGGCGCATCGGTGGGAATTCCGGGGACAGGGAATTTCGGAGATCAGCATACTACCCCCCTCACCACTCCCCGCCCGCGTCCTCGATCGCCTTGAGCAGCGCGCGCTTGCTGGGGGTGCGGTTCTTGCCCGCGTTGCGCGCCGTTGATCCTTCGGATCAGCTTCGCTTCCGACAAAGCTCAGGATGAGCGGAATCATCGGCCAGACCCAGCTCCTCCTTGCGCGCGGCGATGCGGCGGCCGAATTCGCCCATGCCGAGGCGGCGGCCGGTTCAGTCGTCAGTCGGTTTCGAGCCTAGCGATGCCCTGTCGTCCTCACTCATCGCCCATCCCTTGCCAATCCTGCCCCGCGTGGACCAGCCGCAGCACTTCGACCGCCTCGCCCGTGACCCGGTAAGCGATCACAGTTCGCCCGCGATAGACGATGGTGCGCAGGCCCTGCACCAGATCGTCGCGCGGGGTGCCGCGATCGGGGAAAGCCTCCAGCCGCGCGGTGTGACCTTCGATGCCCGCGGTCCAGCCGTAGGCGGTGGCAGGGTCGGCGCGCGCGGCGATCCAGTCGTAGAGAGCGATGAGGTCTGCGCGGGCGCGCGGGTGCCACGTCACCGCATGGCGCTTCACGTGCGGGTGCGCCTGGTTTCCCTAGCAGCGTGGTGGGCAGAAAGATCGGCGAAGACTTCGGCCTGCGGTATCGCCGGCTCCGGATCGGCCAGCGCCTCAGCGACGCGCGCCTTGAGGATCGCGTCGAGCGCCACTTCCTCCCGCTCCAGCGCGCGCAAACCGGCGCGGACGACCTCGCTCATCGAGCCGTAGCGGCCCGAAGCAACGCGGCTCTGCGCGGCCCCGGCGAGCGGGCCGAGGGTGACGGTGACAGGCTTCGTGGAGCGGTTGGTCATCCGCCGAATGTATGACATTGTCATAGCGGGGGCAAGGCCCCTCCACCACCGCCTGCGGCGGCGGTCCCCCTCCCCATCGCAAGTCGATGGGGAGGATTTTAGCGTGTCAGCATCGGCGCGAGGTAGTGCCCGGTGTAGCTCCGCGCCTCCTTCGCCACCTTTTCCGGCGTCCCCTCCGCCACCACCTCGCCGCCGCGAACGCCGCCATCCGGCCCGAGGTCGAGTATCCAGTCCGCCGTCTTGATCACGTCGAGGTTGTGCTCGATCACCACCACACTGTTGCCCTGGTCGACCAGCCGCTGGAGCACCTCCAATAGCTTGCGCACGTCCTCGAAATGGAGGCCCGTCGTCGGCTCGTCGAGGATGTAGAGCGTCTGCCCGGTGCTGCGGCGGCTGAGTTCCTTGGCGAGCTTCACCCGCTGCGCCTCGCCGCCCGATAGCGTGGTCGCCTGCTGGCCGACCTTGACGTAGCCCAGGCCCACCTCGTTCAGCATGTGCATCTTGTCGCGGATCGGGGGGACGGCCTTGAAGAACTCCTCCGCATCCTCGATCGTCATGTCGAGCACGTCGGCGATGCTGAGGCCCTTGAACTTCACCTCCAGCGTTTCGCGGTTGTAGCGGCGGCCGTGGCATTCCTCGCACGTGACGTAGACGTCGGGGAGGAAGTGCATCTCGATCTTGATCAGCCCGTCGCCCTGGCACGCCTCGCACCGGCCGCCCTTGACGTTGAAGCTGAAGCGGCCCGGTTTGTACCCGCGTGCCTGCGATTCCGGCAGCCCCGCGAACCAGTCGCGGATCTGGGTGAAGGCGCCGGTGTAGGTGGCGGGGTTGCTGCGGGGCGTGCGGCCGATCGGCGACTGGTCGATCTCGATCACCTTGTCGCAGTATTCGAGGCCGGTCACTTTATCATGCGCGCCCGCGATCACCCGCGCGCCGTTCAGTTGCCGCGCGGCGGCGGCGTAGAGCGTGTCGATGGTGAAGCTCGACTTGCCGCTGCCGCTGACGCCCGTCACGCAGGTGAAGGTGCCGAGCGGGATCGAGGCGGTCACGCCCTTGAGGTTGTTCGCGCGCGCGCCGTGCACCGTCAGCTTGTGCCCGTTGCCCTTGCGGCGCTTGGCCGGGACGGCGATTTCGCGCGTGCCGTTGAGATAGGCGGCGGTGAGGCTGTTCTTCGACTTGAGCACTTGCTTCAAGGTGCCCTGCGCCACCACCTCGCCGCCGTGGACGCCCGCGCCGGGGCCGAGATCGACGACGTGGTCGGCGGCGCGGATCGCGTCCTCGTCATGCTCGACCACGATCACCGTGTTGCCGAGATCGCGCAGGCGCTTCAGCGTTTCGAGCAGCCGGTCGTTGTCGCGCTGGTGCAGGCCGATGCTCGGCTCGTCCAGCACGTAGAGCACGCCCGACAGGCCGCTGCCGATCTGGCTGGCGAGGCGGATGCGCTGGCTCTCCCCGCCTGAGAGGGTGCCAGAGGTCCGGTCGAGGTTGAGGTAGTCGAGGCCCACGTTGTCGAGGAAGCCAAGCCGCTCGTTGATCTCTTTCAGGATCGCGCGGGCGATCTGGTTCTGCGTGTCGGTGAGCTGGCCTTCCAGCGCGAGGAACCAGGCCTTGGCATCGCTGACGCTCATTTTCGTGGGAGTGGCGATGTCGGTCATGGCGACCTTCACGCTGAGCGCCTTCTCGTTCAAACGCTTGCCGCCGCACGCCTCGCACGGTTGCGCGGTCTGGTACTTGCCCAGCTCCTCGCGCATCCACGTGCTCTCGGTCTGGAGCATGCGGCGGTTGAGGTTGCCGATCACCCCCTCGAACGCCTTCTTGACGGTGTATTCCTTGCGCCCGTCCTTGAAGGTGAGCGGCACCGCGCGCCCCTTCGTGCCGTGCAGGATGGTATCGCGCTGCGCCTCGCTCAGCTCGCTCCACGGCGTGGTGAGGTTGAAGCCGAACTCCTTGGCGAGGCTGCTCAGCACCTGCATGTAGTATGGCGACGGCGGGTTGGATTTCGCCCACGGCACTACCGCGCCCTGCTTCAGCGTCAGCGCCTCGTTCGGCACGACCAGCTGCGGGTCGAACAGCAGCTTTTCGCCAAGGCCGTCGCATGTGGCGCAGGCGCCCTGCGGCGCGTTGAACGAGAACAGGCGCGGCTCGACCTCCTCGATGGTGAAGCCGGAAACTGGGCAGGCGAATTTCTCGGAGAAGACGATGCGGTTGGCCGGCAGGCCAGCGCCCTTCATCTTCTGCTCCTGGGCACCGCCGGCATCCTCCGCCTCGCGACCCGGCACCACGCCATCCGCCAGGTCGACATAGGCCAGCCCCTCGGCCAGCTTGAGCGCCTGCTCGAATGAATCCGCCAGCCGCGTCTCGATCCCTTCCTTCACCGCGATCCGGTCGACCACCACCTCGATGTCGTGCTTGAACTTCTTGTCGAGCGTCGGCGCTTCCTCGATCGCGTACATCTCGCCGTCGATGCGCACGCGGGCGAAGCCGGCCTTCTGCCATTCGGCCAGCTCGCGCCGGTATTCGCCCTTGCGACCGCGCACGACCGGCGCGAGCAGGTAGAGCCGCGTCCCCTCGGGCAGCGCCATGACCCGGTCGACCATGTTCGAAACGGTCTGCGCCTCGATTGGCAGGCCAGTGGCGGGTGAATAGGGCACGCCCACCCGCGCCCACAACAGGCGCATGTAGTCGTAGATTTCGGTCACCGTCGCCACGGTGCTGCGCGGGTTGCGGCTGGTGGTCTTCTGTTCGATCGAGATCGCGGGAGAAAGCCCGTCGATATGCTCGACATCGGGCTTCTGCATCATTTCGAGGAACTGGCGCGCATAGGCGCTCAGGCTCTCGACATAACGCCGCTGCCCCTCGGCATAGATGGTGTCGAACGCGAGGCTCGATTTGCCGCTGCCCGACAGGCCGGTAATCACGATGAGCGCATCGCGCGGCAGGTCGATGTCGACGCCCTTGAGGTTGTGTTCGCGCGCGCCGCGCACCTTGATGTGGGTCAGCATCGGCTGGTTCGGTCCGTCATTGCCAAGATGATCAGCATGGGTGGCGTGTTCCGCAAATGTTCACCCAAGTCAATCGGGCGAGACGCGAGCGGCGCAAAGCCTCCACAAGCTGTCGCGGCATGTGGGCATCGCAACGCCGATTGCAACGCCCTTCCCCCCATCCATGCGCGCACGACCGCGCGGTTTAACCTCCATCAATACCGGACCCGATCCGCACCTCTGGCGTTAGGCGCACCATGCAGACAACTCTCGAAAAACCATCGACCTCGACGATTGACGACAAATTCCTGGCGGAGATCGCCGCGGCGGATTTCCCCTGCGTCGGGGCCAAGTCGGCCGCCGCGCGCGGCGCACTATCGTTTGTCCATGCCCGCGATATCACCAGCGCCTGGAACGATGTGGACATCGTGCGTCAGCTGGTCGAATGGTCATGGCGCTATCGCGACGATCCGCAGGGTCTGCGTAGCCTGGCGGTGGTGTTCGAAGGCCCGCTCGACCTGAGCGAAGCAGCATTCGAGGAAGCAATGTGGCAACGGCTGCAATCCTTCGCGGACAAGGATGCGTGGCTTGGCCAGCGGTTCGATGCACGGGTCAGCGCCGATCCCGATAACCCGCATTTCTCGTTGAGTTTCGGTGGCGAGGCGTATTTCGTGGTCGGGCTGCACCCCAACGCTTCGCGACCGGCACGGCGTTTCCCGGCGCCGGCCATGGTTTTCAACCTGCACGACCAGTTCGAACGCCTGCGCGAGGAAGGGAAATACGAGCGGATGCGCGCCAAGATCATCGAACGTGACGTGGCGCTGGCTGGTACCCCCAATCCGATGTTGCAGCGCCATGGTGAATTGAGCGCCGCGCGTCAGTTCAGCGGTCGTGCGGTCGATGACGACTGGCGCTGCCCATTCCGGGATCCGCGCGCATGACAGGAGTGCATGAGGTTGCGCCGCGTTCGGGCACAGCGTTCCACTTGTCCCGGGGCAGCTTGCTGACAGTGATCGACCCGCGCGGCAGCCAGGTCGCCGACCTGGTTGCCTACGCGGCCGACGACGTGCGCGAGGTTATCTCGAACGGGCGCACGTTCGACTACGAGGAAACGATTGCACTGACCACCGGGCACCGGCTGTGGTCCAATCGGTCGAAGGTGATGCTGACGATCGAGGATGATACGGTTGGCCGCCACGATTTCCTGCTCACCCCGTGCAGCGAAGCGACGTTCCGGCATTTTTACCCCGAGCATCCGGTGCATCGCGGCTGTTTCGGCAATCTTGCCGAAGCGCTCGCGCCATATGGCATCGCACCCGACGCGATCCCGACCGCCTTCAACCTGTTCATGAATGTGCCGGTAGATGGGATGGGGCGATTGCGCGTCGATCCGCCGATCAGCCAGCCGGGGGACCGGATCGTGTTGCGCGCGGAAATGGACTGCGTGATCGGGCTGACCGCCTGTTCCGCCTATGCATCGAACGGCGGTACGTTCAAGCCGATCCATTACCGGATCGATTGACCCACACGCGCGCAAGCAGAGATAATCTTCGGATAACGCGCCATATTTTCCGGCCCGGCGACGACAGGTCGCGGAACCCTTGCCCCGCTTGGGTATTTCACCCCCGGAGCATCCGCTCCGTGCGAACCGACGCCTTTCCCTGGGATCGCCGATACGAGGTGGTCCCAGGGTTTTTTATCGCTGCCGTCCGCCGCGCTTTCCGTAGGGGTCAATCCGGCGCCGACGAACAGCATTGCAATCGCGGGCAATCTCCGGTTCAAGCGGGCCATTCCAGGCGTGGGCGCATCCATGTGCGCGATTTGCGCGCCGCGTCGGCATATTCGAGAGGAAACCGCATGAAGACCCGCCTGATGCTCGCCGCTGCTGCCGGCGCGCTCGCTTCGACCACCCTGCCCATGGAGCCCGTGATGGCCCAGAACACCACCAACGCCGCCCGAGATTCCGCCGCCGAGCGCGACTGGGCAATCGCCTATTTCGCCAATGATTCCGCGCTGCCGTTCCATGCACCGGATTTTGCCCGGCTGAGCGACGACATCTACGGCCCGGCCATGGAAAAGGCGATGGCGGTGCACAATGCCGAGATTGCCGCGATAAAGAACAATCCGGAAGCCCCGACCTTCCAGAACACCATCGTGGCGCTGGAAACGTCGGGCCGGATGCTGGGCCGCGTGGCGACCGTGTTCTTCGCGCTGACCGGCTCCAACACCAACGACACGCTCGACGCGACCCAGGCCGATATCGGCCCCAAGCTGTCGCAGCATTCCGACGCGATCACGCTCGACCCGGTGCTCTTTGCGCGGGTCAAAGCGGTTTACGATAACCGCGCGGCGATGACCATGACGCCGGAAGACGCCAAGCTGCTTGAAAACACCTACGAGGGCATGGTCCAGGCGGGCGCCATGCTGACTGACGCGCAGAAAGAACAGGTCAAGACGATCAACTCGGACCTGTCGAAGCTGACGACCGAATTCGGCCAGAAGCTGCGCGCGGCAACACTGGCGAATGCGCTGGTGGTCGACACGCGCGAGGAACTGGCGGGGCTGAGCGAGGCGGATATCGACGCCGCGGCCAAGCTCGCCGCGGAAAATGGCCAGCCGGGCAAGTTTCGCATCGCCTTGCAGAACACCACCCAGCAGCCGCTGCTGCCGCAGCTTGCCAACCGTTCCACGCGCGAGAAGTTGTTCATGCTTTCATCGGGCCGCGCGGAACAGGGCGGGCCGAACGATACCCGCATGACGCTGGCCCGCATTGCCAAGCTGCGTGCCGACAAGGCCGCCCTGTTCGGCAAGTCCGACTGGGCGACCTACACCATGTGGGACCGGATGGCCGAAACGCCCAAGACGGCGCTGGATTTCATGGGCCAGATGGTCGCGCCGCTGGCCGCGACCCAGCGGCGCGAGGCCGAGGTGCTGAACGAGATGATCCGTTCGGGCGGCGAGAACTTCACGGTCGAGCCGTGGGACTGGTACCGCTACGCCGAGCGCGTCCGCAAGGCACGCTACGACCTCGACGAGAGCGAAGTGCAGAAATACTTCGTTCTCGACAAGGTACTGGAAGATGGCGTGTTCTTTGCCGCCAACAAGCTCTATGGGCTGAATTTCCAGCAGCGCACCGACCTGCCGGTCTACCACCCCGACGTGACGACCTATACCGTGTTCGACCGCGACGGCAGCGAACTGGGCATCTTCTACTTCGACCCGTTCCAGCGCCCGAGCAAGCGCGGCGGGGCGTGGATGAGCAACTTCGTCGACCAGAGCCACCTCTATGGCACCAAGCCGGTGATCTACAACGTGCTCAACATCCCCAAGGCGGCGGAAGGCGAAGTCCAGCTGGTCAGCTTCGACAACGTCAACACGCTGTTCCACGAATTTGGCCATGCGCTGCACGACTTCTTCGGCGATCAGCAGTATGCCAGCCTTTCCGGCACTGCGACGGCGCGCGATTTCGTGGAATATCCGAGCCAGGTCAACGAGATGTGGGCCACCGATCCCGTGATCCTGGCGAATTATGCCAAGCATTACGAAACGGGCGAGACCATCCCGGCGGCGCTGATCACGAAGATGGAAGAAGCGGCCAAGTTCAACCAGGGCTACGACTTCGGCGAGGTTGTCGCCGCCGCTCTGCTCGACATGAAGTGGCACGCGCTGACCCCGGCGCAGGCCGCCGCGATCGACACGCCGGAGAAGGTCGATGCCTTCGAACGCCAGTCGCTGACCGAGCTGGGGCTGGAGGTCGACCTGGTGCCGCCGCGTTATCGCTCGAACTACTTCAACCACATCTTCAGCTCGCCCGCGGGCTATTCGGCGGGGTATTACAGCTACCTGTGGACCGAGATGCTCGACCGCGACAGCCGCAAGTGGTTCATGGACAACGGCGGGCTGACGCGCGCCAACGGCGACCATTACCGTGCCACGGTGATCAGCCGCGGCGGGACGATGGACTATTACGAAATGTTCCGGAACTTCATGGGCCGCGCGCCCAACGTGCAGCCGATGCTGGAAGCGCGCGGGTTGGTGTCGGGCGACGATACCGCGACCGATGCGACCGCGTCGGACGGCGCGCTGCCGCCGGCGACGACCGAGTAAATCAGCCTGCGCTCAACGCGCGCTGGCCCGGTTCGCCGAGCCAGCGCGCGGGGACATTCCAGACGCGCTCGATCACTGCGGTGGCGAGCGCGTCTTCGCATGTGCCATCGGCTACGAGCGCGCCTTCGCTCAGCACCACGGCCCGGTCGGTGTGGTTCATCGCCAGCGCGAGATCGTGCAGCACGAGCACCACGCCCGCGCCCCGCTTTGCCGCGCGGCGCAAGTGCGCGAGCAGTTCGTGCTGATGCGCGAGGTCAAGCGCGGCGAGCGGCTCGTCCGCGAGGATCCATTGCGGCTCGCCCGCCAGCACGCGCGCCAGCAGCACCCGTGCCCGCTCCCCACCCGACAGGCGCGAGGCGGGACGGTTGGCGAGATGCGCGACATCCATCGCCGCCATCGCCGCTGCGACCTGCGCCGCCCCCCGGTCGCGATGCGGCAGGCGGCCGAGCGCAACGAGGTTTCGTACCGCCACGTCCCAGGCGATCTGCGGTTCCTGCGGCAGGTAACCGATGGCCTTGGCCCGGTCGCGCGGGTGCATGTTTGCGAGCGGCGTTTCGCCCAGCGTCACCGCGCCGCTATCGGGCGCCAGCAATCCCGCGAGGCATTGCAACAGGCTCGACTTGCCGGCACCGTTGGGCCCGCAGATCGCGGTGATCGTGCCAGGTTCCAGCGCGAGCGACACGCCCGCAAGACGGCCTGCAAGGGTGAGGTTGTCCGCGCGCAGCATCATGCCAGCCCCCTCCTCATCCGCAGCAGCAGCCAGAGGAAGAACGGCGCGCCGATCAGGCTGAGCGCGATGCCGAGGCGCAGTTCAGTGACAGTCGGCAAGACCCTCACAACGCTGTCCGCGACCAGCACCAGCAGCGCACCAGCGAGCGCACTGGGCAGCAGCAGCGAACTCGGCCGCCGGTCCGTCAGCGGGCGCACCAGATGCGGCACCATCAGCCCGACAAAGCCGATGATCCCCGCAACCGCCACTCCGCCACCCACGGTCAGGCCGACGCCCGCGATCAGCCAGGCCTGCAGCACGCCGGGCCGCATCCCCAGCGACCGCGCCGCCGCATCGCCCAGGATCAGCGCATCAAGGTCGCCTCGCGCGGCCCAGAGGCACGCGATCCCCGCCAGCGTCAGCGGCGCGGCGATCCAGACCTCGCGCCAACTGCGGTCGGTCAACGCCCCCATCAGCCAGGTCACGATCTCGCTCATGGCGAAGGCATTGGGCGCGAAACTGATCGCCAGGCTCATCAGCGCGCCCGCGAGGCTGGCGATCATCATGCCCGCGAGCGTGAACAGCGCGATGCCGCCGGTGCGCCCGGCGATCAACGCGAGCAGCGCCATCGCCCCCGCCGCCCCCGCAAGCGCGAACAGCGGCAGCAACCACGCGCTGGCCGAATAGCCGAACCAGAAGCTCGCCACCGCGCCCAGCGCCGCGCCTGGGGCGATCCCGAACAGGCCCGGATCGGCGAGCGGGTTGCGAAGATATCCCTGCATCGCCGCCCCCGCCGCCCCCAGCCCCGCGCCAACAAGCAGCGCCAGCATGGTGCGCGGCAGGCGCAGTTCGGCGAGGATCAGCATGGCGTTGGGCGTATCTCCGGGCGCGAGCCACACCCGCCCCGCCATCAGAGATGCCGGGATCGCGATGGCCAGCAGCACCAGCAGGGCGGGAATGGCCCGCTTCATCCGTGCACCTCGCGCAGCCGCGCCAGCGCTTTCGGAATTGTGGGGCCGCCACAAAAAAGCAGCGCCGGGTCGAAGCGTTCGACCCGCATTGCGCGCACTTCGGCCAGTACCGGATGGCGCTGCGCCGCGCTGTCGCCCGCGACCAACAGCAGTGCGGGCGGATCGGCGACGACTTGTTCCAGCGGCAGGAAATCGGCCTGGCCCAGCCCGCGCGCGGCGCTGTGGCTGGCGAAGCCCGCGCGGCGCAGTAAGTCGCTGACCAAGGCGCCCTCCCCCGGCACGATCCCGCCCGGCTGCCAAAGCACGGTCGATACGGTCGGCATTGCCGCGCTCGCCGCCTTGACGTCGCGGGCGATGTCGCGCGCCAGCACCCGCCCCGCCTCGGCCCGCCCGATCGCCGCACCAATCGCCTCGACTTGCGCGAGGCTGTTCTCGACCGTCGCGGAGATGCCGAAAGTCTCTACCCGCACGCCAAGATCCTCCAGCGCGGCCCGCGTTGCGGGGTGGATGAAACTGCTCGCCACGACCACGTCGGGATCGAGCGCCAGCACTTCCTCCACCGTTCCGCCTGTCGCGGGGAAACGGCGCGCATCGGCCAGTGGCATCGAGGTGCCGCGCGGATCGTGGCTGTAGTGCGAAATCGCCAGTACCTGACCCGGCGCGGCGATTTCCGCGAGCACCGCGTCGGTGCAAGGGTTGAGGCTGACGACGGTGGGGAGGCCAGTGGCCGCGCGCGGCGCGGGCTCGGCGGTGCAACCCGCCAGAGCCAGCACCGCGACCAGCCAGCCACGCATCAGAACCGAGCCCGCGCGCCGATGAAACCGCCCCGCCCCGGGGTGCCGTATCCCGCGGCGGTCTGGTATTCGGCGTTGGTCAGGTTCTCGACCCGGCCGAACAACTCGACCTTGTCGCCAACCGGCAGCGAAGCACGCAGGGCCACCACGGCGTAGCCGTCGAGCGGCACGGTGTTGCTGGCGTTCTCGAAGCTGTCGCTCACCAGCCGCACATCGCCGCCTAGCGTCGCCCCGGCGAGTGGGATCCGCCAGTCGACACTCGCGGTCAGCGCATGATGCGGCCTGCGTGCGAGCGGATTGCCGCGATTGGCCGAACCCGGCGTGCGGTTCTCCGCATCGACATAGGCATAGACGGCGCGGATGGTCCAGCGGTCGGACGGGCGCGCGCCCAGTTCAACCTCGACCCCTTGCGCGCGGACGCGGCCGATATTGTCGTAATATCCGAATGGCCGGGTCGCGCAGAGCGGCGCGGTGGAGCCAAAGCAGCTCGCAAACTCGATCTGGTCCTCCGCATCGCGGCGGAACGCGGTGACCGCGCCATGGAAGCGGCGGCTGGTCATGGTTCGCTCGCCCAGCGCGAGGCCGAGATCGAAGCTGGTGCTGCGCTCGGGACGGAGACCCTCGTTGCCGAAATCGGAGAAAAGCTGGAACAGCGTCGGCGCCTTAAACCCCTCGCCCACGCTGGCGCGCAGGCGCAGGTCGGTGGCAATTTCATAGCTGAAATCCGCCCCGAAACTGACCGCGCTGCCGAAGCGGGCGTGATCGTCGATCCGCGCCCCGGCGTGGGCGGAGAGCGCGCCATATTCGATCCCGGCCTGGGCATAAGCACCCAGGATGCGGGTGCTGTGCCCGGCATCGAACAGCGTCGCGTAGCTGCTCCATTCGTGCTCCCCGCCGAAGTTCAGCAGCAACGGCCCGATCGGGCGCCATTCGCCGCGCAGCGAAACGCGGTCGGAATGGCCGTCGCTGGTGAAGCTGGGGCCGAACACCGGATCGATGTTCTCGCGCCTGGTATCGGCGAAACTGTAGGCGGCCTGCAGGAACAGCGGCCCGGTATCGTAGATCGCCCCGGCCGAACCGGAATACTGACGTGTGTCCTGATACTCGGCGGTATCGGCGAGCGCGAAGGTGGGCGCGGGGAAGCCGTCGATCTCGAGCGTCCCCTCGGCCCAGCGGCCCCGCGCGAACACTTCGAACGCGTCGGAAAAGTACCAGCGCGCCTGCCCACTCACGTCCCACTGCTCGAAGCCGTCGGGTTCGGTGCCGCTCGCGGCGGCGGAAATGCCGTCAGTGCGGAAATAGCTCGCCGCGCCGCCGACATATCCCCGTTCGCCGCCCAGCCCGCCCGCGACGCTGCCAGTGAAGGTGTCGCGCGCGCCATATTCGGCGCCCGCGCGCAGACCCGTTTCCGCGAGCGTCGAGGCGACAATCACTCCGCCGATCGCATCGGAACCCCAGATGGTGGAATTCGACCCTCGCATGACCTCGATCTTGGCAAGGTTCGCGCCGAGGAGGTTGCCGAAGTCGAACCCGCCGCCTGGCGCGGCCGGATCCGCCACGCGCACCCCGTCGAGCACGACGAGCGTCTGTTCCGCCTCTGCCCCGCGCAGGCGCACGCCGGTGAAGCTGCCCGTGCCGCCGTTGCGGGTCACGGCAAGGCCGGGGACGCGCTCGAGAACGCGGGTCAGGTCGGCCCCCTGGACGCTGGCGATCTCGTCCTCGCCCAGCACGGTCACGGCCATGCCAGTGTCTTCAAGCTCGGTTCGGGTGCCGGTCGCGGTGACGGTGATCAGCGTATCCTGAAGCCGCGCGTCGCGAAGATCCAGGACGCTAACCGGCACCGGGACGTCCAGCAGCGGATTGGGCTCGCGCGTGCGGGTGTGTTCGTCGACAAGTTGGCGGATCGCTTCGTCGCGCTCGGCCGTCGCCGGATTGTCCTGGGCCGCGAGCGGCCAGGCAACTGCGACCAGTGAAATGCCGGAAATCAGATATTTACGCATTGTTCCTCCTGTCATGTGCGAAGTCGCCCATGACAGGAAGCCGCGCGGCGAATGTCCGCGCGTTCCCGCAGCATCCGGTACACCCCGCCCGGCCACTCGAACGACACGCACGGGCAGGTCTCCTGGCTCCCGGATCGCCGCTTTCCCGCCGCCTTCCCGACCCGCCCGAGAGCTGGAGCCAGTGGCATGTGGCGGGATCACTCCCCGGTCACAGTTGCGGGGGCAGCGGGGGCATCGAACCCCCTTCCCTCTTCGGTCCGCGCGTTCCCGGAGGAAGCACGCGGACAACCCATGACGTGACGCGGGGCATAGGCCGCGCGCCGCGTCAGGGCAAGCCTGCCGCGCGGGCAGGGTTAACCTGTCGTTCGCCATTCCGTTTAACCGACCGGCACCCGCTGTTCCGCCATAGGACGCCCGCGACGGCAGGTTCGCGGCGGGCGTCGGCGCCTGCTACGCGCCTCGGCGCGCATCGAGCCGCCCTTTGCCTGTGGAAGCCCAGCCCCGCCTTGACCGATCGCCGCGCCCTTGCCCCGACCCATGACGCGCAGCGGCGCGTCCGGCGACCGCGCGTGCCACTGTTGATGCGACTGCGACGATCGCACCGGGCGCGGACCGCGTTGGCTCTGGTCGCGGCGATCGCGGTGCCCACAGTGGTCGCTCCGGCTGGGTGGGCGCAGTTCGGACTGGGCGAACCCGCGCCGACACTGGTGCCAACGGTCAAGCCAATGCCGTTCGAACAGGCCGGGCAGAGTTTTCCGGGATCGGCGTTCTATTTCATCGAAGCGGCACCGCGCCTCTCCTACGATGTCGAGGCCGCGCCTGCCGCCCTGTTCGACACCACCGGCATGGGTGGCAAGGGAGATGCCACGCTGGCCGCAGTGCGCGAGGCGGGGCCGGCGGCGCGCGGGTTCCTGTCTGCCGGGTCGGGCATGGACAAGGCGCGCGCGCTGCAATGCCTCGCCACCGCGATCTATTACGAGGCAGCGAGCGAATCGCTCGATGGGCAACGCGCCGTGGCACAGGTCGTGCTCAACCGAGTGGCCCACCCCAGCTATCCCAACAGCGTGTGCGGCGTGGTCTATCAGGGCAGCGAGCGCAAGACCGGCTGCCAGTTCAGCTTTACATGCGACGGGTCGCTGCGCCGGGTGCCCTCGGCCACCGGCATGGCGCGGGCGCGGATGATCGCGGGCGAGGCACTGGCGGGATCGGTATTCGCGCCGGTCGGCCTCGCGACGCATTACCACACGATCTGGATCTACCCCTATTGGGCCCCCAGCCTGGCACATATCGGCACGATCGGCGCGCACCGGTTCTACAAGTGGCGCGGCAATGCCGGGCGGCCCGAGGCATTCCGGTCGGCCTATCTGGGTGGTGAGCCTGTGGCCGCCCCCAACGCGCGGCGGACCGAGGATTACGCCACCGATGCCGCCGATCCCGTCGCGCTGGCCCGCATTTTCGACGAGGCCCGTCGCCAGGCCGAGAGCGAAGCACGCGCGCCAGCCGCCCGCGCGCCCGCGCCCAACTATGCTCCATCGGTCGAGCAGCGTGGGGGCGACGCGGTCTTCACGGCGGAAAACCTGCCCGCGGGCGGCGGAGTGAAGGCTGAATACGCCAATTCCGGCCGATGGATAGCCGAACCAGGAACCGCTCGCCGCTGAGCTGGTTTGTGCGAGTTAATGCCTGCGAAACCTTGTGACAAAACCGAACCTTAGCGCATTCTTCGCTAAAGCCCCCCATCCCGCCGCGCGCCCCCGAACGCGGCATTGAGTTCAGGATGCCACCGGCATGACGCTTCATTTCGCCGCCGCGCGTTCCGCCGCGCGCTCCCCGATCGCCCGCGCGCTGCAGCGGCGCCCGGTGCCGGCGGCGGACAACGACAACTGCCGTGATGCCGACGATCGCCTGCTCCATGCCGCGCTGCGCCACTTCGCCGCGCACGGCTTGCATGCCGCCCGCGAAGCGCGCAAACAGGCGGAGCTGGCGTTCTTCGCCGGTGACCGGCCCGGCTACGACTGGTGGCTGGGCGTATGCCGCACACTCGACCGCCGATTGGCGGCACAAGTGGAACGGACGATGGTTGGGGATGGCGCTTGACGGCAGGTGATAATGGTAAGCGGCGTGTTAACCAGTCGGTGACTGTTTCGCTCTAAGGCTCGCCCAATGGCGATGAGCGAACAGTTCGGCAGGGTCGCCCGGATCCTTGCGCCGAAATCGGACGACGCGATTAACGAGCGCGTTCGCCGCACGCTCGTGCGTACGCTCTACACACAACCCGCGAGCCTTGCGATCGGCGCGGTCAACGGCATCGCGTCCAGCGGCATCGCCGCCTATGTCAGTGGTTCGCAGGCGATGCTGGTCGCCAGCATCATCCTCAGTTTCATCGCGGTAACGCGGGTCGTCGCCGCGCTCGGCCTCTCGCCCGAGGAAGATGGCGGGGCAAGCACCTCGACGCTCGAGGTCGTGTACGAAGTCGGCGCGTTTTCCTATGCCCTGATGCTGGGCGTGATCGCGGCGATGACGCTGCTGTTCGACATGGCGCCAGCGATCGAAGTGCTGATGACCGCCAACGCGATCGGATACGGGGTGGGCATCTGCGCCCGCAACGCCGGACGACCCGCGATCGCGCTGGGACAGCTGGTGCTTGCCTGCGGGCCGATCCTGCTGGCCGCGCTCTATCTGGCGACACTGCCGTTTCTGGCGCTGGCGATGACGATGTTCCTGCTGTTCCCGGCCATGTCGTCGATCACGCTGAACGTGTTCAAGGTGCTGCGCGAGAGCATCGCGGAAGCGGAAAAGAGCGCGGAGCTGGCCGAAAAGATGCGCGTGCTCGCGCGTACCGATATCGTCACCGGGCTCAACAATCGCGCCGGTCTCAACCACGAAATGGTCGAGCACCTGATGGCCTTGCCCGAAGGGCAGCAGGTCGCGGTCGTCTGGATCGACCTCGACCGGTTCAAGGAAGTGAACGACCTGCTGGGCCATACCATCGGCGACCGCCTGCTCAACGAGATCGGCGGGCGCCTGCGTGAAATCACGCCCGAAGGGGCGATTATCGCCCGGTTCGGCGGCGACGAATTCATCATCCTGTCCAACGTCACCAACCGGCACGAGGCCGAGCGCATGGCGAGCGAGATCCATGCCGAGATCATGCGCCCGGTGCGGATCGACGGCGACCGACTGGAGATCCGCGCCTCGCTCGGCGTCGCCGTGCTGCCGGACGACGGGGACGATGCCGACAAGTTGATGCAATCGGCCGACCTCGCGCTCTATCACGCCAAGGTCAACGGACGCGGCCAGACCTGCTTCTTCGACGAGGCGATGACCCGGGACCTGGTGCGTCGGCGCGAGATCGAGGCAGAATTGCGCGCCGCCCTGCAACGCGACGAGCTGTCGCTGTTCTTCCAGCCGATCGTCGATTTGGAAACCGGCCGCATTCGCGCGTTCGAGGCGCTGGTGCGCTGGTTCCACCCCGAAAAAGGTGAACTGCGCCCCGACGAGTTCATCCCCGTGGCCGAGGAAACGGGCGTCATCCTGACGCTGGGCAACTGGATCACCGCACAGGCCGCGCGCGCGGCCGCGCAATGGCCCGACGACATCACCATAGCGGTCAACCTGTCGCCGTTGCAGATCCGCGCGCCGGGCGCGGCCCTCGGCATTCGCAACGCGCTGCGCGAGGCGGGCCTGGCGCCCAACCGGCTCGAGCTCGAAGTGACCGAAAGCCTGTTCCTCGACGACAACGATTCCACCGCCTTCTTCATCGAGGAACTGTCCTCGCTGGGCGTGCGCTTCGCGCTTGATGATTTCGGCACCGGCTATTCCTCGCTCGGCTACATCAACAAGTTCCCGTTCTCCAAGATCAAGGTTGACCGCAGCTTCGTATCCGGCCCCGACGTGGGCAAGCGAACCGAGGCGATCATCCGCGCGGTTGCGGAGATGGGTTCGCAGCTCGACATGGAAATCGTCGCCGAAGGGCTGGAGACGATCGATCAGGTTCGCGCGGTACGCGATGCCGGCTGTACGCTGGGCCAGGGCTACTACTTCAGCCGCGCCGTGCCCGATTATCTTGCCGCGATGCTGCTGGCCCAGGAGCGCGATGGCGGCGACCCCAAAGCTCTCATCGCCTGATCCACCCGCAGCCTATTGCTCCTGCAAATCACTTGCAAAGATAGTTCCCAAACCGGCGCTTTTGCTGGTTGCAATCCCCCCCTCGCCCGCCTAGGCGCAGGTCCGTTCACCGGGTGCGGCTTCCCTGCGGGACGCGGGCGCGCCAACGGTATGCGACAATCCGGTCCCGCGCGTTACGGAAGGACGGAAATCCTCGCATGGCTCGTAAGAAGATCGCGCTCGTCGGCGCCGGCATGATCGGCGGCACCCTGGCCCACCTGGCGGCGAAAAAGGAAATGGGCGATATCGTGCTGTTCGACATCGCCGAAGGCATTCCGCAGGGCAAGGCGCTGGACCTTTCGCAGTGCGGCCCGGTAGAGGGTTTCGACGCGAGGATCACCGGCACCAACGACTATGCCGATATCGCTGGCGCCGATGTCGTGATCGTCACCGCGGGCGTGCCGCGCAAGCCGGGCATGAGCCGCGATGACCTGCTCGGCATCAACCTTGGCGTGATGAAGGCGGTCGGCGAAGGGATCAAGGCGCATTGCCCCAACGCCTTTGTGATCTGTATCACCAACCCGCTCGACGCGATGGTCTGGGCGCTGCGCGAATTCTCCGGCCTGCCGCACAACAAGGTCGTTGGCATGGCTGGCGTGCTCGACAGCGCGCGCTTCGCGACGTTCCTGGCGTGGGAATTCGGCGTTTCGGTCAAGGACGTGAATGCCTTCGTCCTCGGCGGTCACGGCGACACGATGGTGCCCGTCACCAGCTACACCACGATTTCGGGCGTGCCGGTCGACGACCTTGTCAAGATGGGCAAGTCGAGCAAGGCGCGGATCGACGAGATTGTCGCCCGTACGCGTTCGGGCGGCGGCGAGATCGTAGGCCTGCTCAAGACCGGCAGCGCATACTACGCCCCCGCCACCAGCGCGATCGCGATGGCCGAGGCCTATCTCGGCGACCAGAAGCGCATCCTGCCGAGCGCGGTCTATGTGGAGGGCAAGTACGGCCTCGACGGGCTTTACGTGGGCGTGCCCACCGTGATCGGCGCGGGCGGCGCGGAGGAAGTGATCGAGATCGCCCTCGACGACGAAGCGAAGGCGAACTTCCAGGTCAGCGTCGACGCGGTCAAGGAACTGCTGGTGGCGTGCAAGGGTATCGACGAGAGCCTGAAATAAGATGTTTCGCTTTGTCATCCTGGCCGCCGCTCTGGTCAGTACAGCAGCCCACGGGCAGATGCGGGTATCGCCGCTGACTGACATCTACGAGAGCTACAACGATTGCTTCGTGGCGACGGCGCAAGGTATCGACGCTGCCAGCCTTGAAGCGCGCGGCTGGGTCGTGGCACAAATCGACGGCAAACCCAGCAGCGATCCGGTCATTTTCGGGCACACCGACCGAGCGCCCTTGATCATACTGGGCGGCAGCGGACGCGATGGCGTCTGCATCGTTACGGCAAAGCTGGAAAACAGGTCGTCTTTTGATGAGCTCATATCAGCCTGGGGCGGTTTGAAGCTAGTCAAGGGCGAGGCATCGTTTTCGGCCAACGGCCACCCCATCCAAATTGCACAGACGGGTTCCGAAAAAGAACCCTCGGTCCGGCTTGCTGTCGGCGTACCTGCGGAGAAAGATTAATGTCCATCCTCGTCGACAAGAACACCAAGGTCATCACCCAGGGCATGACCGGTGACACCGGCACGTTCCACACCGAGCAGGCGCTGGCCTATGGAACGCAGATGGTCGGGGGCGTGACGCCGGGCAAGGGCGGCACCACGCATATCGGGCTGCCGGTGTTCGACACCGTGGCGCAGGCGAAGGACGCGACTGGCGCTACCGCATCGTGCATCTACGTGCCGCCGCCGTTCGCCGCGGATTCGATCCTCGAGGCGATCGACGCCGAAATCCCGCTGATCGTGTGCATCACCGAAGGCATCCCGGTGCTCGACATGGTCCGCGTCAAGCGCGCGCTCTCGGGCAGCAAGTCGCGCCTGATCGGCCCGAACTGCCCCGGCGTGCTGACCCCGGGCGAATGCAAGATCGGCATCATGCCCGGCTCGATCTTCAAGAAGGGTTCGGTCGGCGTCGTCAGCCGTTCGGGCACGCTGACCTATGAAGCCGTCCACCAGACCACCACGGTAGGTCTTGGCCAGACCACCGCGGTTGGCATCGGCGGCGATCCGGTCAACGGCACCAACTTCATCGACGTGCTCGACCTGTTCCTCGAAGACGAGGAGACGAAATCGATCATCATGATCGGTGAAATCGGCGGCAGCGCCGAGGAAGAGGCCGCCGCCTTCATCGCCGACCAGGCCAAGAAAGGCCGCAAGAAGCCGATGGTCGGCTTCATTGCCGGCCTCACCGCGCCTCCGGGCCGCCGCATGGGCCACGCGGGCGCGATCGTTTCGGGCGGCCAGGGCGGCGCTGAAGACAAGATCGCGGCGATGGAGGCCGCGGGCATCCGCGTGTCGCCCAGTCCCAGCGAACTGGGCACGACGCTCGACGCACTGCTGAAGGAACTCGCCTGACCTGACGGCCTCGCGCAATTCCTCCCCGGGAGCGCGGCGCCGGTTCGGTCATTGGGTCCATGTGAGGTAACCCGGCCAATGGGCAACGAACACCAGAATTTCCTCCCCGAGCTGTCCGACCAGGAAGGGCCGCAGCCCGGCCCGTCATGGGGCAATCCGCGCTGGGCGCAGCGCGATGCGGAGGGGGATTTCACCCAGGCGCTCGACCCGACCGCGATGAAGATCGCGGTGGCCCAGGCGGCGGAAAAGGCTGGCAAGCCCGCCGATCCCAAGGCGATCGAGCAGGCGGCGGCGGATTCGATCCGCGCCATGCTGCTGCTGCGAACTTATCGCGTGCGCGGGCACCTGGCGGCCGATCTCGATCCGCTCGGCCTGTCGAAGCAGGAACTGCCCGCCGACCTCGATCCGGAATATCACGGTTTTTCGGGCGAGGCGCTCGACCGGCCGGTCTATCTGGGCGGCAACCTGGGCCTCGAATGGGTCACGGTGCGCGAACTGGTGGAGATCCTGCGGCGCAATTACTGCGGCAAGATCGGCTTCGAGTACATGCACATCTCGGACGTGGAGGAGCGCCGCTTCATCCAGGACCGGATCGAAGGCGGCGACAAGTCAATCGACTTCACCCCCGAAGGCAAGAAGGCAATTCTGGGCGCGGTGATCCGGGGCGAGCAGTACGAGCGCTTCCTGGGCAAGAAATACGTCGGCACCAAGCGGTTCGGCCTCGACGGCGGCGAGGCGATGATTCCCGCGCTGGAGGCCGTGATCAAGTACGGCGGCAGCCGGGGCGTGAAGGAAATCGTTTACGGCATGGCGCACCGGGGCCGCCTCAACGTGCTCGCCAACGTGCTGGCCAAGCCCTACCGCGTGATCTTCCACGAGTTCTCCGGCGGCACCGCCAATCCGGAAGACGTCGGCGGATCGGGCGACGTCAAGTACCACCTCGGCACCAGCACCGACCGTGAATTTGACGGAATCAAGGTGCACATGAGCCTCGTTCCCAACCCCAGCCATCTCGAAACCGTGGACCCGGTGGTGCTGGGCAAGGCGCGCGCTGGGCAGGTGTTCCGCGACGACATCGGTGCGGGCAAGCACAAGCAGGTGCTGCCGGTGCTGATCCACGGCGACGCGGCGTTCGCGGGCCAGGGCATCGTATGGGAATGCTTCGGTTTCTCGGGCGTGCGCGGCTACAATACCGGCGGCTGCATCCACTTCGTCATCAACAACCAGATCGGCTTCACCACCAGCCCGCAGTTCAGCCGCGGGTCGCCCTACCCATCCGATGTCGCCAAGGGCGTCCAGGCGCCGATCCTGCACGTCAATGGTGATGATCCGGAAGCAGTCACCTTCGCCTGCAAACTGGCGATCGACTATCGCCAGACGTTCGGCCGCGACGTGGTGGTCGACATGTGGTGCTACCGCCGGTTCGGCCACAACGAAGGCGACGAACCCAGCTTCACCCAGCCGCTGATGTACGCCCGGATCAAGGCACACCCGCGCGTTTCGGAAATCTACGCCAAGCGGCTGGTGGCCGAAGGCGTGATCGACGCGGGCTACGCCGGCGAGGTGGAGAGCGGGTTCACCCAGACGCTGGAGGAAGAGTTCGAAGGCGCCAAGAGCTACAAGGCCAACGAAGCCGACTGGTTCGCCGGTCGCTGGAGCGGGCTGCATTCGCCCGCCGACCCGGAAACCGCGCGTCGCAACGTGCCCACCGGGATCGAGCAGAAACTGTTCGACAGCCTGGGCCGCACGCTGACCACGGTTCCCGAAACAGTCACTATCCACAAGACGCTCGCCCGGGTGCTCGATGCCAAGCGCGAGATGTTTGCCAGCGGCACCGGGTTCGACTGGGCGACGGGTGAGGCGCTGGCGTTCGGATCGCTGCTGTCCGAAGGGTACGGCGTGCGCCTGTCGGGCCAGGATTCGGGCCGGGGCACCTTCAGCCAGCGTCATGCGGTGTGGGTCGACCAGACCGATGAGCACAAGTACGTGCCACTGGCCACCGTGCCCCATGGCCATTTCGAAGTGCACGACAGCCCCTTGAGCGAATACGGCGTGCTCGGGTTCGAATACGGCTATGCCAGTGCCGATCCCAAGTCGCTGGTGCTGTGGGAGGCGCAGTTCGGCGATTTCGCCAACGGCGCGCAGATCGTGATCGATCAGTACGTAGCAGCGTCAGAGGCCAAGTGGCTGCGCGCCAATGGCCTGGTCATGCTTTTGCCGCACGGGTACGAAGGCCAGGGGCCGGAACACTCTTCAGCGCGATTGGAGCGGTTCCTGCAATTGTGCGCGCAGGACAATATCCAGGTGTGCAACATCACAACGCCGGCGAACTATTTCCACGTCCTGCGCCGCCAGATGCACCGATCGTTCCGCAAGCCACTGGTGATCATGACGCCCAAATCGCTGCTGCGCCATCCGCTGGCCAAGAGCGACGCGAGCGATTTCGTGGGCGAAGGACACTTCATGCGCATCCTGTCCGACCGCAATGGCGCCGCGGACGAGGCGACGAAGAAGGTGATCCTGTGTTCGGGCAAGGTTGCTTACGATCTGATGGAAGCCCGCGACGCGGCCGGGATCGACGATACCCAGATCATCCGTCTGGAACAGCTCTACCCGTTCCCCGGCGAGCCGCTGGCGCTGCGCCTGTCGCGGATGCCGCAACTGGAAGAAGTTGTGTGGTGCCAGGAAGAACCGCGCAACAACGGCGCCTGGTTCTTTGTCGAACCGCTGATCGAGGAAGCGCTCGCGGCGGCCCGATCGCCAGTTGCCCGCGCGCGCTATGCCGGCCGCGTGGCCAGCGCATCGCCTGCCACCGGCCTCGCCAAGCGGCACGAAAGCGAACAGGGGGCGTTGATCGGCAATGCGCTCGGCCTGTCGGTCCGCAATGAAATCCGCCGCAGGAAGAAAGCCTGAGGAACAGCACGATGTCCACGGAAATCAAGGTCCCCACGCTCGGTGAATCAGTCACCGAAGGCACCATTGGCGAATGGCTGAAGAAGCCTGGCGACAGTGTGAAGATCGACGAGCCGATCGCCAGCCTCGAAACCGACAAGGTCGCGGTGGAAGTTCCCAGCCCCGTCGCCGGCGTGATCGGCGAACTGATGGCCAAAGTCGGCGAAACGGTGGCAGTCGGCGCGGTGATCGCCACGGTGCTGGACGATGTGGCGCCGGGCGAAAACACCGATGTCCAGCCGCGTGAGGCGGCGCAGCCGAAGGAACAGGCATCGCCGCAGGTAAGCGCACCCGCCCCTGCTCCGGCCCCAGCCCCGGCACCCGCGTCAGGTGAAGGCGACGCGCAGACGCTGAGCCCGGCTGTGCGGCGGGCGGTGCTGGAGCACGGCGTCGACCCGTCCGCGATCAAGGGCAGCGGCAAGGACGGCCGCCTGACCAAGGAAGACGTGATCGCCGCGGCCAAGGCGAAGGGGGATGCACCCGCGCCTGCCTCTACCCAGGCCGAGCCGAGCGAAGGCAAGGTATCCACCGGCGAGCGGCGCGAGGAACGCGTCAAGATGACGCGGATGCGCCAGACCATCGCCAAGCGTTTGAAGAGCGCGCAGGAAACCGCCGCCCTCCTCACCACCTTCAACGACTGCGACATGAGCGCGGTCATCGAGGCGCGCGAGAAGTACAAGGACGTGTTCGCGCAGAAGCACGGCATCAAGCTGGGCTTCATGTCGTTCTTCGCCAAGGCATCGTGCCTGGCGCTGAAGGACATTCCCGCGGTCAACGCCCAGATCGACGGCGACGAGATCGTCTATCACGACTACGTCGACATCTCGGTCGCGGTCTCCGCCCCCAATGGGCTGGTCGTGCCGGTGGTGCGCGATGCCCATGTCAAGGGCTTCGCGCAGATCGAGAAGGACATCGCCGACTTCGGCAAGCGCGCCAAGGACGGCACGCTGACGATGGAAGACATGAAAGGCGGCACCTTCACCATCTCCAACGGCGGCGTGTTCGGGGGGCTGATGTCCACCCCGATCATCAACCCCCCGCAGAGCGCGGTGCTGGGCCTCCACCGGATCGAGGATCGCCCGGTCGTGCGCGACGGACAGATCGTGATCCGCCCGATGATGTACATCGCGCTGTCCTATGACCACCGCCTGATCGACGGGCGCGAGGCGGTAACGGCATTGAAGACGATCAAGGAAGCGATCGAAGACCCGACGCGCCTGCTGATCGACCTGTGATGAGGAAACACACTTCTCAGATGGCGCTCGGTATTGCTGCGCTGGCTCTCGCCGGTTGCGATGCCGCAACGCAGATCGCGGGCGAGGCGGTGCAGGGCGAGGTGCGTAACGCCGTCGCTGCCCAATGCGAACAGGTGGCCGAAAATGCCGGCATCGTCGCGGGCCGCGTGGCGGAGGTATGCCAGTGCAGCGCCGACACCTTCATGGCCGACAGCGACCTGACGCTCGACGATGTCAGCCGCGAGCGGATCGAAGGCATCGTCAATGCCTGCGCGAAAAGCACCGCGGGCGGGAATTGGAACACAGTGCCAGCGGAGGAAAACGGTGGCTGACCAGAATTACGATTACGACGTCCTTGTCATCGGTGCTGGCCCCGGCGGCTATGTCGCCGCGATCCGCGCGGCGCAGCTGGGCCTCAAGACCGCGTGCGCCGAGAGCCGCGCGACGCTGGGCGGCACGTGCCTCAATGTCGGGTGCATTCCGTCGAAGGCCATGCTCCACGCGAGTGAGTATTTCGATGCGGCGAAGAACGGCGCGATGGCCGACATGGGCATTGAGGTCGAGCCGAAGCTCAATCTCGACAAGATGCACGCCCAGCGGCTCGACGCTGTCGGCGGCCTCACCAAGGGTATCGAGTTCCTGTTCAAGAAGAACAAGGTCGACTGGAAGAAGGGCCGCGCCAGCTTCGTCGACGCGCACACCGTCGATGTCGGCGGCGAAAAGGTCACGGCGAAGAACGTGATCATCGCCACCGGTTCCTCGGTCACGCCGCTTCCGGGCGTCGAGGTCGACAACGACAACCAGGTGGTGGTGGATTCCACCGGCGCGCTCGAACTGAAGGCCGTGCCGAAAAAGATGGTCGTCATCGGCGGCGGCGTAATCGGGCTGGAGATGGGCTCGATCTGGCGGCGGCTTGGTGCCGAGGTGATCGTAGTCGAATTTCTCGACCAACTCCTCCCCGGAATGGACATGGATGTCCGTAAGGAAGCGGCCAAGATCTTCAAGAAGCAGGGCATGGAACTGCGCCTGGGGACCAAGGTCACCGGCTGTACGGTCACGGGCCGGACCGCATCGCTGACGCTGGAGCCCGCTACCGGCGGCGACGCCACGACGCTGGAGGCGGACTGCGTGCTCGTGTCGATCGGGCGCCGCCCGAACACCGAGGGGCTGGGCCTCGACGCGATCGGGCTGGAATTGAACAAGCGCGGCCAGATCGAGACCGACCACGATTTCCGCACCGCCGTCGATGGGGTGTGGGCGATCGGCGACGTCATCCCTGGCCCGATGCTGGCGCACAAGGCGGAAGATGAAGGCATCGCCTGCGCGGAGAACATCGCCGGGCAGACCGGCATCGTGAATCACGCGATCATTCCCGGCGTGGTCTACACTTGGCCCGAGATCGCAGGCGTCGGTCTGACCGAGGACGAGGCGAAGAAGCGCGGTGAGATCAAGGTCGGCAAGTTCCCCATGATGGCCAACAGCCGCGCCAAGACAAATCATGAGCCCGACGGGTTCGTAAAGATTATCGCCGACGCGGAAAGCGACAAGGTTCTCGGCGTCTGGTGCATCGCCAGCGTCGCGGGCACGATGATCGCGCAAGCCGCACAGGCGATGGAATTCGGCGCGACAAGCGAGGATATCGCCTACACCTGCCACGCCCACCCGACCCACAGCGAGGCGATCAAGGAAGCCGCGATGGCGGTCACCGGCAAGCCGATCCACATGTAAGGAACCGCGTTCCCGCTCGCCGGTTGTCGCCCCAAGGGCTATCAGGGGCACCAACGGGCATGTATATCGGGGGACCGCGTATTCTCGCGTTGGTGGCTGGGGCATGCCTTGCGCTGTCGGGTTGCAAGAGCGGGGAGGCCGGTGGACCACCCCCCCGCGCAAGCGACACCATTGCCGTTCCGGCGCAGGATTCGGTCATTGCCGTCCCTGTTACTGCGGATCTGGCCGGTCTTGCCCGTCAACTGGAGCGCGAAATCCCACGCCAGCTCTGGACCATCGACGAACGGGACCAGGTCTGCGTGCCTTCCGAACGGATCAAGGTTGCCTTTGTCCGGCTAAAGACCCCGACCCTCCGATGCGACATCACTGGCACCGTTACGCGGGGCGCCCTGACCCTGTCGGGCCGCGGGCAGGACATCGTGGTCACCATGCCGATCCGCGCGGTCGTGCGCGCGAGGGATATCGGCGGCATCCTGAAGCAGGAGACCGCGACCGCCGATGCGCGGGTGAACGCAGTGGCCCGCCTCTCGCTCGACCGTCGCTGGAACCCGCGCGCGACCATCGACATCGAATATGACTGGACCGACGCCCCGCATGTCGATTTCTTGGGCCAGCGGATCGAATTCACCAATGCGGCCGACAGCAAGCTGAAAGGGATCGTCGCGCGGCTGGAACGCACACTGCCGCGCGAATTGGCCAAGCTGAACCTGCGGGCCGATATTGATCGGCTGTGGGGCCAGGCCTTCACCTCGCTCCAGCTCAATCGCGCGAACCCGGCGGTGTGGATGCGGATCACACCGCAGCAGCTCCAGTATGGTGGTTATTCGGTGAACGGGCGACGGCTGGAGCTGCGCTTGGGGATGAGGGCGCGCACCGAAACGTTTGTGGGGGATCGACCGGCGGATCCCGCGCGCACCCCCCTGCCCCCGCTGGCCCGGCTGGCCGAGGAACCAGGTAAGCTGATGTTCTTCATCCCCGTGATCGCCGATTATGACGAGCTGGAACCTGTCATCGCCCGCGCGCTGGTCAAGCGATCGGCACGCCCCTTCGACGTGCCCGGCCTTGGCCCGATCGAGGCAAAATTCGGGCGGGTCGAGGCATATGGCGCCACGCGCGGCAGAGTGGCGGTAGGGGTCGAATTCAGCGCGACCCAGCGCGGCGGCGACCTGGGCAGCGCCCGCGGCAAGGTCTGGCTCACCGCAGTTCCGGCAAACGAGGCAGGTTCGCGCGAAGTGGGTTTCTCGCAGGTCCGGATCACTGGGGACACTGACCGTGCCGATGCCGACCTGCTGCTGGCGCTCGCCAATTCTCCCGGTTTCGCGCAGACGATCGGCAACGCGCTGGCACAGAATTTCGAACGCGATTATGACGAGCTGATGGGCAAGGTGGCAACCGCGATCGAAAGCAAGCGCGAGGGCGACCTGCTGATCCGCGCCCGGATCGAGGATGTGCGTACCGGCGAACTGAAGGCCGCCGGGCAAGGTCTGTATTTGCCCGTCTGGGGTACTGGCACCGCAGACATCCGGCTCGCCCCGCGCTGAACGCCGCGCGGCCGCCTCGATCGCGCTCGGTCGCGCAAGCTTCGCTGGCACTGGCCATCGGCATGGGTGCATTGGCGATGGCGCTGCGCGGTGCACCGATCGTGTTTGTGCTCGTCAACCTCGGCGCGCTTGTGGCTGCCCTCGCACTGGCTTTCGTGAGGTGGAGACATCCTGCGACAATTTTGGTCGCCGCACCGCTTCTGGTCGGTTTGACGCTGGTCGTGGGAACGCCGCTGGACGGCGTGCGGCGCTGGCTCGATCTGGGGCCGGTCGCGCTCCACGTCGGGATGACCGTGCTCCCCGCTTTCGTGGTGGTCGCGGCAAGGCGCGCGGATGCTGCGTCACTCGCCGCTGTGGCCATTGTCGCCGCCGCGCTGACGGCCCAGCCGGATCGCGGTACCGCCCTTGCATTAGCGGCCGCGCTTTTCGCTGGTGCATTGCTGCAGCGGTCGGCCTGGGCGCCGGCTTCGGCCACCTGTGCCGCGCTTGCAGTCGTGCTCACGTTCGAACGCACCGATCCACTGATGCCGGTTCCCCATGTCGAGGACGTGCTGCAGCATCTCGCCACCTGGTCAGGGCCGCTCGCCGCTGCCGCCGCCGCCGCCTTGCTCGCCGCGATCGCGGCTCCGCTGCGTGCGGGGGCAGACGGGGCTGCGCTCGCGGGATTTTATCTGGGGTTGGCCATTGCGTCGCTGACCGGCCCCTATCCCACCCCCCTGCTGGGCTATGGCGTCGCTCCGATAATTGGCTATGGAATCGCCATCGGCGCGATCGAGGGCGGGCGGACATGGAATTTCAGAAACCGGGCCTCCCCGTCGCGCTGAACGGCGCCAGAGGGATCGCTTGATCATGGCGCCCCGGCCCACGATGCGGCAGATCGCACGCTGGCATATCTGGCTCGGCTGGCTGGTTGGGGTACCGATCCTCATGTGGACCGCAACCGGGCTGGTTATGGTGGCACGGCCCATCGAGACAGTGCGGGGCGAACACCTCCGTATCGACGCGCCAGCACTACCGTTATCGCTGGCCGACGACACATTCGGCGCGGTGGAGGGGCCGATCCGCGAAATTCACGCGCGCATGCAGGATGGGCGCGCTGTCGCGGTGCTGACGATGATGGATGGCACGATCCGCCGCCGTGACCTGGCCACGGGCGCGTCGATCCAGCCCATGACCGCCGCCCAGGCACGCGGGCTGGTGGCCCGCAGGATCAAGGGCGGAGAAGCGGCGGAACGCGTCACCCTGTTCACCGCCGATGCGGTGCCATTCGATTTCCGCCGGGAGGTTCCCGTGTGGCAGGTGGCGCTGGCGGATGGCACGCACGTATATGTCGGCCGCGACACGGGTGAAATCGAGGCGGTCCGTACGCGCTGGTGGCGGTTGTTCGACCTGATGTGGGGCCTTCACATCATGGACCTGGAAACGCGCGAGGATACCTCTCATCCGATCCTGATCCTGTTTGCCGCGCTATCCGCCATCGGCGCCGCGCTCGGCTGCGTGCTGCTGTTCCGCCGGCGCAAGGCGCGGCCCCGCATTCCGGCGGAACCGGCGTGAACCCGCCCGCACTTCCCCCCGCACTCGACCTGCTCGGCACGGCAGTCTTCGCGCTGACTGGTGCGCTGTTGGCCGCGCGGCTGCGGCAGACATTCGTGACGATGGCGTTCTTCGCGCTCGTGACGGGGGTCGGCGGCGGATCATTGCGTGACATGCTGATCGGGGTGCCCGCGTTCTGGCTGCACAACCCGTGGGTCGCGCCGGTGATCTTTGCCACCGCGCTGATCGCGTGGTGGACCCCGCGCCGGTGGTGGGAGAACGAGCTGCTCGAATGGGCCGACGCGGCGGGTCTGGCCGCGTTCGCGGTGCTGGGCACGGCCAAGGCGCTGGCATTCGGAGTCGCGCCAGTCCCGGCGGCGGTGCTGGGCGTCGTGACTGGCTGCGCGGGCGGCATCGCGCGCGACGTGATCGCGGGCGTGCCGTCGATCATCATGCGCCCCGAGCTATACGTCACCGCTGCCGCGCTCGCCGCGCTGATAACGTTGGGCGGCGCGCTGGCTGGACTGCCCCAGGCGCCGGTGTGGGCGGCGGCATGGATCGCCGGTTTCGCACTGCGCGGCGCGGCTATCAAATGGAAGCTCGCGCTACCCGCCTATGCCGACAGCGCCAAAGCGGACTGAGCCCGGCTATTCCTCGCCCGGCAGCGGGCCGCCGGGATAGGCGGGTATCGGCTGATCCTGCACAGCGGGTACGTGCGCATCAATCCGCGCGCGGGCCGAGCGATAGCGATCGGCATCCCACTGCCCATCCTGCGCCGATGCCTCGTAACGGTCGCCCCGGCCGTAGTCGACATTGTCGATCCGCCCGTCGGCACCGATCCGGCAGGTGAAACCCGCACCATCGAACAGAACGCCGCTGACTTGCCAACCTGCGCCGGTACGATCCACTCCGTCGACGCTTTCGACCCGGGCATCGCGTTCGATTTCGTCCACGCAGATCCGCACCGCATTATCAATGCCCCGCGCATCATCGTAACGGCTGTCGCCGCGATAGGGGCGAAAATCGCGATAGCGGTAGTCGTCGCGCGAGCGGTCGTTACGCGATGCGGCGCTGGCGACGGCTGCGATTCCACCCAGGATCAACACGCCCGTCAGGACATCGCCAACACTGGTGCGGTGACGATGGCGATAACGTCCGCGATCCCAGCGATAGCCCTGCACGTTCTGGTCATTGGAACCGACCACCGGCGCGACCGGCACCGCAGCGCGGGCGCTGGCAAGCGAGAAATCGGCGGCAAAGGCGGGCGTCGCTACCGTCGAAATCGCGGCGGCAAACCCCAGCGCAGCGGCAGGCATACTTATTCGGGCCATGACATCAACCCCCGGCTCTGGCGACAGAATGCCGCCAGGTTAAAACAAACGGTTAGGCGGCCCCGACTGTCACCAGCCTGAACCGCCTTTCCGGTATGCAATTATCCGAACCCGCGATCAGCGAAGGTTGCGAATGCCGCTGTAATCGACGTCGGAGACCCGGCCCCGATCGACGCGGCAGGTGAACCGACCCGCATCGTCGTTGCGATAACGGTCGCGGTTGTACCCCCAGCGGCTATTGTAGCGGCCATAGCCGCCATCGACCACCAGGTTTCCGCGCACACGCCAACCGTTGCGCTGGTCATCGACATCGCGGATCTGTGTCACGTCGGCAAAGCGATAGCCGGCCCGGCGCGCGTCGTTCTCGACGGCGCGGATGCATTGTTCGACCGCCTGACGCGGGCTGCCGTAGCGGTTGCTGTAGCCGTAGCCATAACCGCGATCGTGGTAGCGATAGTTGTTGTCGTAGCGGTAATCGTAGCCGCGATTGTTGCCGACGGCCGAGGCAACAGCGGCAATGCCGCCGAGGATCACCGCGCCGGCGATGATGTCGCCCGCGTCGATCCCGCGGTCACGGTCACGATACTGCGCCATCGCGGGGGCGGCAGAAGTCATCGCCATCGCGCCAGCCGCGATGGTCCCGACCAGGCTCTTGGAAATGGTCTTCATCGGTCGTCCTCCATATCCGGAAGCGAAGGTGCTTCCGATTACGAAGGTCGTTTTATCAATCCCGCGCTGAGGTCTCGCTGAATTGGCCCGACAGCGCATATTCAGGTTAAGCGCGGAATTTATGAACAAAAGCAGGGGTCGAAAAATGACCGATATGGCGGATGCGGCCCCGGCATTCGCCGCGGGGCGCCCCATGGATCAAGCGTCCTCGAATTCTTCCTCGTCGGTCATGACAGGGCCCGAATCCTGACCCTTGGCATCGACATCGCGGTCGACGAATTCGATCACCGCCATTTGCGAGGCATCGCTGGCGCGGATGCCGGCCTTGATGACGCGTGTATAGCCACCGTCACGGGTCGCGTAGCGTTCGGCCAGCACATCGAACAGCTTCTTGAGCTGAGCATCGTCACCGAGTCGGCTCTGCGCCAGGCGGCGGTTCGACAGACCGCCGCGCTTGGCCAGCGTCACCAGCTTTTCGACATAGGGGCGCAGTTCCTTGGCCTTGGCCACGGTGGTGATGATCTGTTCGTGCTTGATGAGCGCGGCCGCCATGTTGCGGAACAGGGCTTTGCGGTGCCCAGTCTTGCGCTGCAGCTTGCGGCCGCCGATCTTGTGACGCATTTCTCAATCCTTCGTTCGTAAGGGGCCCGTATGAGGTAGCCCGGTCCTGGCGGCAGTTACGGTCGCCGCCCATCACCCTGTTCGCATGGCTTTAGCCGAGCAGTTCCTGCTCGAGCTTCTTTGCCATTTCCTCGATGTTCTCCGGCGGCCAGCCGGGGATGTCCATCCCGAGGCGCAGGCCCATCGAAGACAGCACTTCCTTGATTTCGTTGAGGCTCTTGCGGCCGAAGTTGGGCGTGCGGAGCATCTCGGCTTCGGTCTTCTGGACCAGGTCGCCGATGTAGATGATATTGTCGTTCTTGAGGCAGTTGGCCGACCGGACCGACAATTCCAGCTCGTCGACCTTCTTGAGAAGGTAACGATTGAGCTGGTTGGCATCGGATTCCTGCGGTTCCGCCGCAACGCCGATCATGCCGCCCTGTGCCTGCGGGATGCCGTCCTCGAAGTGGACGAACAGCGTGAGCTGATCCTGCAGGATGCGCGCGGCATAGGCGACGGCATCGTCAGGGGTGACGGTGCCATCGGTCTCGACCGTAAGGCTCAGCTTGTCGTAATCGAGTTCCTGCCCGACGCGGGCGTTGTCGACCTTGTAACTGACCTGGCGCACGGGCGAATAGAGCGAGTCGACCGGGATGAGCCCGATCGGCGCGTCGACAGGACGGTTCGCCACGGCAGGGACATAGCCCTTGCCGGTATCCGCGGTCAGTTCCATGTTGAGCGTCGCGCCCTCGTCGAGGTGGCAGATCACCAGGTCCTTGTTCAGAACCTCGATGTCACCGGTCACCGCGATATCGCCCGCGGTCACTTCGGCCGGGCCGGTAACGGAGAGCTGAAGCCGCTTGGGCCCCTCGCCCTCCATCTTGAGCGCGATCTGCTTCACGTTGAGCACGATGTCGGTCACATCCTCGCGCACCCCGGCCAGCGAGGAAAATTCGTGCAGCACGTTTTCCATCTTGATCGAGGTGATCGCGGCGCCCTGAAGGCTGGAAAGCAGCACGCGGCGCAGCGCGTTGCCAAGCGTCAGGCCAAAGCCGCGCTCCAGCGGCTCGGCAACGAATGTCGCCTTGCGCTTGCGGTCGCTGCTTTCCTTGACCTCGAGGCTGTTGGGTTTCTTGAGTTCCTGCCAGTTCTTGGTGTTGACGGACATGGATATCCCCTAGGGTTTCAATGCGGGCGGACCGGGGCGCCGGCGGTGGCGCGTCCGGTCCGTGGAGAGACGGCAAGGAGCGACCTTGCCGGGCAGGTACGGATCAGACGCGGCGACGTTTCGATGGCCGCACACCATTGTGCGGGATCGGCGTCACGTCGCGAATCGAGGTGATCGTGAAACCGACCGCCTGAAGCGCGCGCAGGGCACTTTCGCGGCCCGATCCCGGACCCTTGATCTCGACTTCCAGCGTGCGGACGCCGTGTTCGGCGGCCTTCTTGCCGGCATCGTCTGCGGCGACCTGGGCGGCATAAGGCGTCGACTTGCGGCTGCCCTTGAAGCCCATCATGCCGGCGCTGGACCAGCTGATCGCATTGCCCTGCGCGTCGGTGATGGTGATCATCGTGTTGTTGAAGCTAGCATTGACGTGCGCGACGCCGCTCGAGATGTTCTTCTTGTCGCGCCGCCTGATCCGGCCGGGTTCGCGTGCCATGGTTCGTATTCCTTACAAAAGTACGAGAAGGGAAAAGCCGTTGGGAAACCCCCAGCAGGCTTACTTCTTCTTGCCGGCGATCGGCTTGGCCTTGCCCTTGCGGGTGCGGGCGTTGGTGTGCGTGCGCTGGCCACGGACCGGCAGGCCCGAACGATGGCGCAGGCCGCGATAGGACTTGAGGTCCATGAGCCGCTTGATGTTCATCGCGGTTTCACGGCGCAGGTCACCCTCGACCGTGTGATCCGCGTCGATCGCCTCGCGGATCTGCAGGATCTCGGCGTCCGAGAGATCCTGCACCCGGCGGGTGTGATCGATGCCGAGCTTCTCGGCGATCGCGAGGGCCGTGGTGCGGCCGATACCGTGAATATAGGTCAGCGCGATGATCACGCGCTTGTTGGTGGGGATGTTTACCCCGGCAATACGAGCCACTTAATTCTCCATGCTCCACAGGGGGCCGACGGGTTCGGCACGAGGCCGGGGCCGCCCCCTATCTCATCGCTCACGTTCATCCGGTTGGTTCGAACAATGCCGCTACGGCAAAAAGCCCGGATGGCGCGCATCATTGGTTGCCGCCGACCGGACCAGTCCGAAACTGTCGAATGAAGGGCGCGCTTAGGGCGATTCGCCCCTCAGGTCAACAGCCAAGCGCGCACGACAGCCGTGACCATGCGGGTCGCGCCGCCGCCGATGCAAGACATCCTACACACGCTGGCCGCGTTGTCAAAAAGACCTGCCGCGAGGTCGGCTCCGTCAGCGCATCACACCACGCCGAATGCCAGCATCGCATCGGCCACTTTCTTGAAGCCCGCGATATTGGCGCCCTTGACGTAGTCGATGTAGCCCCCGCCCCGGTCGCCGTAGTCGAGACAGCGCTGGTGAATGCCGGCCATGATGTCCTTGAGCATCTGCTGCAACTCCGCCTCGCTCCAGGCGCGTCGGCCGGAATTCTGGCTCATCTCCAGCCCGGATACCGCCACCCCGCCCGCATTGGACGCCTTGCCCGGCGCGTAAAGCAGCTTCGCGGCCTTGAATATGTGCACCCCGTCGAGATCGGTCGGCATGTTGGCGCCTTCGCTCACCGCGATGCAACCGTTCGCGACAAGCGTCTTCGCATCCGCGCCCAGCAGCTCGTTTTGTGTGGCACACGGCAGCGCCATGTCGCATGGCACGCCCCATGGCGTCTTGCCCGCATGGAACGTGGAGCCCGCAAATTGGGCGACATATTCCTCGATCCGACCGCGCCGGTGGGTCTTGTGGGCCTTGACCCAGTCGATCTTGTCCTGCGTGAAGCCATCGGGATCGTGGACGAAGCCGCCCGAATCCGAGAGGGTGAGCACCTTGCCGCCCATCTGAACGATCTTTTCGGCCGCATGCGTGGCGACATTGCCGGAACCCGAAATCACCGCGGTCTTGCCCTCGAGGTTCTGGTCCTTGGTCGCCAGCATGTTGGCGAGGAAGTAGACCGCGCCGTATCCGGTCGCCTCGGGCCGGATCATCGAGCCGCCATATTCCAGCCCCTTGCCCGTCAGCACCCCGGTGAATTCGTTGGTGATCCGCTTGTACTGGCCGAACATGTAGCCGATCTCGCGCCCGCCCACACCGATGTCGCCCGCAGGCACGTCGATGTCGGCGCCGATGTGCCGATAAAGCTCGGTCATGAATGACTGGCAGAAGCGCATGATCTCGCGCACGCTCTTGCCCTTGGGATTGAAGTTGGACCCGCCCTTCCCGCCGCCCATCGGCAAGCCGGTCAGTGCGTTCTTGAAGGTCTGCTCGAAGGCGAGGAACTTGAGCACGCTCTCGGTGACGCTGGGATGAAAGCGGATGCCGCCCTTGTAGGGGCCGATCGCGTTGTTGTTCTGCACCCGCCACCCGCGCTGGACGCGAATGTTGCCGGCATCGTCTTCCCAGCACACCCGGAAGCTGACCACGCGGTCGGGCTCCGCGATCCGGCGCAGGATCTGTGCCTGGTGGTATTCTTCCTTGTCCTCGATGAATTCGAAGATGTCTTCTGCCACTTCCTGCACCGCCTGGACGAACTCGGGCTGATGCGGATTGCGTTTGTTCACGCCCTCCATGAAGCGCGGAAGATCGACGTGCCGGTCATAGATCGATGCCAAGATCGCCCCCTCTCAATGACGCCGCCGGACATGGCCCGCTGGCAGACGAGCGACCCCGCGCATCCTGGCGCGATCGCGACTCGCGCTCTGTCGATGCACGGGCAATCTAGCGCATCACCCGCCCTCGTCGAGCCCCTCGAACGCCTCGCTGACGCTCGGGCGCCCCGGTGCCGGCAGAGCCGCGGGCTCGGGCGCCGGATCCGTGCGCGCGACGGGCCCGCCGAACAGGCCAGCGAGCCCGCGCAGTTGCTGGCTCATCACACCATCGACCGCCCTGGCGATCTCCGGCACCTTGAACCGCATGTGGCCACCCACGACGTATTCCCAAACGATCCGCGTGGCACCGTCATCGGCGGGGGCCAGCGTCACGGTGAGCACGCCGTCGACCGGCTCGCTCTGCAATGGCCCGAGCGCGCCGCGCATTCGAAGCGCGCTGGGAGGATCGGCCTGCAGCACCATCATATGCATCGCGCTGCCGCGCCGCACGCCTTCGGGCGTGCCATCGCGCACGGGAAGCAGCTCGCAGAAGCAGCCGCCGCCTTGCGCGCTGAGGAACATGTTGTCGGCCTCGCCCGACCAGGTATGGCCATCGTTCCACCAGCGCGCCGGTGCGATCAGTGCCTGCCATACGTCATAGGGCGCGGCGTCGACCGTGGCGGTGTCGCGCGTGGCAAAGCCGTTGTCGGTCTGCTCGACCACTTCGGCGGCGGCGGGCGCGGCCAGCAGCGCTGTGGCGATAGCGACGGTGCGGATGATCATCGCGCCGTTGTAGCGTCCGCCGCGCAGGCGGCAAGCGGGTAAGGTGCTACCCCAGGATCGCGTCGATGCCGCGCGTCACCTCGCCAATCGGAGCCATGCCATCCACGCGCGTTACGATCCCGCGTGCTTCGTAGAGCGGCAGGATTGGCGCGGTCTTGGCACGGTATTCCGCCATCCGGGTCCGCACCGTCTCCTCATTGTCGTCGGGGCGGCGCTTGAACTCGGTCGATCCGCATTTGTCGCAGACGCCGTCGGCGGAGGGCAGCTTGTAGCGATCGTGGTATCCCTCACCGCAGTTTGCACAGGTGAAGCGCCCGGTTATGCGATCCACCAGCGCATCTTCGTTCACCTCCAGTTCGATGACATGGTCGAGCGAACGGCCATGCGCGGCGAGGATTTCGTCGAGCGATCGAGCCTGTGCCTCGGTGCGCGGATAGCCGTCGAAGATTGCGCCGGTCGCGGGCCCCATCGCGGCCAGTTCATCATCGATCAGGGCGGAAACGATTTCGTCCGAAACCAGCTCGCCCCGTTCCATCACTGCCTTGGCGCGCAAGCCGACCGCGGTCTGTGCCTTGACCGCGGCGCGCAGCATGTCGCCGGTCGACAACTGCCGCATGCCGCGCGTTTCGACGAGGTGGGCGGACTGCGTGCCCTTGCCCGCGCCCGGCGGTCCCAACAGGATGATGTTCAATTCAAAAACCCCCTTGGACCAGGCTGCCTTAGCGCAGGCGCCCCTTGAGCTTCGCCTTCTTGATCAGGTCGCCGTACTGGTGCGCCAGCAGGTGCGACTGGATCTGGGTGATCGTGTCGACCGTCACGTTGACCACGATCAGCAGGCTGGTGCCGCCCAGGAACAGCGGAATGCCCGTCTGTGCGATCATGTATTCCGGGATCACGCAGACCGCGGTCAGATAGATCGCACCGACCACGGTGATGCGGGTGAGCACATAATCAAGATAATCGGCGGTACGCTTGCCCGGGCGGATGCCGGGGATGAAACCGCCGTTCTTCTTCAGGTTCTCCGCTGTCTCTTCCGGGTTGAACACCACGGCCGTGTAGAAGAAGCAGAAGAAGATAATGCCGATCGCATAAAGCAGCATGTAGATCGGCTGCCCGTGCGCCAGGTACTGGTTGAGCCACACGATCGTGCCGCCCCAGGTCGATTCGGTATTGACCGATTCCCCGGCGAACTGGCTGATGGTGAGCGGAAGCAGCAGCAGCGAGCTGGCGAAGATCGGCGGGATAACGCCCGCGGTATTGATCTTGAGCGGCAGATGCGACCGGTCGGCCTGCATCACGCCCCGCTGCGTGGCGCGCTTGGGATACTGGATCAGGAGCCGGCGCTGCGCCCGCTCGAAAAAGCTGATCAGCAGGATCAGGACCACCACCATGGCCACGAAACCCAGCACGATGCCCGCGCCCAGCGAGCCTTCGCTGTAGCCACTGAACATGTTCGCGGTGAAACTGGGGAACTGCGCCACGATCCCCGCCATGATGATCAAGGAAACGCCGTTGCCGATGCCGCGGCTGGTGATCTGCTCGCCCAGCCACAACAGGAACATGGTGCCGCCGACCAGGCTGATCACCGCGCCGATGCGGAACAGGTAACCTGGCTGGACGACCGCCTGCAGCCCGCTCTGCGCGCCGTATGCCTCAAGCCCGGCGGCCAGGAACCAACCCTGGATCACGCACAGGAATACCGTGCCATAGCGGGTGTACTGATTGAGTTTCTGCCGCCCGGTCGCACCCTCTTTCTTGAGCGCGCCCAGCGCGGGGTGAAGCGCGGCCGCCATCTGCACCACGATCGACGCGGTGATATATGGCATGACGCCAAGCGCAATCAGGCTCATCCGCTCCAGGCTGCCGCCGGAGAACATGTTGAACATGTCGAGGATGCCGCCGCGCGTCTGGTCATAGAGCGTTTCCAGCACCAGCGGATTCACCCCGGGCAGCGGGATGAAGCTGAGGAAACGGAACACGATCAGCGCGCCGATCGTGAACCAGATGCGCTTCTTGAGCTCGGTCGCCTTGGAGAAATTGGCGAGGCTCAGCGTACTAGCGATATTGTCGGCGCGTGATGCCATCGGATGTGTCTTCGATCCTGGTGTGGCGCCGGTCCCTCCCGGCACAGGAAGGCTAGATAGGGAGCGGGGGGCCCGATGTCGAACCCCCCGATGCCCTTTTCCGGATTACTTGGTCCTGGCGGCCTTATTGGCGGCCTGGCGGGCAGCCTTCTTCTCGGATTCGGGAGCGCCCTTGTCGATCACCTCGACCGAGCCACCAGCCTTTTCGACCGCCTCGATCGCGCCCTTGGACGCGCCGGCAACCTTGAAGCTGACCTTGGCAGTCAAGGCGCCCTTGCCGAGCAATCGAACGCCGTCCTTGCCGCCGCGCGCCAGGCCGGCAGCCTTCAGCGCGTCGTGGTCCAGCGTGCCCTTGGCATCGAGCTTGCCCGCGTCGATGAACTTCTGGACCATGCCCAGGTTCACTTCGGCATAATCCTTGCCGAACGGATTGTTAAAGCCGCGCTTGGGCAGGCGCATGTGGAGCGGCATCTGGCCGCCTTCGAAGCCATTGATCGACACGCCCGAACGCGCCTTGGCGCCCTTCTGGCCGCGACCAGAGGTCTTGCCCTTGCCCGAACCGATGCCGCGGCCAACCCGCATCTTGCGATGACGGGCGCCAGCGTTGTCACGGATGTCATTAAGATTCATGATGATGCACTCGCTTTCGCTTTAATTCGCGCTGATGATACCGCCGGAGGATCGCAGTACTGACCGGATCGCCTCATTACCGGAGGGCGGACACAGCTACCCCGCCGCGACGGCGGGGTAGCCCGTATCACTAGTCGACGATCGCCACCAGATGCGGCAGCTTCGCGATCGCGCCGCGCACCTCGGGGGTGTCCTGGCGTTCCACGACCTTGTGCATCTTGTTCAGCCCAAGACCGATGAGGATCTTGCGCTGGCTCTCGGGGCGGCGAATCGGCGAACCGATCTGCTTGATCTTGATGGTCTTCTTGTCGGCCATCTGTCTTACTCCGCAATCGCGAGGGCGTCGGCTTCAGCCTCGGCCTCGCTCGCGCCGCCACGGCCGAGAAGGTCGGCGACCTTCTTGCCCCGGCGCTGCGCGACCGACTTCGGCGAAGTCTGCGTGGCGAGCGCGTCGAAGGTGGCGCGGATCATGTTGTAGGGGTTGGACGTGCCGACCGACTTGGTCACCACGTCGGCCACGCCCAGGCTCTCGAACACGGCACGCATCGGACCACCGGCGATGATGCCGGTACCCGGAGGGGCCGAGCGGACGGTTACCTTGCCCGCGCCGAAACGGCCGTTGCCATCGTGGTGCAGGGTGCGGCCTTCCTTGAGCGGAACGCGGATCATCTTCTTCTTGGCCGATGCCGTCGCCTTGGTGATGGCTTCGGGCACTTCGCGCGCCTTGCCATGGCCAAATCCCACGCGGCCCGAACCGTCACCGACCACGACCAGCGCCGCGAAGCCGAAGCGCTTGCCGCCCTTCACCGTCTTCGAGACGCGGTTGATGTGGACCAGCTTTTCGATGATCCCGTCGTCTTCTTCCTCGCGGCGGTTATCACGACGGTCGCCGCGGCCACGGCCGCCACGGCCACGATCGCCGCCCTCGCGATTGCCACCCCGGTCACCGCCACGGCCGCGACCGCGGCGCTGCTCGGTCGGCTCGCCGCTTTCAGCGGACTGCGCCTCGGCCGCCTGGCTTGGCGTTTCCGCGACCGCGGGCGTTTCCACCGCGGGGGTCGCTTCGTTGTTGTTTTCGGTGTTTGCGTTCTCTGGCATCATCAGAACTCCAGCCCGCCTTCGCGGGCGGCGTCGGCCAGCGCCTTGACGCGGCCATGGAACAGGAAGCCGCCGCGATCGAACACGACGGTAGTGACGCCGGCCTTCTTGGCGGCAGCGGCGATGTCCTTGCCGACCTGCGTTGCAGCCGAGACATTGGCACCCGACGTCTTGCCACCCAGGGTCGAGGCGGCGGCAATCGTCTTGCCCTCCGCATCGTCGATGATCTGGGCGTAGATGTGCTTGCCGGTGCGGTGCACCGACAGGCGCGGGCGTGTGCCGGCGCGGCTGCGTAGCGCCGTGCGGACACGGCGGCGGCGGCGGGCGAAGAGGGAAAGCTTTGCCATCTTACTTCTTCTTCCCTTCCTTGCGGAAGATATACTCGCCGCGATAGGCGATGCCCTTGCCCTTGTAAGGCTCGGGCTTGCGCCAGCGGCGGATTTCGGCGGCAAACTGGCCCACGGCCTGCTTGTCGATCCCTGAAATCTCGACGGTGGTCTGGTCCGGCGTCTTCACCTCGATGCCTTCCGGCACGTCGAGATCGACGTCGTGCGAGTAGCCGAGCTGGAGCTTCAGCTTCTTGCCCTGCGCGTTGGCGCGATAGCCGACGCCCTTGATGTCGAGAATCTTGGTGAAGCCGTCGGTGACGCCTTCGACCAGGTTCGACACCAGGGTGCGCTGCATGCCCCAGTGGTTGCGCGCGGCACGCGTGTCGTTCGCCGGCTTGACGCTGATCTGGCCGTCGTCGAGCTTGTACTCGATGAGGTCGGTCAGGCCCATCGCCAACGTGCCCTTGGGCCCCTTAACGGTGAGCTTGCCTTCGTCGATGGTCGCGGTGACCCCGGCGGGGATCGCAACCGGCTTCTTACCGATGCGGCTCATCAGAACACCTCCGCCAACACTTCGCCGCCGACGTTCTGCGAGCGGGCTTCCGCGTCGGAAAGCACGCCCTTCGGCGTCGACACGATGGTGATGCCCAGGCCGTTGCGGACCACCGGCAGTTCCTTCGAACCCGAATAGACGCGGCGGCCGGGCTTGGAGACGCGCGCGACATGCTTGATCGCAGGTTCGCCTTCGAAATACTTCAGTTCGATCCGCAGCGCCTTGTGCTTGCCGGTGGTGTCTTCGGAGAAGCCACGGATGTAGCCTTCGCGCTGGAGCACTTCGAGCACGTTCGCACGCAAGGTCGAGGCGGGCGACAGGACCGAGTCCTTCTTCGCCTGCTGGCCGTTGCGGATACGGGTGAGCATATCACCCAGGGGATCGGTCAATGCCATTGTCTAGATCCTCACCAGCTCGACTTGGTCAGGCCCGGAATCAGGCCCTTGTTGCCGAGGTCGCGCAGTTCGATGCGGTTGAGGCCGAACTTGCGGTAGTAGCCGCGCGGGCGGCCGGTGGTGGCACAGCGGTTGCGCACGCGGGTGGGATTCCCGTTACGCGGGATTTCCGCCAGCTTGAGACGCGCGATCAGACGCTCGCCCTCGTCGAGCGATTCATCGTCCGCCACGGCCTTCAGCCGGGCGTACTTCGCGGCATACTTCTTCACGAGCTTCTTGCGACGCTCGTTCTTGTTGATGGAACTCAGTTTCGCCATTGGACTTAAGCTCTCTTTCCTATTTCCGGGTCAGGCAGCGGCTCAAGCCGCTTCCTTCTCTTCCGCCGCCGCTTCAGGCGCCGGGAACGGGAAACCGAACAGGCGGAGCAGTTCGCGCGCTTCCTCGTCGGTCTTCGCCGTGGTGGTTACGATGATGTCCATGCCGCGGACCTTCTCGATACGGTCGTACGAGATTTCCGGGAACACAATCTGCTCTTTCAGGCCCATGGCGTAGTTACCACGACCGTCGAAGCTCTTGGGGTTCAGCCCGCGGAAGTCGCGGATGCGCGGCATCGCGATCGTCACAAGACGGTCGAGGAATTCGTACATGCGTTCGCGGCGCAGGGTGACCTTGCAGCCGATGGGCATGCCCTCGCGCAGCTTGAACTGCGCGATCGACTTTTTCGCCTTCGTGATGACCGGCTTCTGGCCAGCGATCAGCGCCATTTCCTCGGCGGCGGTCTGAACCTTCTTCTTGTCCTGGCTCGCCTCTCCCACGCCCATGTTGAGCGTGATCTTTTCAAGCCGGGGCACCTCGAGGGCGTTCTTGTAACCGAACTTTTCGGTCATCGCCTTTGCGATACGGTCCTCGTACTGCGTCTTCAGACGCGGGGTGTACTTGTCAGCCATCGATCGTCTCCCCGGACTTGGCGGCCACGCGGACCTTCTTGCCGTCCTTGGTTTCGAAACGGACGCGGGTCGGCTTGCCGTCCTTGGGGTCGGCAATGGCAACCTTCGAGATGTGCATCGGCGCCGGCTTGCGGTCGATACCGCCCTGCGGGTTGGCCTGGCTCGGCTTGCGATGCCGGGCGATCATGTTGATCCCGTCAACAATGACCTTGCCATCCTTGGGCATGACCGACTGGACAGTGCCGGTGCGGCCCTTGTCCTTGCCCGAGAGCACGACGACGTTGTCGCCCTTCTTGATCTTCGCGGCAGCCATCACAGCACCTCCGGCGCAAGCGAGATGATCTTCATGAACCCGCGGCCGCGCAGTTCGCGCACGACAGGGCCAAAGATACGGGTGCCGATCGGTTCCTCGTTCTTGTTGACGAGCACCGCGGCGTTCGAATCGAACCGGATCACGCTGCCGTCGGGGCGGCGGACGTCCTTCTTCGTGCGCACGATGACAGCGCGATGGACATCGCCCTTCTTCACCTTGGTGCGCGGCTGGGCTTCCTTGACGGAAACCACGATCACGTCGCCCACGGAGGCAGTCCGGCGCTTCGACCCGCCCAGCACCTTGATGCACTGGACGCGCTTCGCGCCGCTGTTGTCCGCGACGTCGAGATTGGATTGCATCTGGATCATCGATCCGTCTTCCTTCTCATTGGCTTGCCGGAACCAGTCCGGCAGTTCCTAATCGCCTTGTTCAGTTGCCCGCTTCGGCCACGTCGAGGTCGGCTTCCACCGCCTGGACACCGCCCGATACGACGCGGTCGATCACCTGCCAGGTCTTCGTCTTGGAGATCGGGCGGGTTTCCTCGATCCGGACGACGTCGCCCAGGTGATACTCGTTGGTTTCGTCGTGCGCGTGGTACTTCTTCGAACGTCGGATGATCTTCCCGTAGAGCGGGTGCTTCACCTTGCGCTCGACCAGCACGGTGACGGTCTTGTCGGTCTTGTCGGAGGTGACAGTTCCGATCAGGATACGCTTCGGCATTGTCTAGCTCCTCAAGCCGCGGTTTTCTTGGCGGCAGCGGCGCGCTCGGTCTGCAGGGTCTTGATCTGCGCGATCGAGCGACGGACTTCGCGGATCCGCGCCGGGGCTTCCAACTGGTTGGTCGCCGCCTGGAAGCGGAGGTTAAACTGCTCGCGCTTCAGCTCGGTGAGCTGGGCGTCAAGCTGGTCGTCGGACTTGGCACGCAGGTCCTCAACCTTAGTGGTCATCTTCTGGGCCATCGATCAACCCTCCAGGTGCGAGGTGTCGCCGAGACGGGCGACGACCTTCGTCTTGATGGGCAGCTTCATCGCCGCACGCTCAAACGCCTCGGCGGCCAGCGGGCCGGCAACCCCGTCGAGCTCGAACAGGATGCGGCCCGGCTTGACGCGCGCAGCCCAGTATTCGACCGAGCCCTTGCCCTTGCCCTGGCGGACTTCGGCCGGCTTCTTCGACACCGGCACGTCGGGGAACACGCGAATCCACAGGCGCCCCTGGCGCTTGATGTGGCGCGTGATCGCACGGCGCGCGGCCTCGATCTGGCGGGCGGTGATCCGCTCCGGCTCCATGGCCTTGAGGCCGTAGGAACCGAAGTTCAGCGCGGTGCCGCCCTTGGCGTCGCCCTTGATCCGGCCCTTGAAGGCCTTGCGGAACTTTGTTTTCTTCGGTTGCAGCATCTTGCTTACTCTACCTTAGCGCCGGTCGGAGGCCGGACGGACGCCGGAAGTCTGCGCTTCCATCATCAGGCGGTCCTGCGCGGTCGGATCATGGGCCATGATCTCGCCCTTGAAGACCCAAACCTTGATCCCGATGATGCCATAGGCGGTCAGTGCCTCCGCGTCGGCATAGTCGACGTTGGCGCGCAGCGTGTGCAGGGGTACACGACCTTCGCGATACTGTTCGACACGCGCGATTTCCGCGCCGCCGAGACGGCCGCCGCACATGATCTTGATGCCTTCGGCACCCAACCGCATGGCCGACTGCATCGCGCGCTTCATCGCCCGGCGGAACGCCACGCGGCGGATCAGCTGGTCGGCGATGCCCTGGGCGATCAGCTTGGCGTCGATTTCCGGCTTGCGGATTTCGACGATGTTCAGCTTCACGTCGCTGTCGGTCATCTTGGCGAGCTGGCTACGCAGCTTCTCGATGTCCGCGCCCTTCTTGCCGATGATGACGCCCGGACGGGCCGCATAGATCGACACGCGGCACAGCTTGGCCGGGCGCTCGATCACCACCTTCGAGATCGCGGCCTGGGGCAGCGTGTCGACGATGAACTTGCGGATCGCAATGTCTTCCTTGAGCAGCTGCGCATAGCCACGCCCCTCGGCGTACCAGCGGCTGTCCCAGGTGCGGTTGATCTGCAGGCGCAGGCCGATGGGATTGCTCTTGTGACCCATGACTTAGGCCTCCTCGCTTTCACGCACGACGATCCGCAGCCGGCTGAACGGCTTGAGGATGCGGGTGGACTTGCCGCGACCACGGGTGTGGAAGCGCTTCATGGTGACCGACTTGCCGACCGAGGCTTCAGCCACGACGAGCGCGTCGACGTCCAGGTTGTGGTTGTTCTCGGCGTTGGCGATCGCCGAGGCGAGCACCTTCGAGGCGTCCCTGGCCATCGCGCGCTTCGAGAACGCGAGAATGTTCAGCGCGTCCTCGGCTTTCTTGCCGCGGATCAGCGCGGCAACCAGGTTCAGCTTCTGCGCCGAGCCACGAATGGTCGTGCCGACGGCCAGCGCCTCGTTGTCCGCGACGCGGCGGGGGGCTTTCTGCTTGCTCATCAGCGCTTACCCTTCTTGTCGGCGGCGTGCCCCGGGAAGGTGCGCGTGGGCGCGAATTCGCCGAGCTTGTGGCCGACCATTTCTTCCGAGACGGACACCGGGATGAACTTGTGGCCATTGTAGACGTTGAACGTCAGGCCGACGAACTGCGGCAGGATCGTGCTGCGACGCGACCAGGTCTTGATCGGGGCGCGGGCGCCCTTGTCCTGTGCATCCTCGGCCTTCTTCAGAAGGCTGAGCTCCACGAACGGACCTTTCCAAACGGAACGAGCCATGTCCGATTACCTCTTCTTCTTGGCGTGGCGTGAACGGATGATCATCTTGTCCGTCGCCTTGTTATGACGGGTGCGCGCACCCTTGGTCGGCTTGCCCCACGGGGTAACCGGGTGGCGGCCGCCCGAGGTGCGGCCTTCACCGCCGCCGTGCGGGTGATCGACCGGGTTCTTGGCGACACCGCGGGTGAGCGGCTTGATGCCCATCCAGCGGCGGCGTCCGGCCTTGCCCAGGTTCTGGTTCTGGTTGTCGGGGTTCGAGACCGCGCCAACGGTGCCCATGCAATCGCCGCGCACGTAACGCTGCTCGCCGCTGTTGAGGCGGACCATCACCATGCCGCGATCGCGACCGACGAGCTGGACGTAAGTCCCGGCTGAACGGGCGATCTGGCCGCCCTTGCCCGGCTTCATCTCAACGTTGTGGCAGATCGTGCCGACCGGCATTTGCCCCAGCAGCATCGCGTTGCCAGGCTTGGTGTCGGTGCGTTCGCCCGCGATCACCTTGTCACCGACGGCAAGACGCTGCGGTGCGAGGATGTAGGCCAGTTCGCCGTCGGCGTACTTGACCAGCGCGATGAAGGCGGTGCGGTTCGGGTCATACTCGAGCCGTTCCACGGTGCCTTCGACGTCCCACTTGCGACGCTTGAAGTCGATGTAGCGGTACTTCTGCTTGTGGCCACCGGCCATGCCGCGCGAGGTGACATGACCCTTGTTGTTGCGGCCGCCGGTCTTGCGCTTGCCCTCGGTCAGCGACTTCACCGGCTTGCCCTTGTAGAGCGCCGATTTGTCGACCAGGATGAGGCCGCGCCGGGCGGGGCTCGTCGGTTTGTAGTTCTTCAGTGCCATGGGATCAGCTCACGCCTTCGGTGATGTCGATCGGATCCTGACCCGGCTTGAGGGTCACGATCGCCTTCTTCACGTCGCTGCGGCGATAGGCCTTGCCCTTCCACCGCTTGGTCTTGCCCTTGGAAACCAGCGTGTTGACGCCTGCGACCTTACGATCGAACAGCGCCTCGACGGCTTCCTTGATCTGCGACTTGGTCGCGCTGCCGGCCACCTTGAAGACGGTCGCGTTGTGCTCGGAGAGCAGCGTGGCCTTCTCGGTGATGTGCGGCGCGAGGATCACGTCGTAGTGACGGGCATCGATTTCCTGCTTCTTAGCCATTGAAGCGCGCCTCCAGCTTTTCGACCGCGTCCTTGGTGAGGACCAGCGTGTCGTGCTTCAGGATGTCGTAGACGTTGGCACCGATGGCAGGCAGGACGTTCACGCCCTTGAGATTGCCCGAAGCCTTGCGGAAGCCTTCGTTAACGATGTCGCCGTCGATCACCAGAACCTTGCCGTTCCAGCCGTTCTTACCAAAGGTTTCGGCCAGCGCCTTGGTCTTGGCGTCCTTCAGGTCGAGGCTGTCGACGATCACGAGACCGTCCTTCGCCTTGCTCGACAACGCCATGCGCAGGCCGAGCGCGCGCAATTTCTTGTTCAGCGACTGGCTGAAGTCACGCTTGCGTGCACCATGGGCCTTGCCGCCGCCGATGAAGATCGGGGCGCCGCGGTTGCCGTGACGGGCGGTACCGCCACCCTTCTGGCGGCCGAACTTCTTGCCGGTGCGGGCAACGTCCGAACGCTCGCGCGTCGGGCGGGCGGTGCCGCGGCGGTTTTCCAGCTGCCAGGTAACGATGCGGTGCAGGATGTCGGCGCGCGGCTCGATGCCGAACACGTCATCGCTCAGCTCGATGTCACCCGAGGCCTTGCCATCCAGTTTCTGGACCTTGATCTTCACGATCAGGACTCCTTCTTCGCGCCATCGGTGGTGCCGTTGTCGGCACCTTCCGCGGCGGTGTTCTCGGTCGCTTCGGCCTCGGCATCGGTCTCGACACCAGCCTGCTGCGTCTCCAGCAGCTCTTCCTGCTGCTCGGGGCTCACCTGCTCGACGATTTCGTGCTCGGCAGCTGCTTCGACCATGCCGGCAGGCACTTCCTCGTGCTCGGGCGCGGCGCTCTTCTTGTCGAGGATCGCACCGGGGAACGGCGCACCTTCGGGAAGCGGCAGCTTGACCGCGTCGCGGACCAGCAGCCAACCGTTCTTCGAGCCCGGGACCGAGCCCTTCACGAACAGCAGGCCGCGCGTCGCGTCGGTACGAACGATTTCCAGGTTCTGCTGGGTGCGCTGACGGTCGCCCATGTGGCCGGCCATCTTCTTGCCCTTGAACACGCGGCCCGGATCCTGGCGGTTGCCGGTGGACCCGTGCGCACGGTGGCTGATCGAGACGCCGTGCGTCGCGCGCATGCCGCCGAAACCCCAGCGCTTCATGGCGCCCGCAAAGCCCTTGCCCTGCGTGTGGCCAGTGACATCGACCATCTGGCCGGCCACGAAGTGCTCGGCGCTGATGGTCGAACCGACCGGCAAAAGCCCGTCTTCGCCCTCGACGCGAAACTCGGCGACCTTCATCTTCAGGCCAACCTCGGCCTTGGCGAAGTGTTCGCGCTGCGGCTTGTTGACGTTCTTCTGCTTGGCTTCGCCCGAACCGACCTGAAGCGCGAAATAGCCATCGCGATCAGCGGTGCGGTGCGAAACGACCTGGCAGTCCTCGAGGGCGAGGACGGTCACGGGAACGTGACGTCCATCCTCCTGAAACAGGCGGGTCATCCCGACTTTCTTTGCGATAACGCCGGTGCGCATCGTCAAAACTCCTCAACAGAGGCACCCACGGCCCATCCGGGGGTGCTTGATCAGCCCATTTGTAATGCGACGCCCCGTCCGGGCTGAAATGCCTTTCCCGAAGGAAAAGCGAGACGGGGGACGCAGACCCGGATCAGATCCGGCGGTATCCACCAATTTCGTCATCCCAGCGAAAGCTGGGATCGTTGGCCACAGAGCGCAGCCTCGAAACAGTCCTGGTCGTTTAAGGTCCGATCAGGAGGACAGCGATCCCAGCTTTCCCCCGCATTCGCGAGGGCGGGCGCTGGGATGACGAGATCAAGCGAGCTTAATCTCGACGTTCACGCCCGCGGCGAGATCGAGCTTCATCAGCGCATCGACCGTCTGGGCGTTGGGCTGCACGATGTCGAGCAGCCGCTTGTAGGTACGCACCTCGAACTGCTCGCGCGACTTCTTGTCGATGTGCGGGCCGCGGTTCACGGTGAACTTCTCGATCCTCGTCGGCATCGGAATGGGACCCCGGATCAGCGCGCCAGTGCGGCGGGCCGTGTCGGCGATCTCGCCAGTGGCCTGGTCGAGAACGCGGTGGTCGAACGCCTTGAGGCGAATGCGAATGTTCTGGGCTTCCATGTCCGTGTACCGATGAGAAAGAGCATACAAAAATCAGCCGCCCCGCCCCCTCCCGTCTCCAGGGAGAGCGGGGCCGCTGACCGAATTTTTCCGAAGCTGGTCCGGCTTGCGGGGGACGAATCCCCTGCTTCGCGCGGGCCTATATTACTTCGTGATCTTGCTGACAACCCCCGAACCGACGGTCCGGCCGCCTTCGCGGATGGCGAAGCGCAGGCCATCGTCCATCGCGATCGGCGCGATCAGCTTGACGCCGATCGTTACGTTGTCACCCGGCATGACCATTTCGGTGCCCTCGGGGAGGATCACTTCACCGGTCACGTCGGTGGTGCGGAAGTAGAACTGCGGGCGGTAGTTGGCGAAGAACGGCGTATGACGGCCACCTTCATCCTTCGACAGCACGTAGACTTCGGCGCTGAATTCGGTGTGCGGGGTGACCGAGCCGGGCTTGGCAAGAACCTGGCCACGCTCCACCTCTTCACGGCCCACGCCGCGAATGAGAGCACCGACGTTGTCGCCGGCTTCACCGCGATCGAGCAGCTTGCGGAACATTTCGACGCCGGTGACGGTCGTCTTCTTGGTGTCCTTGATGCCGACAATCTCGACTTCATCACCGACGTTCACGACGCCGGTTTCGATGCGGCCGGTCACCACGGTGCCGCGACCCGAGATCGAGAACACGTCCTCGATCGGCATCAGGAACGCCTTGTCGATCGGACGGTCGGGCTGCGGGATGTACTCGTCGACAGCCTTCATCAGCTCCTTGATCGAGTTCTCGCCGATTTCCGGGTCACGCCCTTCGAGCGCGGCCAGGGCCGAGCCCTTCACGATCGGAATGTTGTCGCCGTCGAAATCGTAGCTCGACAGCAGTTCGCGCACTTCCAGCTCGACCAGCTCGAGGATTTCCTCGTCGTCGACCTGGTCGACCTTGTTCATGTACACGACCAGCGCCGGCACGCCGACCTGACGGGCGAGCAGGATGTGCTCACGGGTCTGGGGCATCGGGCCGTCGGCGGCGTTCACGACCAGGATCGCGCCGTCCATCTGGGCGGCACCGGTGATCATGTTCTTCACGTAGTCGGCGTGGCCCGGGCAGTCGACGTGCGCGTAGTGGCGGGCGTCGGTTTCGTACTCGACGTGCGCGGTCGAAATGGTGATGCCGCGCTCACGCTCTTCCGGGGCCTTGTCGATGTTCGAGAAATCGACCGGCGCGCCCTGCACCTTGGTGATCGCCGCGGTCAGCGTGGTCTTGCCGTGGTCGACGTGACCGATGGTGCCGATGTTGCAGT
>CAZEWN010000017.1:0-77748 GCA_964516135.1 uncultured Erythrobacter sp. | reverse complement strand
CCAGGCACTTTGCCCCGACCACGCCGCCGCCCTCGCCTCCGTCCGCAATGTGCCGATGCCCGTGGCGGACCGCGCATGACGCAAGGGCTGGCGGAAGGGCTCCAGCGGTTTCGCGGCCTGGTATTCTCGAAGTACCTGATTGCCAGCGGCATCGCTCTGTTCGTGGACATGGCGCTCTTCATTCAGTTGATCGCCCTGTCGGCCGTCCCCGCCGTGGCATCGGCGGTCGCCTACTCGGTTGGGATCGCCGTCCATTGGGCGCTGTCGAGCCGCATCGTCTTTCCCGCCAGGGTCGCGCTTGCCCGGAGGCGGCGCACGGTACAACAGACCCAGTTCGTTGCCTCGGCGCTGATCGGCCTGGCGATCACGACTGCCATCGTCACCGGAGGCTCGCATCTCGGGCTCGATCCACGTCTTGCCAAACTGATTGCGGTCGGCGTCAGCTTTCTCACGGTCTGGCACCTGCGAAACAACCATGTCTTCCGACCGCAACGTCGCGATCCAGCCTCGAGCGATGTCGCAGCCGACATCTGATCCGCCGATCGCGGTGGCACGGGCACGGCATGTGCTTGGCAAGCTGTGGATCATTGCCAGCATCGCGCTGGCGACCGTGGCGCTCGCCTGGCCTTCGTTTGTGAACATGGGGCCGTTCTTCATCGCCGACACCACGGCGTATCTTCGCGGCGCAGATGCAGCGGTGTCGACCGCGCTGAGCCATGATTCAATCTGGTCGGACAAGCGCGCGCTTTACACCGCGCGCGAGCCTGCCGCGCTGGATGAAGGCGAACGTTCCACACAGCCTGGCGATATTCCGGCCAAGGTCCCACTCCTCGGTCGATCAATCTACTATGGCGCCTTTGTCTATCTGCCGGTCGTGGCCCTGGGCGAACATGCTGGGGTGATCGTTCAATCCGCCTTGGCCGCGCTCCTTGTCTGGTTGGCATTGATCCCGATTGCGCCCACGCGCCCAAGCCAACGCCTCGGGATATATTTCGGGGCAATCTTGCTCCTTGCCATGGGCACATCCCTCCCATTCACCGCAAGCCTGCTCGCCCCCGATTTCCTGACCGGTGTGGCCAGCATAGCGCTGATAATGCTGCTGTGCTGCTGGCAGGCTTACTCGCGCTGGCAAATCGCCATCCTGGCGGGGCTAATCCTGTTGGCAGCCTTGTCACATAGCTCCAACCTGCCGATCCTTCTCGTGCTGTCGGTCGCAGGCATCCTGCTGCGAAAGAGAGCACGCCTTGCCACGAGGGCAGCGCTGATCGGCATCGGGGCGGTTGCGCTGGGGTTCGCCGGCGAGGCGCTGTTCGTCGCTGCCGTCGAGAAGACAACCGCGCGCACACCAGTGCGCCCGCCGTTCCTGACTGCTCGCCTGATTGCGGACGGCCCGGGGCAAAGGTTCCTGCAGACCCACTGTGCCGGGTCCGATTTCGAAGTCTGCCGGTATCAGGCGCGTACCGCGCACGACAGCGATCTGTTCCTGTGGAGCGAAGGCCCGGAAGGCGTCTTCACGATTGCGGATGCGGCGTCCCGGCAGAGGCTGTCCCAGCAGGACGTACGCTTCGCGGTTGCCACCTTCAGCGCCTACCCCGATCGAGTACTGGCGTCGACCTTGGCAGCCTTCGCGCGCCAGGTCCGCCTCGTCGATCTAACATTATGGCGAGGGAAATCCGACGGTGGGACATTCTTCAATCTCGCGAACCTGCCCGATCCAGTCGCGACGCGGATGGCGAATACGCGGAACGCCCAGGGGAATATGCCAGTGGCAGTCTCCGAGTTTGCCATCCAGATTTGGGTCTTCGTTTCGCTCGCGCTCATCATGATCTGCCTGATGAGCCGCACAGTGCCCGCTGGTGCGGCGCGACGGCATTTGGCCGCACTGCTTGCACTGACCATTCTTGCCATTCTCGCCAATGCCGCAATCGCCGGAGGCTTGTCCAAGCCCGATGCACGATACAATCTGCGCGTGATTTGGATCCTGCCTCTTCTTACATATTGGAGCGTGGCCCAGATATTCTTGGCTAACAGGCAAAGTGATCAGTCGAATTTGCAAGGGTTCTGAAAATGAGCGACATTGGAAGCATCATCACGTCGCTAAAAAATTCCCTGACAATATTGGCGTTCACCCTGCACTCGCGGTTGTTCCTCACTCTTTTATTATTCGATATATCGTTGATGTCCATTCATACATACGTCGTCTTTTTAAATGACAATCCTCCTTTTGACAGAAGTTTGTTGCGAATTGACAGGGAACGTAGCATCTCTGAATATTTCGAATATCTGAAAACATTCTTGGCTGCGTTGGCGCTTGTTCGGTTTGAAATACAGCGGCGCGGCCTGTCCTATGTATTGATCGCATCATGCCTGCTGGCACTGACCATCGACAATGCTGTCGGTATCCATGAAACCGCCGGAAAGATCATTTTGCCCGACCAACATCACGTTGGTGAAGGCATATTCCTGGCTATCTTTGGATCGATGATCCTGCTTGCATTATGGGTTTCCTATCGGCTTGCCGCGCTTGCCGAAAAGCCTTCCGTTCTGGCCATCGTGATCGTCCTGGCGATTTTTGGCGGCGCCGCATTCGGTGTGGATGGTCTCCACTTCATCACCAGATGGTACTTCCCGGACCTCGACGATCTGCTGAGCTTCATCGAGGATGGAGCGGAACTTGTCATACTCTCAGCATTGCTGGCTACGTGCGCCCGCCTTAGCGGGCAGCCCGCGGACGGGGGCCAGCCCGAGTCCGCGCAGCGCCCGCGGCCGTGACGTCGGCCGTCCATGCAGCAGGATCCGCACGGTCGATCGAAGCAACCGGGCGTGCGCGGCCCGTCGGACATTCGGACATTCGAACATTCGAACATTCGAACATTCGAACATTGGTCTCGCCAAGCGCACTGATTGCCCAGGCTCATTTATGCTTCAACTGGACCAATCGAGCCACTAGTCCGCCATTTTGCCATCGGGAGTTGCAATATGACGCGGTGGGATGGAATCGACGAATTCGTCGCGGTGGCAACCACCAGCAGTTTCACGCGCGGCGCGCAGCTCATCGGCATGTCCGCGACACATGTCAGCCGAGCGATCAAGGCATTGGAACAAAGGCTCGACACACAGCTCTTTTTTCGGACGACGCGAATGGTGCGGCTGACCGATACGGGTCGCGCATTTCTCGACCGGTGCGAACGAATGGTGCTGGAACGTGACGAGGCCTTCGCCCTGGTGGCGGAAAAGGGCGAGCCGCAGGGCGAATTGCGGGTCACCTGTTCCACCACGATGGGGGAGCGGTTCGTGGCACCGATCCTGCGCCGCTTCGCGATGTTGCATCCCCGGCTCGGCCTCACCATCGAATTGACCAACCGGGTCATCGACCTGATCGCGGAGGACTTCGACCTCGCGGTTCGTACCGGCAATTCGAACGATCCCAGGCTAATCGCGAGCCGGGTTGCTTCACGCACACTCTACACCTGTGCCGCGCCCGACTATCTTTCGCGCCACGGACGGCCGCGACGGGTCGAGGATCTCGCGAAACATGAATGCATCGGAGGTACAGCTACGGCTTGGCATTTCACGGTCGACCGGAAAGACCACGTGCATCATCCCGCTGGCCGGTTCCGCTGCAACAGCGGGCACGCGGTAATGGAGGCGTGCGTTGCAGGTTTGGGAATATGTCAGCTCCCGGATTTCTACATCCTGCCGTTCCTTAAGCACGGGATGGTCGAACTTGTCCTCGAACACGCCCAGCCGCCTGACGAACCGATCTGCGCAGTTTATCCGCGGCGGCGTCACCTGCTCCCCAAAGTGCAACACGCTGTGGAAGCGCTGCGGCACGAACTGGCAGCGGCGATGAGCCAACCCGCATGAGAGCGCCGAGCTGACCCATGCGGGCCACTAACAGGGCGGAAGATCGCAAGGGTGGTTGATATTGACGACCGGCGCGTCCCACGCCAGCGGCGTGATGCCGGCCGCCACTGCCCACGCTTGGACCGCGCGCGGCCTGCCGGAGCGGAGATGATCATCGAGGTGATCGGCCAGCGATGTGGGCCACAGCGCGATGACCGGGCACACGGCGACATAACCCCCGTCACGCATCCCGATCAGTCTGTCCAGCAAGGAACCGGGTAGCGCTGGCGTGTCGCACGGTACCGAAAGCACATGGCTGAACCCACGCCGCCGCGCCGCGAACAGCCCGCCGCAGATTCCGCCCAGCGGGCCCATGTCCGGACCAGGTTGGTCGTTCACCGCGATGGCGCGGCGATGCTCGCGACCCGCCAAGAAAACTGCCGCGCAGCGCGTTTCGACCGCGGCGAACGCCCAGTCGAGCAGCGTTTGTCCCCGGTAAACCGCCAATGCCTTGTCGCTTCCAAAGCGGCGCGAAGCGCCCCCCGCGAGCACCAACCCGGCAATCGGGCGGGCGCTCATCACAGCGCCAGCATTGCATCGCGCCGGGCGAGAACGCGCAACCGCAGCCCGCACGTCTTGGCCCGGGCGACTGCCAGCGCGGTTGGGGCGGAAATCGTGACCAAAAGGGGACAATCGGACAGCGCCGCCTTCTCGACCAGTTCGTAGGAGCAGCGCGACGACAACAGTGCGAAGCCGCCGTCCCATCCCAGCTCCATCCGCCGCATCGCGCCGATCAGTTTGTCGAAGGCATTGTGCCGCCCCACATCCTCGCGCACCAGCCGAATGTCTCCATCGGGCGCGACCAGCGCCGCTGCGTGTGCCGCGCCGGTTTCGCGGTTGAGATGCTGGTGTGCATCCAATCCCGCCAATGCCGCGAAGACAGCGGCATCGTCCGCCAGACAATCGCCGCGAACCTGAGGCAGAGTCCGCATTGCCTGCTCGACGCTCTCGATGCCGCATAGCCCGCAAGATGAATCCGTGGTGCGGTGCCGGACCCGGTCCAGGAGCCCGCGCGCGCATTCCTCCGACAGGTTCGCACGTGCGACAATGCCGCCTTCGATGGGATGTAGCGCCACTTCGGGGGGCGCCTCCGACATCCGCTGCAACCGTTCAGCCACGAGGAACCCCGCAACCAGATCCTGCAAATCTTCGGGGGTTGCCATCAACACCGCATACCCCATGCCGTTGAATTCCAGTGCGACCGGGATCTCCTCCGCCAGACCGCGCTCGATCACGCTGCGATCGCCATCACCCGTGACGCGGATGAAGGGATACGGCGCTGCGGCGGAGCGGCTCAACTTCCGCCGATCCGCGCGATGGCCCGCGCTGCGATCGGGGAGAGCGCCCCGGGTTGCTCGATTGCCAGACTGGCGATGCGGGCGCGCATTCTGGGATGCCAGTAGAGTTGGATATGATCCGCCACCATGGCTGCGGCGCGATCCTCTCCCTCCGCGGCGAAATTGCGCGCGATCTGGTTGGCCATGTAGACCAGCCGCTCCCCGGTCGACATCACGCCGGGCTGATCGCCATCCACGCTCACTCAGCTGGCTCGGCCGCAACAATGCGGCGGCTTTGCCGGGCCTGCGCGGCGTAACCCTCCTGCCATTGGGAAGGGCCATTCGACAGACCGACCTGGACAGCCGTCACCTTGTATTCGGGGCAGTTGGTCGCCCAGTCGGAATAGTCGGTGGTGATGACGTTTGCCTGCGTATCGGGGTGGTGGAAGGTCGTGTAAACGACCCCGGGGGCCACGCGCTCCGTGACCAATGCCCGCAGCGTCGTCTCGCCCGCGCGGCTCCGCAAACTCACCCAGTCGCCGTCCCTTACGCCGCGGTTCTCGGCGTCGAGCGGATGGATTTCCAGCCGATCCTCCGCATGCCAGGTGGAATTCGCCGTCCGCCGGGTCTGCGCGCCAACATTGTATTGGCTGAGAATACGCCCGGTGGTGAGCAGAAGCGGAAAACGAGGTCCGGTCTTCTCGTCAGTGGCGACATAATCGGTAACCACGAACTTGCCCTTCCCCCGCACGAAACCGCCGATGTGCATGGTGGGCGTACCATCTGGCGCGGCATCGTTGACCGGCCATTGCAGCGAGCCGTGTTCATCCAGGCGAGCGTAGCTGACCCCGGCAAAAGTGGGAGTGAGCGCGGCAATCTCGTCCATGATCTCTGCCGGATGGGCGTAGTCCCAGTCGAGCCCCAGGGCACGCGCGAGCAACTGCACGATTTCCCAGTCGGCATGGCCATTCAGCGGAGCCATCACCTTGCGAACCCGCTGGATGCGACGCTCCGCGTTGGTGAAGGTCCCGTCTTTCTCCAGGAACGTGGAGCCGGGCAGGAAGACATGCGCGTAATTGGCTGTTTCGTTGAGGAATAGATCGTGCACGACCACGCATTCCATCGCGGCCAGCCCCGCGGCAACATGGTGGGTGTTGGGGTCGGACTGGAGGATGTCCTCCCCCTGCACGAACAACGCCTTGAAATCGCCATCGGTCGCCGCGTCGAGCATGTTCGGGATCCGCAGCCCTGGTTCGTGGTCCAGCTTCACGCCCCAAGCCGTTTCGAACATGGCGCGGGCGCCATCGTCGGAGACATGGCGATAACCAGAAAATTCATGCGGGAAGCTGCCCATGTCGCAAGCGCCCTGGACGTTGTTCTGGCCGCGCAGCGGATTGATCCCGACCCCTTCGCGACCCACGTTGCCTGTCGCCATCGCCAGGTTCGCGATCGCCATCACGGTCGAACTGCCCTGGCTGTGTTCGGTGACCCCGAGACCATAGTAGATCGCCGCATTGCCCCCGGTCGCATAGAGCCGCGCGGCCGCACGCACCACCTCGGCGGGAACGCCAGTCAACGGCGCGGTGGCTTCAGGCGATCGGGCGGCTTCCGATACGAAGGCAGCCCAGTCCTCGAACTCGTCCCAGTCACAGCGCTGGCGAATGAAGGCCTCGTCGCAAAGCCGCTCGGTAACGATCACGTTTGCCATTGCGGTCAGTACGGCAACATTCGTTCCGGGCCGCAATGGCAGGTGATAATCTGCCTCGACATGCGGCGATTTGACAAGGTCGATGCGGCGCGGGTCGATGATGATCAGTTTGGCGCCTTGCCGCAGCCGCCGCTTCATGCGGCTCGCGAAAACCGGGTGTCCATCGGTCGGGTTCGCACCGATGACCAGGATAACATCGGACTGCATCACGCTGTCGAAATCCTGCGTCCCGGCCGACGTGCCGAGCGTCGTCTTCAGCCCGTATCCGGTTGGCGAGTGGCAGACACGCGCGCAGGTGTCGACATTGTTGTTGCCGAACCCCTGCCGGATCATTTTCTGCACCAGAAATGTTTCCTCGTTGGTGCATCGGCTCGACGTGATCCCGCCAATCGCACGCGTGCCGTAAGCGTCCTGGATGCGGCGGAACTCGCGTGCCGTGTGCGCAATTGCCTCGTCCCAGCTGACCTCGCGCCAGGGTTCGGAGACGTGCGAACGAACCATCGGGGTCAGGATGCGGTCCCGGTGCTTGGCATAACCCCAGGCAAATCGCCCCTTGACGCAGCTGTGCCCACGGTTTGCCTTGCCATCCTTCCACGGCACCATCCGGACCAGTTCCTCGCCCCGCATCTCGGCGCGAAACGTGCAGCCGACTCCGCAATAGGCGCACGTGGTGACAACCGCCCGGTCGGGGGTGCCGATCTCGCCAACCTTTTTCTCGATCAGTGTCGCGGTCGGGCACGCCTGGACGCACGCGCCGCACGATACACATTCGGATGAAAGAAAATCGTCGCCCTGGCTCGGACTGACCCTGGTGTCGAACCCGCGCCCCTCCATCGTCAGGGCGAATGTTCCCTGCACTTCGTCGCACGCGCGAACACAGCGCGAGCAGGCAATGCATTTCGACGGGTCGAAGTCGAAATACGGGTTCGACTGGTCCCTGACCTGGCCCATGTTGGTCGCACCGCCATAGGCATATCGCACATCGCGAAGGCCCACGGCCCCGGCCTGATCCTGCAATTCGCAATCGCCGTTGGCCGGACAGGTAAGGCAGTCGAGCGGATGGTCGGAGACATATAGCTCCATCACGCCCCGGCGCAGCTTCTTGAGCCGATCGGTCTGGGTGCGGACCACCATACCTTCGGCGATCGGAGTCGTGCAGGATGCGGGATAGCCCGCGCGCCCCTCGATCTCGACGAGGCAAAGTCGGCAGGAGCCAAAGCTTTCGAGACTGTCACTCGCGCACAGCCTGGGGATAGCGGTGCCGGCCAAGGATGCCGCGCGCATGATTGACGTGCCTTGCGCGGACGTCACGCGTTCACCGTCGATCGTCAGCGTTACAGTTTCGCCCGTTGCCGGCGGCGGGGGTGTGCCATGATCGGGCTCGCGCGTGAATGTCATGCCGCTACTCCGCCGCTACCACCACGTGCGCGGGCACGCCGAAATCCTCAGGAAAATGATCCAGCGCGCTGAGCACCGGATAGGGCGTGAAGCCGCCCAGCGCGCATAACGAGCCATGCCTCATGGTGTCGCACAGATCGCGCAACAGTTCGATCTGCCCGGTGGCGCTTGCGTCGATGCGGGCGGACGCGCGCGAGTGCAAAGCCTTGTCGAGCTGAACAGGAATCCGAGGCGATTTCCCAGCTTTGCCTTCCCGCGCGCCGATAACGCGATCAATGATCTCGACCCCACGCGTCGCCCCGATCCGGCACGGGGTGCATTTCCCGCAGCTTTCCACCGCGCAGAATTCCATCGCAAAGCGAGCCATGCGCGCCATGTCCACGCGATCGTCGAACACCGTGATCCCCGCATGCCCGATCAATCCGCCTGCCTCCGCGAATGCCTCGTAATCGAACGGCAAGTGAAACATGGACGGTGGGAAATAGGCACCGAGAGGCCCGCCCACCTGCACTGCGCGCACTGGACGCCCGCTGTGCGTTCCGCCGCCAATGTCGTTCACCAGTTCATCCAGCGTGATGCCAAACCCGACCTCGAACAGTCCGCCGTTCCGCACATTGCCCGCCAGTTGGATGGGCATCGTCCCGCGCGAGCGACCGAAACCAATGTCTGCGTAGGCCTCGGGCCCATGGGAGAGGATGAAGGGCACCGCGGCCAGGCTGAGCACATTGTTGATGACCGTCGGCCGACCGAACAATCCCGCGATCGCTGGCAGCGGCGGCTTCGCCCGTACCTGGCCGCGTTTGCCCTCGACGCTGTCCAGCAGCGCGGTCTCTTCGCCGCAGACATAAGCTCCAGCCCCGACACGGACTTCGAGTGTGAACGGTGCAATATGGCTGGCCGAAAGTTCGATCGCCGCACGCATCGTGTCGACCGCGAAAGGATACTCGCTGCGAATGTAGACATACCCATGGTCTGCGCCGACGGCGTGCGCCGCGATCGCCATGCCTTCGATCAGGCAGAAGGGGTCCCCCTCCATCAGCATACGGTCTGCGAAAGTCCCGCTGTCGCCCTCGTCGGCGTTGCACACGACATACTTTGGCCCATCCGGAGCATCGAGGACGGTCTGCCATTTGATGCCGGTGGGAAAGCCCGCGCCGCCACGGCCGCGCAGCCCGCTGGCCTTGATCGCGTCGACCACCGCCTGGCGGGTGGCAGATCGGGCCACGGCGAGGCCGGCCCAGCCAGCGTGCGCGGCGTAATCGGCTAGGCCGAGCGGATCGACCACCCCGCAACGCGCGAACGTGACACGCTGCTGCCGCGCGAAAAACGGCAGGGCCGCGACATCGCCGAGCCGACGGGGATGCCTGCCGCCGAGAACCGCCTCGACGTCGCCGGGCGACACCGGGCCGTAACCGACCCGGCCCTGGTCGACCTCGATCTCGACAAGAGGCTCGATCGCGAACAGTCCGCGCGACCCTGTGCGCACGACCTCGCAACCCGCCTCCGCGAACGCATGGGCGACATCGTCTGCGCCTAGCGCGACCGACGCCATGTCCCGGCTGATGAACACGCGCCTCATGCTCCGATCCCGTCAGCAATGCGATCGAGTACAGACTCGTCGATTCGCGCGACTGGTCGCCCGTCGACCAGGGCATTGGGGCCAATCGCGCACAATCCGAGGCAATAGACTGGCTCAAGGCTGACCCGTCCGTCGGGGCGCGTGCCGCCCATGGGCACCCCCAGCACCCTGACCGCCGCTTCCTCAATCGCGGCTCCCCCGCGCGCCTGACAGCTCTCCGCGCGACACAGCATTACCACGTGCCGCCCGGCCGGGCGGCGCCGAAAGTCGTGATAGAAGGTGACGACCCCGTGCACGTCGGCGCGCGACAGGTTCAGTGCCGCCGCGATCATCGGCACAACCCTATCGTCGATATGCCCGGCCGCGTGCTGGACCGCGTGCAACATCGGCAGCAGTTGATCACGGCCGGCGCCATGGCGGGCGACCCAATCCTTGATCACCGGCAATGCATCCTCGGGCGCCATGCAGCTTGACCTTTGTCCGTGACGCGAGCGTGCCGGCTTCGCGACCCGGGCCTGGTGGTGCGCCCGTATGCGACACGGTCGGGCTGTCAGACTACGCCATGTCCCCGCCCGGCGAAAGCCCGCCGATCAGGCCGCATCCATCCTGTCGACGTTCGCCGTGTTCACATTATGTCGGCGGGCGCCTCGACCAGCCGGATGGCTTCGTCATAGGGCACCTTGTCGGCCGCCTTGCGGGCCAGTTCCTCGCGTTCCTGGTGGACGATACGCAGGACGTTGTCGAGGAACCGGTCACGCCAGGCGTCGCGCTCCTCCCGCACCCCCTCGTCCGGCTGATAGTCGTCGATGGCCGCGCGGGTTAGCGGGACGCCAGCCTCGAGCAACCGTTCGATCGTGTCGACGCGGTCGTGCAGCACTGCGGTTTCGCCCGCCAGCGCCATTGTGATCGACAGCACCTTGTCGATCGCCGGATCCTCGAAATATTGCGGGCGTTCGCCCTTGGCCTTCAGTTGCAGCCGGTTGTCGTCGCTCATCGTCGATCAGTCCTCGATTGGCATGTTGAGGGCGGCGCGAACGCCGCCCTCTCCCTCATGACCGTTACTTGCGCGCGCCCCATACCCACCAGGCGCCGCCGCCGCCGAAGTCGCCACCCTGGAACACTTTTGTCCGTCTGGCCTCGGCCGCCTCGAACGCACTGGGTTGATAAGCCTCGAACGCCTTGTCCGGATCGAACCCGGTTTCTGCCGCGATCTCGGTCGCGGCGAGTTCGTGGCTCGCGCCCCAGTAAGGCTCGTTGTTGTTGCGCGTGTCCCAGTCGAGCATGAACGCGTCGTAGACGGGCAGGTCGCGATAGGGCGGCGTTTCGGCGTGGATCACGATCCCGCCATCGGCAAGCAGCCGGTTGCATTCGCGCATGATCCGCCGGATCGCCGCGTGGCTGGTCTCGTGTACCAGGATATGGCTGACGATCAGGTCGAAATGGCCGTCGGGAAAGTCGGTGCTCTCCGCGTTCTGCTGGCTGAAATGCACCGCCTTGCCCAGCGATTCCGCCCGCGCGTGGGCATAGCGCAGGACCGGGGCCCCGACGTCGATCGCGTGGACCTCGGCTTCGGGATAGGCGTCGCAATAGGGCAGCGTCGAATGGCCCACGGTGCACCCCATGTCGAGGATGCGGCGCGGCTTGAAGTCGGGATAGTGCTGCTTGAGATAGGCGATCGTGGTATCGCCGATATCCGAGTTGGTCGGCCCCATCCGACCCATTGCGTAGATGTATACCGCACGGTCGTAGACTGCGCCGTTGGCCACGTCATCGGCGGCGAAATCAGTGTGATAGCCACCCGGCATGCAGTGGATGTCGACCGCACGATGATAGCGCGGAATTTCCATGTCGGGATCGAGCCTCAGGCTACCGAGCGGCTGATCGATCCGCCCCTGCCCGATCAGGTCGTCATGCTGGCGTTCAACCGGCAATTGTACCGACTTCCACATCATTTCCTGGCTGTTGCGCTGCAACGCGCTCCAGAACCGGAAATAGGGGTCGTCGCCCATCGCCTTGCGCATTTCGGTGACGGTCTGCGGTTCGCGCCCCGCGGACTTTTCGAAGCGGTCACGCGCACGCCCTTCATAGGCGTCCTTGTTCCCGACCGAGACCTTGCTGGCGAGGTGGAACTTGAGGCTCTTGACGAACTCCTGCCGGGCGAACTCGTCCGCGGTGGTTTTGGGCAGGACGGCGTGGGGGAGCTGGCTCTTCAGATCGACTTGAATTTTCATGGCAGCGACTCCTCTGCTGGCTTGGGTGCTGTTTCAGGCGGCGACGGGCGGGCGGATCGGACAGGTTTCTTCGCGATTGACCATGTCGAAAGTGAAAATCCACTTCGCGACACCGGTAAGGACGGCGGCGATGAAGCCAAGCTCGACGATCTGGCCGTCATCGTAATGCGCGCGCAGATCGCGATGCAGCGCGGGCGTCAGCTGGCCGTCCATGTTCTGCAGCATCATCTCCTCTGCCAGCCGCAAGAGTGCGCGGTCCTTGGCATCCCACGCGGGCGACGCGAGGTCGAAGATCGCCTCGACCTGGTCCTCGGTCACGCCCGCGGCCAGTGCCTCGACCGTGTTGAATCGGTTGCAGAACTGGCAGCCGTGCTGTTTTGACAGTTTGAGCCGCAGCAGTTCCTTGCTGCGCACGTCGACCCGCATGCCGGGATGGCGATTGTAGAACAGGCCGTCGTAAAACTCACCGAAATACCAGCGCAGGATATCGGGCTGATGCGCCATCACGCCGATGATCGTGGCATCGCCGGTCCGTTCCAGCCCTGTAGCATGGAGCGGCTTGAGATCCTCCGGCAGATCGCCGGACGCGACAGGCGTGATAGCGGGATCAGGCATCGATTATCCTCCTGTGCCGGATAGCTCTTCGTAAGTGGGGAAAGGATAGTCGGGGCTCGGCGGACAGAAGCACAGGTGCCGGAACGGTTTGTCGCCGACGACCTTGACGTGCTTGCGCGCGCCGACCGGATAGGTGAACACCGTGCCCGGTCCGATGTGCGCCTTGACGCTCTCGGCGTAGAGTGGCGGCAGGAACACCTCGACCTCCATCTCGCCCGAAATGCAGTACTGGAATTCATCGTGGACAAACGTCCACACGAACTCGTCGCCGGGCATGAAATCCTCGACAATCACCTGGCAGTTGGGCTGATTGATCGCACTGTAACCGCGGATCTGGACGCCGGGGTTGAACGGCAGATCCAGCAGGGGCGCGGCATCGATCACGGCGTCGTCGACGGTATGGATGCCGAAACCGGAACGGACGGTAGGTGCAAGTCCAATGGGCATGATCGATTTCTCCTTAGAAGCGGACGCGCGCCTCGACGCCGTAACTGCGGGTGAGAGCCTTGAAGCCGGGATTGAACAGTCCGATGCCGGTGACGAGCGTCACGGACTCCACCCTGTATTCCTCGTTCAGCAGGTTTCGGCCCCACAACGAGATTTCCCATTCATCCGCGCGCAGGCCGAGCCGTGCGTTGACCAGATCGGTCGGGCCACGCTTGGTGCCGGGCAGGTTGGCGGCATCGAACCACACCGATCCCTGGCGGCTGTATTCGGCACGGGTCGTCAGCTCGAGTGTCGAGGAAACCGGTTGGGTGAACTGGAACCCGGCGGTGATATTGTATTTGGAAACATAGGGCATCCGATTGCCAACACTGCCCGGCTGGGCCAGGTAGCTGCGGATGACAGGGTCGATGTATCCAAACCCGCCGAACAGGGTCAACTGATCGCCCAGCCGCGCGGTGCCGTCGATTTCGAACCCCTTGATCCGGACCTCGTCGATGCTGGCGACCGCCTGGATCGAGCCGGCCGGAAAGAAAATGAACTGCTGTGCGTTGCTGACGTCGGTCCAGAAGGCGGCGCCGTTGATGTTGATTCCCGCATCACGGAACTGGAGCTTGAAGCCGACCTCGTAGTTGTCGGACACTTCCTTTTCGTAGGAGTCCTGGACGAACACCAGAGCCTCCGCTTCGGGCCGGGTGATCCCGATCTGCGTTGCCCGGACCACGATCTCGCGCGTGCCAAAGGCGTTGAAGCCGCCTGACTTGAACCCCTTGCCGTAGCTCGCGTATATCGAGCCGAGATCAGGCATTTTGTACGTCAGCGTGACCTTGGGCTGCAACTGCTTGAATGTGCGGCTGTCCTGGCAATCTTCCGGTGCTAGGTTGAACAGCGCAACGCACTGGTTGAACGACCCGCCGGTAAAAGGATTGGCGACATTGGGCGTAAGTGTGCGGACTTCGCGCTTCTCGATGTCATAGCGGGCAGCGACACCGATTTCGAAGTTGTCGGTTACTTCCAGCTGCGCGTTGGCGAATGGGGCGAAGTTACGGGCCTTGTATTCGGAGATGTCGTAGGCATTGGTCGGGTTGGTCGAATCCAGCCCGTCGATGCCGCGCGTTGGCGCGATTGCGCCGCCGCCCACGAGCAAGCGGTCCCACCGGCTGATCACGCTGCCGAACAGGAAATTCGAGATCGCTGGATCAAGTGCCCCCCGCACCGCGCCGCTCGCCTGATTGGGGAGATATCCGCTAATGCCGATGATCGGCGCCCCGGTCGCATCGGTCAGAACCCGGCCATTATAGCCCTGCTCGGTGGTGAAATTGCGCGTCGAATCGAGGAAGTAGGCGCCTACCTGCCAGTTGAACGGGCCATCTCCGGTCGAATCCAGCCGCAGTTCCTGAATGAACGCCTTGTTGGCGATCCGGTATTTCTGGGTCTGGTCGCCGAACAGGATCGCGTTGCCCGCGTCGTTCCGCGGGTCGAGCGCGGTGTGATAAGGGAACAGCTTGGCCTGATAATTGTCGACAATCCGGTTGTACGAGGAAACACTGGTCAGGCTGACGCCGCCGAGATCGTAGTCGAGCTTCAGCGATGCGCTCCACTTGTCCTGCAGGTTGCTGCCCGGCACGTCCGTCACGAATGGGGCATCGGTGTCGTTGCTGTCCACTGGCGAGGGCACGCCGCCGTTCACGATGTTCGGCCCCTGCGCGTTCGCCGCGATTGCCCCGCCGGTAAGCCGGCTAATGTTAAAGCGCAGGTCCGCCGTGAATGGACCACCGTCGTTCCAGTCGAGCCGCAGCCGACCCAGCTTTTCCGAAGAGCGATATGACTTTTCACCGGTGATGATGTTGGTGAACGGCCCATCGGTTTCGCTGAAGGCGGCCGAGATACGGCCCCGCAGCTTGCCAGGCACGATGCCGCCGCTCATGCTGAGCACGGCCTTGCTGGTGTTCCAGTTGCCATAGCTGGCGATGGCGCTGCCTTCGAATTCGTCGGTCGGCGCCTTGGTGCGGATCACGATCGCGCCGGCTGCCGCGTTACGCCCGTACAATGCCGACTGCGGGCCCTTGAGCACTTCAATCTGCTGAATGTCGAACAACTCGCCGTTGAATTCGTTCTGGGTCGCGAGTTGCACGCCGTCGATCACCACCGCCACGGCCGATTCCGATTGCCGTACCGAGGTCTGCCCGCGCACGTTCACGAACGCCTCGCCCGCATGGTTGGACTGGATGAAAGTCACATTGGGCGTGAGGTTGAGGAAGTCCTGCGGGCGCGTGATGCCGGCCTCCGCGATCAGGCGCTCATCGAACACCTGGACCGCGACCGGCACATCGACGAACGCCTGATCGCGCTTCAGCCCTGTGACGATGATCCCCGGCTGCTGGTTTTCGGCGGGTTCCGTGGCGGTCGGCGCCGACGTGTCCTGCGCCATCACCGACGGCGCGCACCCCAGCACCGCAGCCGAACACAGCAATTTCCAATAATTGTTCCTCATACCCATTCCCCCGAGGCGACCCGGTGAAAACCATTCGTCTTTGCTGACGAGATTGTATACAAAATGTTGTCCTATGGGCGCCGCTTGAAGTCAACGGAAAAGAATCGTCGCTTTTCGGGTCCAAATTGAGCATGCTGATCCATGCGATTTACATGCAATGTGGGAGCAGGTGATGGAGCACGAACCCGATACCTACATGACCGAGGGGGATGATGCCGCTGCCCTCACCCGCGCCGAATTGTCGCTTATCCGCGCGAACGAGGCATTTTCCCGCTGGAGTGAATACCTGCACATGTCGGTTTCCAGCGCCCGGCTCGGCTTTCAAGAGATTTGCCTACTTCATTCGATCCGGATGCGCGGCGGGGCGCAGAACCTGTCGGAGCTGCTGATGTTCCTCAATCGCACTGATGTGTCGACAATCCAGTACTCGCTACGCAAGATCGAGCAGCATGGCCTGATCGAGCGAGTGACGGGCAAAAGCCGTCGCGAGGCCGGTTATCGCCTTACCCCCAGCGGAGTCGCCGCGACCGACGCCTATGCCGCCGCGCGCGAGGAAATTCTGCTTTCGCTGGTGGCCGAGATCAAGGGCTTCAACGGATCGCTGAGCGGCGCGGCGGCCGCGCTGGAACGCCTGACCGGGCTTTACGATCAAGCGACCCAGACCGTGCTCAACCGGCGGATAATGGCACGCTGACGGGGCGCGGCTATTCGTTGCAGAACGCGCGCAGTTCGGTCGCGATCGTCGCCGCGTCGAGGTCAGGTTCGAAATTGTGACCGGAAATCTGGATCACCCGCGCCGATGGCTGCAGCTGCGCGGCGCGCTCCAAAAATGGATAAAGCACGTCTTCTGGCGCCGCGCCGATCATCAGCGGGACCTCCAGCGCTTCGTACGTGGCCTTGAAATCCTGCGTCCAAACCGCGCCGTACGATTGCACCCGGCCCCACCAGGCGCGCAACTGATCTGCCATCTCACGGTGGATCAGCATCGGGTCGGTATGCGCGCCGAGGTTGCGAAGGTATTCCCAGTTCTCGAGCAGGTACGAACCACTTATCGTTGGCGTGAACGGCGTGCCGAAATGCTTGGAGAACTCGATCCGTTCGTCCTCTGTCAACGGCACAGGGCCGAGCAATGTCAACGTCGCGGCCAGGCCAGGTTCCTTGCCGACCATCTCGACGGCGATACACGCCCCGGTGTGATGCCCCACCACATGGGCGCGGTCGATGCCCAGGTCGCCCAAGGCTTCGCGCAGCCAGCGGGCATAGTCGGACATCTGCGGCGAGCTATCCGGGTCGGCATCGAACGATCCGCCAAAGCCGGGCGTGTCGAGCGCGATCAATGGCCGCCCCCAATCGGCCAGCTCGGCCATCACCTTGAGCCACATCTGGCTGGAACTGGCGGTCTGGTGCAGGAACACGAGCGGCGTACCCGCGCCTTCGACCTGGCGAAAATGGATCTGGCCGCCACTTGAATCAGCGTAGCCTTTGCGAATGGTCATGCGTCGCTCTCCGGTTTCGCCACGATCTCGCATTCGAGGACGTGGTAGTTGATGCTTTGGTCAGGGGCATCCGGGTCGGGCTCGATGCCCCATTGACGCACCCAGTCGCGGGCGAAGCGCGTGATCTCGGCATCGCTGAACACCGCATCGGCGCCGCCTTCGCCTTCGATCTCGAGAATGTCGAAATGCGTGAAGTCCTCGCTGCCGAGCACGGCACTGGCAACGCGGTAATTGACATAGCGCCGCACGATCGGGCGACCGTTGAAGAATGGATTGTCCACCTCGCGCAGCCAGGAATGATAGCCAGCAAGGTCGGTCCCGGGGCGAGGCGTATAGGTCAGCAGCAACGTTTTGCCCGGCATCACGCCTGCACCGCCGAAACGCTGCGGGCGACCGGTATCGGGTATCCAGGGTTGGGAATGCAGAAGCATAGGTGCCGGAACGGCTCGTCCGACAGGACCCGCCATACCACCCGGCAACCGCGTGGAATGAAGTAGCTATCACCTGCCCGGGCGACGATCTTGCCGCTCTCGATCATCAGCGGCGGGAGATTGTATTCGATTTCGCACTCGCCCGAGACCACATAGTGCGCCTCGTCATGGGCGAGGGTCCAGGGGATGTCCGGCCCCTTGTGGAAGTCTTCGAGGTTGAGCTGGAGGCCCGGCTCGTCAATCCCGGTGTTGACCGCGCGGAAACGCGAACCGGGGACAAACGGGAACTCAAGGTCGGGCTCGTCAGCCAGGTCGCCTTCGTCATAGCGATAGTGAGCGAACCGGCCCCAGGTGATCCGGTCCATCAGCGTTCTCCCGCCGCTAGGCCAAGTGCCCCAGGGTTCATCCGGCCGCGCGGGTCGACCACCTGCTTCACGCCTTCGACCAGCCCGATCAGCCCTTCATTGTTCATGAGCTCGCGATACGGATAATACTTGCCGATTTGCAGGTGGAGCGCGCCGAGCCCGTCGAACAAGTCGCGCAATTCGTCGCGCAATTGCAGCGCGACCGCGCGGCGCGCCTCGTTGGCGGGGATGTCCTTCCACTTTTCGGCAAACTCAGGCTCGATCAGCGAGAGGCGGAATTCGCCCAATTCATCCGCCCAGTAAAAGCTTGGCTCGATAACGAATTCAGGGCCGGAGAAGCACGTGAGGTAGGATGTTTTGATCCCCCACTCGTCCATCAAGGGCTTGCGATCCGCAAGGAACTGCTCGGTAGTGCGCGCCGCGTCGATCGCACGCGAAAGCGGGAAGTATCCGTGAACCGGGATCCAGATTTCGCCCTCCGATCCCAGCAGGATCGTGCGCACCCCGCCAAATGGCGCGCCGCGGAATACCGTTGGGATGGAGTTAGCCATTTCCGATCCGCCCTCGTCGACGCAGATCTCCGCGGCGATGTCGGTGTGTTCGGCGGCCACCGTCTCGGTGTGCCCATCCAGGGTCATATGAAGCGAATAGGGCACGTCCTTGAGGATGCGCTTGCCGCCCAGCGCGACCTGCGCCGCGCGTTTCAGCCCCTTCAGACCGCCCTTGCGCGCGATCTTGCCGACGATCGACAAGCCTTCCTCGAACGTGATGCCCTGCTTTTCGAACCCGCCATTGTAGTAGGGATCGAAGCCATAGCATTCCGAGGCAATGCCGAGCCGGGCAATGCGGACCTGGGCGGCCAGCATCGCGTCGAGCGTGTCGAATTTGAACGACAGGTAGCCGGTATGCTGCGGCGTGGTGATCAGCCGCAGGACCGCGACTGCCTTTACCCCCATCGCACCGGTATCGGCGGTGAACAGCCCGGTCATGTCGGGCCCGAAATGCCGCCAGAACGGCTTCGAATGCTTATGCGCCCATGATCCGGTGGTGACGGTGGTTCCGTCGGCGAGCACGACCTTGAGGCCGATCACGCTTTCCGCCGCCGTGCCGCCGGTGCCCGAACCATGAAACAAGCTATTCTGTGACAGGGCGCCGCCAACCGTCGCGTAGGCGCCCGACAGCGGACCCCAATAAGGCGTCCGCACGCCATGAGGCGCCAGCGCTTCGTAGAGGTCCTTCCACGTGCATCCTGCCTCGACGATCACATACATATCATCGGTATTGATCTCGACGACGCGGTTCATCGCGCGCATGTCCACGACCACGCTTTTCTCGGTCGAGGGGGTATAGCCGCCGGTGTAGCTCATCCCGCCGCCGCGCTGGACGATGGCGTAGCCGGCCTCGGTCGCCATCCGCACCGCCTCGGCAAGCTGCGCGACCTCAGTGGGGCGGATTACGATGTCCGCGATGGCGCGGTCCCGCCATGACAAGTCCGTCGAATAGAACTGACGCGAAGCGGGGTCGGAAATCACCCCCTCGGATCCCAGCACCTGGATCAGTCGATCGCACAGACCGCCGGCCTCCGCCGAAACCGGCCTCGCCACCTGAGAAAACTCCGTCGCCATCCACCCTCTCCAAAATGAGTCGACATTTTTGTAGACAATTTGATCGACGAGGACAAGAGCATCGGGCTAAGTTGTCCCTTCGCCTTTCAGCAGGTTTGATCTACGGACACTGCCATGTTTCCCAACGCCCAATCACTCACCGAAATCGCGGAAGATGAATCCGCATCGCTTGTCAGCCGACTGGTGGATGCCATTGTCGACGGGGTGATGGCGGGTCGCTACGCGCCCGGTCAGCGCCTGATCGCCGCCGATCTAGCCGAGGAATACGGCGTCAGCCGGGCCCCGGTGCGCGAAGCGCTGCACATGCTGGCGGGCGAAGGGGTGGTGGAACTTATCGCCAATCGGGGCGCGCGCATCCGCACGCTCAGCGTCAAGGAACGCGTGGACTTCCTCGAGTTCACCGAAGCGATCTGTGCACTCGGCGTGCGGCTCGCGACCGGGCGGAGCAGCGATCCGGAGGTGCGCGGGGCGATCGAGCGGGCCTATCTTGCGATCGAGGATGGATGGAGCCGCCGCCACGCCCGCGACTTTGTGGACGGGCTTTACCGTTACCACATCGAACTCAACCGGATTTCCGGAAATGGTTTCGTCGATTTCTTTTATCGCCGCCCGTACATCCGTTTCTACACCACGATGCTCGCCGACCTCGCGCCCGCATCGCACTGGGACCAATACATCAGCAATTACCGGCTGATCCATGAAACGATCCTGGCCGGTGACGGCCATTCCGCCGTGGTGATCTTCACCAGTCACATCCGCTGGGTCGTGCGCAACATGCGTCGCGATTTCCTGCAAGCCTGACCCGCGCCGATTGCGCCCACGACCGGCGCCGGAGATAACGAAACCTCGCGCCTCGAACGTCAGCGACGTCAGCCCAAGCGGGCTATCGAAAGGGAGTGATGGCGGAGAGGGTGGGATTCGAACCCACGGTACGGTTGCCCGTACACCGCATTTCGAGTGCGGCGCATTCGACCACTCTGCCACCTCTCCGCGCGAGGTCGTGCGTCAGGGCCCGCGGGCCGGTCGAAGCAGGCGCGGCGGTTAGCGGAAGGGGGCACGCTTGCCAAGTCCCATATGTGCCAGAACCAGCGCGGCGGGGGACAGCCCGGCAAGTAAGCTTGTTTCGCTGCTGCGGAATCCTATATTCGCGGGCAATATGGAGCGTTCGCAGTTCTTTTCGGCCCAAGCCGGCCGCACGATCGAGGCACCGCGCCATGCCCAGGCGCGGTATGGCATCGGCGACGTCGTGAGGCACCGCCTGTTCGACTTTCGCGGCGTGGTGTTCGATGTCGACCCCGTCTTCGCGAACAGCGAGGAATGGTACGAGGCGATTCCGGAGCACTTGCGCCCCACCCGCGAACAGCCGTTCTATCACCTGTTCGCCGAGAACGGCGAATCGTCCTACGTCGCCTACGTCAGCCAGCAGAATCTGCTGCCCGATGCCGACAGCGGCGAGGTCGAACACCCCAATGTTGCCGAACTGTTCGAGCGGTTCGATGGGCGACGTTATCACTTGCGCCGCGCGCTGACCCATTGACGGCGGCCGGGTCCGGCGGCGGCGCGTGCCGTTGCGGCGGCAATCCTCAGCTCTTGAGCTTCCATCCGGACTTGAGCACCCGGTAGCAAATCCACGCCAGCACCAGGTTGAGCAAGCCGAGCCCCACCGCGCCCGAAAGCACGGCAAGATCACTGTTGCCAATGTCGCTTCGGCCGAGGAAGCCGTAACGGAACCCCGAGATAACATAGAAAAACGGGTTAGCCCTGCTGATCGCCTGGAAAATCGGGGCAAGGTTGTCGATCACGTAGAACGTGCCTGACAACAAGCTGAGGGGCGCGACCACGAAATTGGTCACGGCCGCGTTGTGATCGAATTTTTCCGACCAGATTGATGTGAGCAGGCCAAGCAGCGCCAAAAGCGTTGCCCCCATCAGGCCGAACCATACGATCGCCCACGCATGCGATACCGCCAGCGAGACCCCCGGATAGAATGCCATTGCCAGCGCCACCGCGCCGCCGACAAGCACCGCGCGCGTCACCGCCGCCGCCACGATCCCCGCCATGAGTTCCCCTTCGCTAAGCGGTGGCATCAGCAGGTCGATGATGGTTCCCTGCACCTTGCCGCTCAACAGGCTGAAGCTGGAATTGGCGAAGGCGTTCTGCATCATCCCCATCACGATCAGGCCCGGCGCGATGAAGGTGGCAAACGACACGCCCAGCACCAGGCCACCATCACGCCCCAGCGCGACGCTGAAGATCACGAGGAACAGCAGCGTGGTCACCGCCGGGGCCCAGATAGTCTGGGTCTGGACCTTGAGAAAACGGCGAACCTCCTTAATATAGAGGCTCCACAATCCGATGCGGTTGATCCCGATGAAGATCGGCTCGCCTCGGGGTGGAAACCGGCCCCCGGCCCCGGTGTTCGATTGTGCTTGGGACATCTCCGCGCCGCCCGGAATGTGTGCTTGATCGGCCATGCGCCTGCGCGTAGGCCCGCGTCGCACCGCTGGCAAGTTGGCCGTGGCGAAGGATTGCAGGAACGACACGAATGAGCTGGACCGACGAACGGATCGCGACGCTGAAGAAGATGTGGGAAGGTGGATCCACCGCCAGCCAGATCGCCGACGAATTAGGCGGGGTGAGCCGCAATGCCGTGATCGGCAAGGCGCACCGCCTGGGCCTGAAGTCACGACCGTCGCCGGTGAAGCCCAACGAACCGAAGGCCGAAACCGCCAAGCCGAAAGCGGAAGCAAAACCCGTCGCGAAAAAGGCGCCCGCGCCCGTTCCCGCGAAACCCGCCGCCCGCCCCGCGCCCGTGGCCAAGCCCGTCACTCCCCCGCTCAACACCGCCGACAGCGAAATCCCTTCCCAGCCGTTGCCCAACCCCGCGCCCGATCTGCCCAAGATCGTGTCGGTCGGGCCGGGTGGCTTCCTGCGCCAGGGACCGGGCGATCAGCAGGCACCGATTCCACCCGCGCCGCCGCGCCGCCTGGTGCCGGCCAAGCCGAGCCCCGATATCGCGGACAAGACCAGCCTGCTGGATCTCAATGACCGGGTTTGCCGCTGGCCAATGGGCCACCCTGGTGAGGCCGATTTTCACTTCTGCGGGCAAGCCGTGAATCCCGGCTTCCCTTACTGCGTCGAGCATTGCGGGCGGGCGTATCAGGCGCAGCTGCCGCGTGGCGCGCGCCGCCCCCCTCCGCCGCTGCCGTTCGGCGGCCCTCGCGTCCGCTAAAGGCGCGGGGCGATGCGTGTCGCGCTCGCCCTGCTTCTCGCCACCGCCCTTGCCGCCTGCTCGCGCGATGCGCCGCGCGGGCCAGTGGTGCTTGCCGCTGCGAGCCTGCAGGGCGCGCTCGATGAGATTGGCGCGGAATGGGACCGGCGCGGCTATCGCACGCCAGTGATCTCCTATGCCGGATCGCAGGCGGTCGCGCGTCAGGTCGAAGGCGGAGCGCCGGCTGACATCGTTGTGCTCGCGGATATCGAGTGGATGGACATGCTGGTTGAACATGGACGCGCCGATGGCACGACACGGCGCGACCTGATTTCCAATCGCCTCGTCGTGGTGCGCCGGACGTCGGGCCCGCCCGGTGCCGGTCTCCAACGGGCGCTGGCGGGCAACCGGATTGCAATGGGCGATCCCGACGCGGTCCCGGCGGGCCGATATGCCCGAGCCGCGCTGGTCACCCTCGGCTTGTGGCGATCGGTCGAACCCCGCGTGATTGCGACCGACAGCGTTCGGGCCGCGCTGGTACTGGCGGAGCGCGGCGAGGTCGACGCAGCGATCGTATACGCCAGCGACGCGGCAGCCAGCAACACGGTTGCGATCGCCGCGCATGTGCCGCCCGCCGCCCACCCCCCGATCCGCTATTCCGCCGCGCTGCTAACCAAATCGGAAAACGCGGACGCCGCCGGTTTCCTTGGTTTCCTTGCCTCGCCCGACGCGGCGCGGATTTTCGTCCGTCACGGCTTCGTGCCGCTGCCGCGCGCCGCCGATTAACCGTGCTGTCGCCCGCCGAATGGGATGTCGTCGTGCTGTCGCTGCGCGTCGGGATTGTGGCAATGGTGGCGACATTGCCCCTGGCGTTCGCGCTGGCTTGGCTGCTCGCACGGCGCGATTTTCCCGGCAAGCTGTTGCTCGACGCGCTGGTCCACTTGCCGCTCGTAATCCCACCGGTGGTGACGGGGTGGTTGTTGCTGCTCGTCTTCGGGCGTGAGGGACCGGTCGGGAATCTGCTCCAGCAATGGTTCGGCGTCACGCTGGTGTTCAGTTGGGGCGGTGCGGCACTGGCGGCGGCGGTGATGGGATTGCCGCTGATGGTTCGCGCGATGCGTCTGTCGATCGAGGGGGTCGACCGCAGGCTGGTGCATGCGGCGCGGGCTTTGGGAGCGAGCCGCTGGCGTGCATTCTGGACGATCAGCCTGCCGCTCAGCCTCCCGGGCGTCGTGGCGGGCTGCGTGCTTGGCTTTGCCCGGTCGCTGGGCGAGTTTGGCGCCACCATCACTTTTGCAGCCAATATCCCCGGTGAGACCCGGACCATCCCCCTCGCGATATACACCCTGTTGCAACAACCGGGCGGAGAGGCGGCGGTGACGCGGCTGGCGCTGGTGTCGGTCGCGCTATCGCTGGTCGCGTTGGTTGCCAGCGAATGCTTGCTGCGCCGTCAGTCAGGTGGGGATGGCCATGTCCTTTGATATCGCGCTGACCTATCGGGCCGGTTCGCGCGATGTCCCCTTCACGCTGGTGAGCGACGCCCAGGTGGTCGCGGTTGCGGGGCCATCGGGAATCGGCAAGACGAGCCTGCTCAATTGCATCGCCGGGCTTGCCCGGCCGCTGTCGGGCCGGATAGCGGTGGGCGGGCACACCCTGTTCGACGCCGCACGCGGCGTCGATCTCGCCCCGGAAAGGCGCGGCGCCGGATATGTTTTCCAGGACCTGCGGCTGTTTCCGCACCTCAGCGTGCGCCGCAATCTCGCCTATGGTCTTGCGCGCCACAGGCACCCGGCCGGGCCCGACCTCACCGAGGTCGCGGCGCTGCTCGAACTGGAAGGGCTGCTCGACAGGCGGCCGCGCAACCTTTCGGGCGGAGAGGCGCGCCGTGTCGCGATCGGTCGTGCGCTGCTGTCATCGCCGCGCTTCCTGCTGCTCGACGAACCGCTCGCCTCGCTCGATTCGCGACGCGCGGAAGCGACGCTGGTGATGATCGAACGGATCCGCGAACGGATGCCCCTGCCCACATTGCTGGTAACCCACGATGCCCGCGAGATCATGCGCACGGGCGCGGAAGTCATAGCGATGGCCTGATTGCCGCTTGCGATGCTCGCCGCGATCGACATAGAGCGAAGCCGGGTCGGATCGAGGGGAACTTGCGATGAGCATTTCGCTGCATGCCGCGACGGTGCCGACGTGGCTTCAGATAATGGGTTCGGTCGAAGGCATGGTCGCCAAGGCCGAGCAATGGTGCGAACGCAATGGCCATTCACCCGTCGAGCTTCTCGGCGCGCGGCTGATCGACGATATGCTGCCCTTCGCCTATCAGGTCAAAAGCTGCTGGGTGCATTCAGCGCAGGCCGTCGAGGGCGTGCGCCTGGGCGCGTTCCAGCCGCACATGGAACCGCCGCCAGATAGCTTCGCCGGACTGTCGGAGAAGCTGGGCGAAGCACGTGCGAAGCTGGAGGCAGTCGATCTAACTGAACTCGACACCATCGCGGACAACGACATGGTATTTTCGATCGGCGACAAGCTCCGGATGGATTTCACGGTTCGCGATTTCCTGCTCGGCTTTTCGGTGCCGAACTTCCATTTTCACGCGACCACTGCCTATGGGATTTTGCGCATGAAAGGCGTGGCCGTGGGTAAACGCGACTACCTCGGGCGATTGCCGCTCAAGGGCGCGTAGCGAACCAGATCGTGTGGCGCGGCCCCTTGTTGTTGGGCCGTGCACGCACGGTGCGCTCCTCCACGGCAAAACCGGCGTCGCGCAGGCGTCGGGCAAAGGCAGGGTCTGGCGCGGCGGACCATATCGCCAATACTCCGCCGGGTTCGAGCGCATCGCGCGCCTTGGCCAGGCCCGTACGGGTATAAAGCCGGTCGTTTCCATCGCGCACGATCCCGTCCGGGCCGTTGTCGACATCGAGCAGGATGGCGTCATAGCGCGCCGTGGTGCCGTCAATCGCATCATCGATCAGCGCGGCGACATCGGCGATGATGACTTCGCCGCGTGGATCGGCAAGTGTGTCGCCGGTTAGAGTCGCAAGCGGCCCCCGGGCCCAGTCGAGGATTTCGTGGACCACCTCGGCCACCACTACCCGGCCACCTTCGGGCAGCCTGGCAAGCGCGGCACGGAACGTAAAGCCCATGCCATAGCCGCCAATTAGCACGCGTGGACGCGGCGCGGCGATTCGTTCGAGCGTCAACTCGGCGAGTTGCTCTTCCGAATAGCGCATCCGCGTGCCCATCAGCTCCTCACGCCCGAGCATGATCACGAAATCGCGCCCGTGGCTGATCAGGGTAAGGCTATCGCCGCCCGGAATGGCGGCGGAGGCCAGCTTTTCACGCGGCAACATGGGTTTATCCCGCCAACGCGGGAGAAACCGCGATTTGCAAGCGCGCGAGCGTACCGCGCCCTTGTGGAGCAGCCGTCATTGCGAAATCGCCGCCGACCGACTGTGCCAAGGCGCGGGCGATCTTCAACCCAAGGCTGTCGGCGGTGTCGAGATTGAAGCCGCTCGGCAGCCCCTTGCCATCGTCCGCGACGGTCACCGCCATGCCGCCATCGACAGATTCCACCGTAACCGCGACATGGCCGCTCCCATCCGTGCCGAAACCATGCTCGATTGCATTGTTGATCGCTTCGGCAACCACGATCGCGGTGGGAATAGCCTTTTCCGGTGGCAGCACCATGTCGCTACTCGCAGCAAAGCTGTAATCGACGCCTTCGCGGCCCGAAGCATCGATCACATCGCGTCCGATCTGGTCGATGTAGGCGGCAAGGCTCAGCTGGGTTCCGCGCGGATCGTAGAGTTGACGCTGGATACGTCCGACTGTCCCCACCCGACGCGCCGCCTCCTCGAGCGCGGATCGCGCGGTTTCGTCGGTCAGCCGTCGCGTCTGCAGCGAGATCAGCGACGCGATCATTTGCAGATTGTTGCCAACCCGGTGCTGAAGTTCGCGGAACAACAGTTCGCGGTTTTCGGCGAGCGCGAGGCTGCGGCGCCGCTCTTCGCGCGAGACGGCGTTGGCGCGCTGCATCCAATGGACGAGCGCAATGTCAACGGTGACGATGAAGATGTAGAAACCCAGCGCTATCGCCGCACCGAACGACAGCGCGAAACTTCCGAATGGAGGAAGGAAGAAATACCACGCCGCGAGGCCCGACAGGATTGCCGCAACGATGCCGGGGCCGATTCCGAAGAAGAAGGCCGTTATGATGACGGCGGGGAAAAAGGTGAGATAGGGGAACCCGGGGGGGAGGCCGTCGCCGATCTGGTCCCGCAGCCAAAATCCGCCCACCGACAGGGCAACTGCGACACAATAGCCTATCCACGGGCGCGATTGGCCGAGCGGCAACCGCGCCAGGGTCGCCATGAACCGACTGTCCAGACCTCTGTGGGGCATTATCGGCCTCGTCGCTTCATTGGCACGGCTCGCTTCTGGCAAAGCTGCGCGCAAAGACAAGGGGCTACGGGCAAGTTGCCCGCAACCCCCTGCTTTTCGAACGATAGCCGTCAGTCTTTCAGGAAGTCGGGGACGTGGTTGTCGCCACCACCTTCGCGGTCACGGCGCGGGCCGCGATCACCGCCATCACGGCGCGGACCGCGGTCACGTCCCCCACGATCGCCGCGGGGGCCGCGACGGTCGCCGCCACGATCGCCGCGATCACCACGAGGCTCGCGGGGTTCGCGCGGGGGACGGGTGTCCTCCAGCTCCTCGCCGGTTTCCTGGTCGACGACACGCATCGACAGGCGGACCTTGCCGCGCTGGTCGATCTCGAGCACCTTGACCTTCACGTCCATGCCTTCCGACACGACATCGGTCGGCTTCTCGACCCGCTCGTTCTTCATTTCGCTGACGTGGACGAGACCGTCCTTGCCGCCCATGAAGTTCACGAACGCACCGAAATCGACGATGTTGACGACCTTGCCGTCGTAGATCTTGCCGATTTCGGCCTCTTCCACGATCCCGGCGATCCACTTGCGTGCCGCTTCGATCTGGCTGAGGTCGGACGAGCTGATCTTGATCAGGCCTTCGTCGTCGATGTCGACCTTTGCGCCGGTTTCAGCGACGATCTCGCGGATCACCTTGCCGCCGGTGCCGATAACGTCGCGAATCTTCGACTTGTCGATCTGCATCGTCTCGATGCGCGGAGCATGGGCCGAAAGCTCGGTCCGGGCCTCGCCCAGCGCCTTGGTCATTTCGCCCAGGATGTGCGCACGGCCGGCCTTGGCCTGATGCAGCGCAGCTTCGAAGATCTCGCGGGTGATCCCCGCGACCTTGATGTCCATCTGCATCGTGGTGATGCCTTCGGACGTCCCCGCGACCTTGAAGTCCATGTCGCCGAGGTGATCCTCGTCGCCCAGGATGTCGCTGAGGACGGTGAAGTCGCTGCCCTCGAGGATCAGGCCCATCGCGATGCCGCTGACGGGCCGCTTGATCGGCACGCCCGCGTCCATCAGCGCAAGGCTGCCGCCGCAGACGGTCGCCATCGAGGACGAACCGTTCGACTCGGTGATGTCGCTGACCACGCGGATCGTGTACGGGAATTCGTCCTTCGTCGGCAGCACTGCGCGCAGTGCGCGCCACGCCAGCTTGCCGTGGCCCGTATCGCGGCGCGACGGCGCGCCGAAGCGGCCAACCTCGCCGACCGAATAGGGCGGGAAGTTATAGTGCAGCATGAAGTTGGAGTACGACAGACCCTCCAGCCCGTCGATCATCTGCTCGGCGTCCTTGGTGCCCAGCGTGGTGGTGCAGATCGCCTGCGTCTCGCCGCGGGTGAACAGCGCCGAACCGTGCGCGCGGGGCAGCAGGTGGACCTGCGATTCGATCGGGCGGACCTGATCGGTCTTGCGGCCGTCGATGCGGGTGCCGTCCTTCAGGATGGCCTTGCGCACGATGTCGCTTTCCAGCTTCTTGACCAGCTTGATGCGGCCCATGTAACCGGCCGGATCGTCCGCCTCGAGATGCGCGAAATGCTCGCGCGCCTTGGTGCGGGCGGCATTGATCGCGTTCTGGCGTTCGGACTTGTTGGTCAGCTTGTAGGCTGCGGCGAGATCGTCGCCGATGACCGAGCGCAGTTCCTCCAGCGTCGCCGACTTGTCTTCCACCTTGTCGAGCGGCCAGGCGTCCTTGGCGGCCTTTTCAGCGAGGTCAACGATCAGGTTCACGACCTTCTTGATCTCGTCATGCGCGAACAAGACGGCGCCGAGCATGACCTCTTCCGACAGCTCCTTGGCTTCGGATTCGACCATCATCACCGCGTCGCCGGTCGCAGCGACGACCAGGTCGAGCGCACCGTCGGCGGCAACGTCCTGACGCGGGTTGAGCGTGTATTCGCCATCGACGTAACCGACACGCGCAGCGCCGATCGGGCCCATGAACGGCACGCCGGAAATGGTCAGCGCAGCCGAAGCGGCGATCATCGCCAGCACATCGGGCTCGACTTCGCCGTCATAGCTCAGAACCTGGGCGATGACGTTGATCTCGTTGTAGAAACCTTCGGGGAACAGCGGGCGGACCGGGCGGTCGATCAGGCGGGAAACCAGCGTTTCCTTTTCCGTCGCGCCGCGTTCACGCTTGAAGAAGCCGCCCGGGATGCGCCCAGCGGCGAAGAACTTTTCCTGGTAATGGACGGTGAGCGGGAAGAAATCCTGCCCTTCCTTGACGCTGCGCGCGGCAGTGACGGCGCACAGCACCACGGTTTCGCCATAAGTGGCCAGCACGGCGCCGTCGGCCTGACGGGCGATGCGGCCGGTTTCGAGGGTGAGGGTCTTTCCGCCCCACTCCATCGATACAGTCTTGGTGTCGAACATTTTATGTTTCCTTCGGTCCCACCGGCCCTATTGCGCGGCGGGGCTTGCTTGCCGGGGATGCCGTCCCGGTCCGGTAAAGGGGCTGGATTGCGCCCCGGAAGGCCGCCCACGCCGAATTGCGCGGGATGCCCATAGACGAAGCGGCCCGCTGAGGGGCCGCTCCGGGAAACTTACTTGCGAAGGCCCAGCTTCGCGATCAGGCCGTTGTAACGCTCAACGTCCTTCTTCTTGAGGTACGCGAGCAGCGACCGGCGCTTGTTGACCATCATCAGCAGGCCGCGGCGCGAGTGGTTGTCCTTGTGGTGCGCCTTGAAGTGCTCGGTCAGGTTGCGGATGCGCTCGGTGAGGATCGCGACCTGTACTTCGGGGCTGCCCGTGTCGCCATCTTCGCGGGCGTTATCCTTGATGACTTCCTGTTTCTTTTCAGCGGTAACCGACATATGTTTTCTCTCACTCAGCGACATCGGGAAGGTTGAAGCCCCGGATCACGCGCAGCGTGCCACTATCGATTTCCACCAGCGCGACGGGCACGGAGTGCAGCGTGGCGAGGTGAAGCCCGTTAGCCCATCCTTCACGAACAGGGGGCAAGTCCGAAAGCACCCGGCCCTGGCGGACCGCCTGCGCGCTATCGGGATCGAGGTGGAAGGCCGGGATGTCGTCCAGCCCCGCCTCGAGCGGCAGGATGAGGTTGTGAAGGCTCGCGCGCTTAGCTTGTTTCTCAAGCATGTCCAGCGAAATCGCCTGTTCCTGGCGGAACGGACCGGCCTTGGTCCTCCGCAAATAGGTGACGTGGCCAACCGTTCCAAGGGCATGGGCGACGTCGCGGGCAAGGCTGCGGATGTAGGTGCCCTTGGACACGTGAGCGCGAAGCGTGGCACAATTCAGCTCCTCCCGGTTGGCGGAAGGGAGGAGCGAGAGATCGAATACCGTCACCGCGCGCGTCGACAGCACCACCTCCTCGCCCGCGCGCGCGCGGTGGTAGGCGCGCTTGCCATCCACCTTGAGCGCCGAATAGGCTGGTGGCACCTGCTCAATCGCGCCGGTGAAGCGTGGCAACACCGCCTTTAACCCGGCGAGCGTCGGCCTCACATTGGATGTGGCAACCACCGTCCCCGCGGCATCGAGCGTGTCAGTCTCCTCGCCAAAGCGAACGGTGAACTCGTAGATCTTGCTCGCATCGAGCATCCGCCCGGCGAGCTTGGTCGCCTCGCCCAGCGCGATCGGCAACACGCCTTCCGCCTCGGGATCGAGCGTACCGCCGTGGCCGACCTTGGTCTTGGCATAGCCGCCCTGCCGCAGCACGCGCTTCACCGCGGCCACGCCCTGGGTCGAACCCAGCCCGCGTGGCTTGTCGAGGATCAGCCAGCCCGACACAGGATGCGGCGGCGCAGGCTTATTCACCCGCGATCCATAGCGCGAGGCGCAGGTAATGTGCCTGCGCCCATTCAACCGGGGGCAGCACGAATCGTTCGATGATGCCGGTGTCCGGGAACGCCCAGGTGACCGCGATTAATGCGATCAGGAAGAAGATGCCAATCTGTTGCAGCCGCGCCCAATGGACGGCCAGCCTGCGCGGCAGCAGCCCTTCTACGATGTGCGATCCATCGAAGGGCGGGATCGGCAGCAGATTGAACGACGCCAGGAACACGTTGATCGCGATGAAGGTCATGAACACGTTGAAGGCCACGCCGCCCGCCATCGCCTGTCCAAACCCGACCGACCCAGCATAGAGGCCGAACACGACTGCGCCCAAGCCTGCCAGCAGCAGGTTGCTGCCCGGCCCGGCCGCCGCCACCGCCATCATACCGAAGCGCGGATTGTCGAGCCGGTCCTGCCGCACCGGCACCGGCTTCGCCCAACCGAAGATCGGCCCGCCCAGCAGCGCCAGTCCGCCCGGCACCAGCAGCGTGCCGACCGGATCGACATGGCGCAGTGGATTGAGGCTGAGGCGGCGCTGTTCGTGCGCGGTCGGATCGCCGAGCGCCAGCGCGGTCCACCCGTGCGCGACCTCGTGAAACACGATCGCAACGATCAGGCACGGCACGAGGATCGCCGCGAATAACAGGGTGTCGGTCATGCGGGGCTAGATAGGGGGCGGCGGATCAGTCCGCCAGCGCCTCGGAGAAATGCCGTCGGCACAGCGCGACGTAGCGGTCGTTGCCGCCAATCTCGGTCTGCGCGCCATGCCGCACCGCCGCGCCGCCGGCATCGACCCGCAGGTTCATCGTCGCCTTGCGCCCGCAGTGGCAGATCGCCTTAAGCTCGACGAGCGAATCCGCGATGCCAAGCAGCGCTGCGGAACCGGGAAACAGTTCACCCTGGAAATCCGTCCGCAGGCCATAGCACAGCACAGGAATGCCGCCCTCGTCGGCCAGCCGCGCGCATTGCCACACCTGATCCCTGGTCAGGAATTGCGCTTCATCGATCAGCACGCAGTGGATCGGGTCCGCGCGGTGCGCGGCGGTGACGCGTGCCCACAGGTCGGTGTCGGGGGCGAAGCGGTGCGCGCCTGCGCCAAGGCCGATGCGGCTTTCGATCGCCTGTTCCTCGCTCCGGTCGTCCAGCGCGGCGGTCCACAGCATCGTCGCCATCCCGCGCTCGCGGTAGTTGAAATCCGCCTGCAGCAGGGTGGTCGACTTGCCCGCATTCATGCTGGCGTAATAGAAATAGAGCTTGGCCATCGCCTCCCCCTTAGCCCCGCGCTTGACGCCGCGCCACGGCGAGCCCAGCGTTTCCTGTGGGGGCGGGAGGATCCGTGCATGTACCGCGCAATCGCCGCCGCCGCCCTGTTGCTCCTGACCGCGAACAGTTCGCCGGTCTATCGCTATGCGCTGGATCAGGCGGGCAGCGAGGTGACGGCGAAGGTCGCCTTCTTCGGCCTCACCAGCAAGACTGCCGGGTTTCCCAGGATGCGCGGCAGCATCGCGCTGTCAGCCGATACGCCGGAGAGGATCGACCTTGACGTCACGCTCGATGCGCGCGCGCTAACCGCGCCGGACAAGGTCACGCTGGAACGGTTGCGGGGACCGAACTTTTTCGACGTCGCGCGCTATCCCGCCATCACGTTCACGGGGCGCACGATGACGCTGACGAGCGCGCGGGATGCGACCGTCGATGGCGAAATCACCGCGCGCGGCGTGACTCGCCCGGCGCGGCTGACGGTGCGTTTCGACACGCCGCCGGGCGAGGCCACGGGACGGGCACCGATCGGCCTAACCGCGACCACCACAATCGATCGCCGCGATTTCGGCATGACCGCCTACCCGCTGATCGTGGGCCGCAATGTGACGATCCGCATCAGGGCGCGGATGGTGCCTGACTAGTCGAGGTCGCGCACGACCTTGGGATCGTTCAGCAATCGCTCGATCCGGTCGGCTTCGTCGAAGCTCTCATCGGCTTTGAACTGGAGCTTGGGGGCAAATTTCAGGCCGAGGCGCTTGGCAACCTCCCGCTGGAGATAGGCGGTGTTGCCGCGCAGCGCCTTGATCACCACCCCCTCGTCCTCGCCCAGCAGCGGCTTGACGTAGGCAATGGCGTTCCTGAGGTCGGGCGTCATCCGCACCTCGGTGACGCTTACGGTGTGCGCCGAGAGCGTGTCGTCGTGTACTTCCCGCCGCGCGAGCAGTTCCGACAGGATATGCCGCACCCGCTCGCCCACCTTGAGGACGCGGACCGATTGCTGTTCGGGGGTGAACTTCTGCAAGTGTTATCTGATCCCGAAAAATAAAATGATGATCAACGCGGCCCCGGACAGGAAAGTGAAGAGGCAGCCCAGCTTCATCAGCGATTCTGCCCCGAGCCTCTTGTTTTTGTGCCGTACGACATCCTTGTTCGTGGCAAAGTTTATTGCCCCGCCGTCGGTGCCGTTTTCTTGCTCGTATCGGTCAAGTTCGTTGATCGTGCGGAGGGAGCGATAGGTTATCCAGCCAAATAGCGCGGTCAGGCAAACCAGCCCGATGATTGCTTCATTGGTACCCATTCGCCCCCTCCATGATTATGGAAATTAAAGCGTCCGTTCGCGCTCCTCGACCTCGAACACCTCGAGCTGGTCGCCGGGCTTGATGTCGTTGGTATCGGCCAGCACCACGCCGCATTCCAGCCCTGCGCGGACTTCGTCCACGTCGTCCTTGAAGCGCCGCAGCGAAGCAATAGTGGTAGCCGAAACGATGACGTCGTTGCGGGTGAGGCGCGCGAACAGGCCCTTGCGGATGACGCCTTCCTCGACCAGCAGACCGGCCGCCTTGTCCTTCTTGCCGGACTTGAAAACTTCCTTGACCTGCGCGCGACCGACGACGTGCTCGATCCGCTCCGGACCGAGCTCGCCCGCCATCTCCTTCGCGATCTCCTCGGTCAGGTGATAGATGACATCGTAGTACATCATCCGCACCTTTTCCCGCTCGACCAGCTGGCGCGCCTTGGGATTGGGGCGCACGTTGAAACCGAGGATCGGCGCGTTGGACGCACTTGCCAGCGTTACGTCGCTTTCGGTGATCGCGCCCACGCCTGCATGCAGCACGCGGACCTTGATCAGGTCGTTCGACAGGTTGTGCAGCGCACTGACGATCGCTTCGACCGAACCCTGCACGTCCGCCTTCACCACGACCGGGAATTCGATCACGTCGCTCTTAAGCCCGGCGAACATCGTGTCGAAGTTGGTCGGAGCAAGCGTCGTGCGCTTCTCGGTCGCCTTCGCCTGACGGAACGATGCGACTTCGCGGGCGCGCGCTTCGTTCTCGACCACGGTCAGCTGGTCGCCCGCGCCGGGCACGCCGCCCAGGCCCAGGACCTCGACCGGCATGGCGGGGCCAGCTTCCTTGATCTGCTTGCCCTGGTCGTCGACGATCGCACGCACGCGGCCGCTTTCGGTGCCGACGACGAAGATGTCGCCGCGCTTCAGGGTGCCGCGCGTGATCAGCACGGTGGCGACCGGGCCGCGACCCTTGTCGAGCTGCGCCTCGATCACGGTGGCTTCCGCCGCGCGATCCGGGTTGGCCTTCAGCTCCAGCAGTTCGGCCTGAAGCGCGATCTTTTCGAGCAGGTCGTCGAGGCCCTTGCCGGTCTTGGCGGAAATCTCGACGTCCTGCGTCTCGCCGCCCATCGCCTCAACCATGACTTCATGTTCGAGCAGGCGCTCGCGCACCCGCTGGGGATTAGCCTCGTCCTTGTCGATCTTGTTGATCGCGACGATCATCGGCACGCCGGCGGCCTTGGTGTGATTGATGGCTTCGATCGTCTGCGGCATGATCCCGTCATCGGCCGCGACCACCAGCACCACGATGTCGGTCACATTGGCACCGCGCGCGCGCATTTCAGTGAAGGCGGCGTGACCCGGCGTATCGAGGAACGTCACCTTGTCGCCCGACTTGGTCTTCACCTGATAGCTGCCGATATGCTGGGTGATGCCGCCCGCCTCGCCGCGCACCACGTTGGTGCCGCGCAACGCGTCGAGCAGGCTAGTCTTGCCGTGATCGACGTGGCCCATGATGGTGACCACCGCCGGGCGTGCCTTCAGCGAGCCTTCGTCATCGACGTCCACCGTGGTGTCGATGTCAGCATCGCTTTCCGACACGCGCGTGATGTTGTGGCCGAATTCCTCGACCAGCAGCTCGGCGGTGTCCTGGTCGATCGTCTGGTTGACAGTGACCATCATGCCCATGTTGAACAGCGCCTTCACCAGGTCGGCGCCCTTCTCCGCCATCCGGTTGGCCAGTTCCTGCACAGTGATCGCCTCGGGCACGACCACGTCCCGAACCTGCTTTTCGCGCGGGGCGGACGGGCCGCCGCCATGCATCCGGCGTTCTTTCTCGCGGGCACGCTTCAATGCGGCGAGGCTGCGCGCGCGGCGACCCTCGTCCTCGTTCAGGGCGCGGCTGACGGTCAGCTTGCGGCGCTTGTCCTGGCTTTCCGCGACCGGAGCGGCGCGCTTCTCTTCCTTCTTCTTCTTTTCCGGCTTCTTGGGCTCGGGCCGGGCCACAGGCGTAAACCTGCGCGGAGCGGGCGTTGGCGTTCCCGGCACGGCAGGCGCATTGTCGGCATCGGCCGGGGTTTCCTCGGTCGGGGCGATCGGTTCGGCCTCGACCTCCGCCTCGGCCACCTGCTGGGCCGCGGCCTCTTCCGCCTTTCGGTTGTCCTCGGCGCGGCGCTTCTCGTCCTCGGCGGCCTGGCGCGCGGCCTGGTCGTCGCGCTTGCGCGCTTCCTCCGCCAAACGCAGGCGATCTTCCTCGGCCTCGCGTTGAAGACGCGCGACGCGTTCCTGCGGCGTTTCGCCAGAGGGCGGCGCCTTGCGGGGCGCGGGCGCGGGCGCTGGGGTAGCAGCCGGGGCGGGAGCGGGCGGCGGCGGCGGCGGCGGCGGAGCTGCCGGGACCGCCGCTTCCGCAGAGCCCGGCTTCCCGACGAGCTTGCGGCGCTTCACCTCGACCACAACCTTGTTGGTCCGGCCGTGACTGAAGGTCTGCTTGACCTCGCCCGGCTGGCTGCTGCGAAGTGTCAGCGGCTTGCGGGGGCGTTGGTTGTCGGTGTCGCTCATAAAAACTCGTCTGTCCTTCGTATTCAGGTCGTCGCATTGATGCGGCCGGCGGGCGCACCGTCATTGTCACCGGGCTTGTCACCCTGGAAATGAAGCAGGCGCGCCAGGATCTGCGTTACCCGCGCGGCCGCTCCATCATCGGCCAGCGCCAGGTGGACGACATTGTCGCGGCCCAATGCCACAGACAATGCCGCCCGGTCCAGTGGCAAGGTCGTGCCCATTTCGCCCGATCCCTCGGCCTCGCGGCCGACACGCCACGCCTGGTCCAGCTTGCGACTGCCATCGGCGCTCGCGTCGCGGGCATGGAGCAGCAGGCTGACCGCTCCGCCGCGCGCATGCTCGGCGATCCGATCGGAGCCAAGCAGCACATTGCCCGCGCGCATCTCTATTCCCAGCCGGTCGAGCAGGGTGCGGGTCAGCGCCGCCTCGATCCGGTCTGGCAGGTCGTCGGGGACGTTCAGCGGCGCGCCCTTGAACGCACGCGCCAGCGCCCCACGGAGCTTGCCCTTGGCGATCGCCGTCTCCAGTTCGGCACGGGTGACGCCGAGCCACGCGCCGCGACCTGGCGCCTTGGCAAGCGGGTCCGGCAATACCGCGCCGTCGGGCGAGATCGCCAGCCGCACAAGCGTATCGCGCGGCCCGCTCTCGTTTGCCAGGATGCAGCGGCGTTCGCTCCCGCTTTCACGAGAGCTACGCGCGCCGGTAATGTCGGGCGTCAGGCGCTCATTGTTCGGAGTCCGCATCGGCGGCCTCCTGGGTGTCGGGCTGAGCGGCGGGAGCGGGCTGCTCCTCGTCTTCAAACCAGTGCGCGCGGGCGGCCATGATGATCTCGTTGCCTTGCTCTTCGCTCAGGCCATATTCGCCCAGCACGCCGCCCTTGTCCTGCTCGCGCGCCGCGGGGCGCCGCATCGGCGGACCGTCATCGGCATTCTGGCGGCGACGCGGGGCCTCACGCTTCTTGGCAATAAGCTCGTCGGTGGCGAGATCGGCCAGATCGTCGAGCGTCTTGATGCCCGCCTTGCCCAAAGTCACCAGCATGACTTCGGTCAGGTGCGGCATGTCCGCCAGGGCATCCTCGACCCCCAGGGCGCGACGCTCGGCCCGCGCGGCTTCCTCGTGGCGCTCGAGCGCCTCGAGCGCGCGGCTCTGCAATTCGCCGGCGAGATCCTCGTCGAAGCCCTCGATGCTGGCGAGTTCTTCCAGTTCAACATAGGCGACTTCGTTCAATTCAGCGAAGCCTTCGGCGACCAGCAACTGGCTGAGCGTCTCGTCGACGTCGAGTTCCTCCTCAAACATCTTGGAACGTTCGGCGAATTCCTTCTGCCGCTTCTCGCTTGCCTCTTCTTCCGTCATGATGTCGATCTGATGGCCCGTGAGCTGGCTCGCCAGGCGCACGTTCTGGCCACGGCGGCCGATCGCGAGGCTCAGCTGATCGTCGGGCACGACCACCTCGATCCGGCCCTCGTCCTCGTCCAGCACCACGCGGCTGACGGTGGCCGGTTGCAGCGCGTTGACGATGAAGGTTGCGGTATCTTCCGACCAGGGGATGATGTCGATCTTCTCGCCCTGCAGTTCCTGCACCACCGCCTGCACGCGACTGCCCTTCATGCCGACGCACGCGCCGACCGGGTCGATCGAGCTGTCCCGGCTGATCACGCCGATCTTGGCGCGGCTGCCCGGATCACGGGCGGCGGCCTTGATCTCGATGATGTTGTCGTAAATCTCGGGTACTTCCTGCGCGAACAGCTTCTTCATGAATTCAGGGTGCGCGCGGCTGAGAAAGATTTGCGGACCGCGGTTGTTGCGCTCCACCTTGGTAATCAGGGCGCGCACGCGCTCGCCCACGCGGGCCGCCTCGCGCGGGATCTGCTGGTCACGGCGGATGACACCCTCGGCCCGGCCCAGGTTGACGATCACGTGGCCGAATTCGACCGACTTGATGACCCCGGTGATGACCTCGCCCGAACGATCCTTGTATTCGTCGAACTGGCGCTCCCGCTCGGCATCGCGGACCTTCTGGAAGATCACCTGCTTGGCGCTCTGCGCGTCGATGCGGCCAAGGTCGACCGGGGGCAGCGGATCGACGATGAAATCACCCACCACCGCGCCGGGCTGGAGCTTCTGGGCCTGTTCGAGCGAGACCTGCTTGAAGTAGTCCTCAACCTCTTCCACCACCTCGACCACGCGCCACAGGCTGAGGTCGCCAGTCAGCGGGTCGAGCTTGGCGCGGATATCGTTTTCCGAACCGTAGCGATTGCGCGCACTCTTCTGGATCGCCTCTTCCATCGCCTCGATGACGATCGCCTTGTCGATCATCTTTTCCGAAGCCACCGAGTTCGCGATTGCGAGCAGCTCGGCCTTGTTGGCGGAAATTGCACTCGGCATCAGTCGTCAGCCTTTTCTTCTGTGACTTCTTCGATTTCGTCGGCGCCACTGGTGTCCAGTGGCCGGGTGGCGGCGATCAGCGCGTCGGTGAGGACAAGGCTGGCCGCATGTATCAGTTCGCGCGGCACGGCAACCTCGCCCGCCTTGCGGTCCACGATGGTGACGGTGTCGCCTTCGATGCCGCGCAGTTCGCCCCGCAAGGACCGTTGGCCGGGCGCGGATTTGTCGAGCACGATCTTCGCCTCGTGCCCGGCCCAGTTGGCGAAATCCTTCGCCCGGGTCAGCGGGCGGTCGATCCCGGGGCTGGACACCTCGAGGTGATAGGCGCCCTCGATCAGGACATCGCCCGATTCCTCCAGCGCGTCGATCCGATCGGAAACACGGCGCGACAAGGCGGCGCACTGGTCGATGATCAACTGCCCGGTGGCGGGATCCTCTGCCATGATCTGCAGTGCCTGGGTGCCGTCGCCAGCTTCAGACGGCATCATCTTGACGCGCACCAGATCGAGCCCGAGCGCACTCGCTTCGGGTTCGACGATCTGGATAAGGCGCGCGATGTCGGCCACGAAAACTCCTGTCAGCCCGGCCTGGCGATGACGCGGGTGTGGTGCCGGCCCCTCGCGGCGCCAGCCCTCCAGTGTCGCGACAATGTCGGGGTGAGCCGCAGATAGGCGCGAGTCCGCACCGAAGCAAGCCCTCAATCATCTTCCTGCATCAAGCCATGCTTCTTGATGCAATGGCGCAGCTGATCATAGGTCAGGCCCAGCGCCTTGGCGGTCTGGCGCTGGTTCCAGCGATGCTTGCCGAGTGCGTGTTCCAGAATGCCGCGCTCGTGTGCGTCGACCGCGGCGCGCAGGTCGGCGATCGATTCGAAGTCGGCGGCGGGCACCGACGCAGCGGCGGGCATGGCGGCACTCCCTTTGGGTTTCGGCAAGAAGGGTTTCCACGGGCTATCGAACGGGTCGAACTGCACGTGAGCGATCGGCTGGCTCCAGTCGTCCCAGCGATAAACCGCGCGTTCGACCACATTGCGTAACTCGCGCACGTTGCCCGGCCAGGCGTAATCTATCATTTGGCGCGCGACGTGGTCGGCAAATCCGGGCCAGCCGTCCCATTGCAGTTCCGCCGCCATGCGCCGGCCGAAATAGTCCGCCAGCACCTCGACATCGCCTTCGCGCACGCGCAGCGGCGGCAGGGTGATAACCTCGAAACTGAGCCGATCGAGCAGATCGGCGCGAAATTCGCCGCGTTCGGCGAGCAACGGCAAATCCTCGTTGGTGGCCGCCACGATCCGCACGTCGACCCGGATCGGCCGCGAAGAGCCGATGCGCGTGACCTCGCCATATTCGACCGCGCGCAGCAACCGTTCCTGCGCGGCCATGCTGAGCGTACCCAGTTCGTCGAGAAAAAGCGTCCCCTTGTCGGCTTCCTCGAACCTTCCCGCGCGCGTTCTGGTAGCACCGGTGAAGGCGCCCGCTTCGTGCCCGAACAACTCGGCCTCGATCAGCGTTTCGGGCAAGGCGGCGCAGTTCATGGTGACGAGCGGTTCGTCCCAGCGGGTGGACAAACGATGCAGGCGTTCCGCGATCAATTCCTTGCCTGTGCCGCGTTCGCCGATCACCAGAACCGGCCGCCGCATCGGCGCCGCGCGGCTCGCCCGTTCGACTGCATCGAGGAAAGCGCCCGACTGGCCGATGAATTGATTTTCCCGCTCCATTACCAAGATATAGCGAAATGCACCGATAGGTGGCAATCCACCCCATCATTTCGTTGGTCGATTGGTACGAAAAGGCCGGATTTCCGTGCGTTAGACGATTTGGCACGCCGCTTGCTAATTGGTGAACAACATCAATCGGGAGGTAATCAAGCCATGTACGACCGCCGCTTTTTCCAGAGCCAACTGGGACAGGCCGCCGCAGCGAGCCTCGCCGCGATGGTCGTCCTCGTCGCCTTGAGCGGCCAGTTGCAGGCGAACCCCAGCCTCGCCGCCGCGGCCATCAAGTGCGAAACGGTGGAACTGGCGTGACCCGCCCGGTGGATCACGACCCCTTGCGCCCCGAGCGCACGCCCCCCTCGCGCGCCACGCGGCTCGACGAAGAGGTGGAACGCCTGCGCCGCAGCCCCACCCCGACACAGTCGGGCCCCAGCATTTCGATCAACGGAGTACCCTTGATGGGCATTTTCAGCCGTACCCGCGACATCATTGCCGCCAATTTCAACGACATGCTCGACAAGGCCGACGACCCGCAGAAGATGATCCGCATGATCATCCTTGAAATGGAGGAAACCCTGGTCGAAGTCCGCGCGAGCGCGGCGCGCACCATTGCCGACCAGAAGGAAATGCACCGCCACACGGTCAAGCTCGACCGGCTTCAGGCCGACTGGGCGGAGAAGGCGCAGCTTGCGCTGAGCAAGGACCGCGAGGATCTGGCCCGTGCCGCGCTGGTCGAGAAGAAAAAGGCGGGGGACATGAGCGAACAGCTCAAGACCGAGATCGCCGTGCTCGACGACGCATTGCGCGCCTACGAGCAGGATATCGCCAAACTGCAGCACCGCCTGCGCGAGGCCCGCAGCCGCCAGACCGCGATTGCCGCGCGTCTGGAAAGCGCGGAGAACCGCGTCAAGCTGCGCAGCCTGATGACCAACGAGCGGGTCGACGAGGCGCTGAGCCGGTTCGACCAGCTCGAACGCCGCGTCGATTATGCCGAAGGCCGCGCCGATGCGCTGTCGATCGCCGACGGCACTGGCAAACCGAGCCTGTCGGACGAGATCGCCGCCTTGGCCGGCGCCGACAAGATCGACGACGAACTGGAAGAAATGAAGCGCGCGCTCGGCATGAACGACAGCGCCGCGAAGAAGGAGGGCTGAGGTCGTGGATGAAGTCTTTATCGTTGCGGTGATCTTCATCGCGCTGCCGTGGATCATGCTCCACTACATCACCAAGTGGAAGACATCGGCCACCATCACCAGCGACGATGAGGTTCTGCTGGAGGAGCTCTACAACCTTGCCAAGCGGCTCGACGACCGGATGGACACCGTTGAGCGCCTCGTCGCCGCCGACAACCCCGATTACCGCCCGGCCCGCCTGGTTCACGACAGCGAAGCCGACAACCAGCAATTGCGCGAGCTCGACCGGCTGCTCGCCGAGAAGAAGGGAGCTTCCAAGTGAACAGCCCGCGCACCACGCTCTACAAGGATCCCTACAACAAGAAGCTGATGGGGGTTTGCGCCGGAATTGCCGACTATACCGGGGTGAACGCCCTGTGGGTCCGGCTCGGCGCGGTGTTCCTGACTTTCGCCTCAAGCGGCTTCCTGATCGTCCTCTACCTGATTGCCGGCTTCCTGCTGAACAAGAAACCCGCGCACCACTACGTCGATCACGAGGAGCAGAAGTACTGGCAGCGCGTGCGGCAGAGCCCCAAGCGAACCGCGCGCGAAATCCGCGCCAAGATGAAGGACATCGACCGCCGCCTGGCCGACGTGGAAACCTATTACGTCAGCAGCAACCCGCGCCTGACGGCCGAAATCGAGCGCCTGCGCTGATTACCGGACAAGGGGGACAGACTAATGGAAGGTATACTTGCCCTGATGATCCCGATCATCGCGCTGTCGATCCCGATCTTCGCGATCTGGACCCGGCACCAGCAGAAGATCGCGCAGATGAACGTCAAGGCCACAGCCGAAAACACCGCCGAGCGCGCCGCGCAATATGCCAGCAAGGTCCAGCAGCTCGAAGACCGGGTCCAGGTGCTCGAACGCATCGTGACCGACCGCGGCTACGATGTTGCGACCCAGATCGAAGCCCTGCGCGACCAGCGCCGGGTCGATGAAGAGGATAGCGGAATGCCGCTGAATATCGCTCGCAGGGAGAACGTGTGATGGGCCTGTACGAAATCCTCGATTATCTGCCATTGCTCGTCATCGCGCTGGTTGCAATCGTCCTCGGCAGCGTCTGGGGCTGGGTCCATACCACCAAGCTCAAGATCAATGCAGGCTATCCCCTCGAAGGGATGTGGGGCCAGTCCCTCCACCCCAAGCGCGACGCCCAGGCCGATCACCGGATTACGCTGCTGACGCAGGAAAACGCCACTCTTCAGGCGGAAATCGGTTCGTTGAAAGACCGGCTCGCCAGCGTCGAGCGGATCGTGACCGACAGCAGTTACCAGCTGACCCACGACATCGAGCGGCTGCGCGATGCCAAGACCGACGGGAGCAAGGTGCAATGAGCTGGCCTGAGGCTATTGCATTCTGCGCGCTGATGATCGGCGTGATCAGCGGCGCGGGCATCTGGCTCGACGCGCACAACACGCGGCTGAAGAACCGGGCGAAGGAACTGGAACTCCAAGTCCGCCTCGCGGAAGCCGAAGCGCACAAACGCGTCGCCGGGGTGCCCGAGATGGAGGACCGCCTTCGCGTGCTCGAACGCATCGCGACCGCGCGGTCGCCGGTGCTGGCGGATGAAATCGAGGCGCTGCGCAAGGAGACGATCGCATGAGCTCGTGGGCCATCGTTGCCATCATCGGGATCGCCATCTGGGGCTTGGTCGAGATCTACAAGGCGCGCCAGGGCATCGTCACCGACTGGGCCGGCAACGAAACCCGCGCGCCGGTCGAGGATGAAGCCGCCAAGCGCGAGCTCGAGGAACTGCGCGAACGGATCAAGGTGCTCGAACGCATCGCGACCGAAGGCAACACGCTCGACGCGGGCGAAACGCGCCGCATCGCCAGCGAGATCGAGAAACTGAGGGACAGCTAGGCCCACGAAGAGGCTAGGGTTCAGGGACCCGCATGAAGGACGTAGGAAAGGAGCAGTGGAGATGAGCGAACAGTTGATCGTCGTTGCCGCAACGCTTTTCGGCGTGGCCATCCTTTCAGCCTTCGCTTTGCGCGCATGGCAGGACTGGCTGGCGCTTAAGCGATGCGAGCTCGACCGCGCGCCGGCACCCGCCCCTCAGCGCGACATTGAAGCGGGCGCGGCACCATATGGCTATGGCGGCGCGGCGCGGATCGAGATCGCGGACCTCAAGGAACGCATCCGCAAACTGGAAGCGATCGCCAGCGGGGTCGATCTGTGAGCCACGTCGGCGACGCTGCCCGCGCCGGTATCGGCCTCGGCAGCGCGCTGGCGGTGGCGATCAGCTGGAGCCAGCACGAATCGGTGATCTGGGCGATCATCCAAGGATTCCTGTCGTGGTTCTACGTGATCTACTTCGTGCTCACCCGGCCGGGCGGGATTGGCGGGTAGGCGCAGGGGTGCAGCTGGTCCACGCGAGGACGACGTCGCGCTTCCGTCGCCGGGGCGACCTTGGTAGTGGCCGCGCCATGCGCCCCCTTTCCGATATCGCCGAAGAGTACGATTTCCTCGACAGTGACGAACGTTACCGCCTGTTGATCGAACTCGGTCGCACGCTCGAGTCCATGCCTGATGCGTTGAAGACGGACGCCACGCTGGTGCGCGGCTGTTCGGCGGCGGTGTGGGTCTATCCCACCGGCGATGCGGCGCGACTGCACTTCCTTGCCGATAGCAATGCGGCGATCACCAAGGGGATCGTCGCGCTGGTGATTGCCGCGGTTCAGGATCGACCGGCTAGGGATATCGCGACGATGGATATTGCCGCTGCCCTTGCCCCGTTTGATCTGAAAAACCAGCTCTCCTCGAACCGTACCCAGGGCGTGCCCAACATGATCGCGCTGGTACAGGAGCACGCCGCGCGCATTGCGGCGGCTTGAGGCCGGGTGCGCCGGCACCTCTATCTTGCCGCCGGGCTGGTTTCGGTCGCGCTTGGGGCGATTGGCGCCTTCCTGCCGATCATGCCGACCGTCCCGTTCCTGCTGCTGGCCGGCTATTGCTTCGCGCGTAGCAACCCCGAATGGGAACAGCGCATTCTCGACCATCCGCACTGGGGCCCTCAAGTGCGCGACTGGCGTGAACGGCGCGCGATCAGCCGGCGCGCCAAGACGATGGCGATCGGTGCGATGACCGTGGGGGCGCTGGTCACCTGGTACACGCTGGGCAGTCCGTGGTATTGGATTTCTGTCGCAATCCTGTTCATCGCGGGCGGCTGGATCGCGACGCGGAACGAATGAGGCGTTGCACAATACTTTGCAGAAGGAACGATGACGACCGACACGATGCACGGCACTGCCCACCTGCTTCCCAGCGACTTGGAAAAGGCGCTGCGTGCAGGCGCCGAGACGCTGTCGCTTTGGCAGGGCCTCACCCCCCTTGGCCGCAATGAATTCATTTGCTGGGTCGAGGATGCCAAGCGGCCGAAGACCCGCGCGCGTCGGATCAGCCGGACATGCGAAGAACTGATCGAGGGTAAGCGCCGCCCGTGTTGCTGGGCGGGATGCATCCACCGCCCTGACAAGGCTCCGGGCAGGTGGCAGCAAGCCATGTTGATTGAGCGGAACCGGAAAGGCGCGGAGGCCCGCCGACCGGACTAGGTCAGCCGCCCGCGCTCTCGCGCACTACGGCTACACCAGCCTCGCGCTGGCGGCGCAGTTCGGCCTTCAGCCGGGCCGGATTGCCGGGGATCACGAAGCCGAAGCTCACCCCGCCTTTCTTGCCGATCGTCGCGTGGTGCAGCCTGTGCGCCTGGACCAGCCGTTTGGCATAGCCGCTCCGCGGCACCCATCTGAAATAACGCTGATGAACCAAACCGTCATGCACCAGCGTGTAGACAATACCGTAGGCAAGGATGCCGACGCCGATCCACGTGGCTGGCGGCCATGCCGCCGTGCCCAGCACCAGAGGGCTGCCGATCGCGAACATCGAAACGCTCATCACCGCGCCTACCAGCCCGAACAGGTCGTTCTTCTCCAGCATGTTGTCGTGCGGTTCATGATGGTCGCGGTGCCATGCCCAGCCAAAGCCATGCATGACGTACTTGTGGCTTGCCCACGCAACCCATTCCATCGCGAAAAAGGTTGCGATCACTATGACGAGGGGGATCAGCACGTCCATGGCGTGCCGGATATAGGTTATTTTACGGGAGGAAAGAAGAACCGTGCCACTTCCTCGCCGATCCGCGCCGGACGCAGCGTTTCGGCATCGATGCAACACCAGCTCGACTTGACTTCGGCCAGCACTTCCTCGCCCCGGTGGATCACCGTTGAGTAGAACGCGCGCGCGCCCTTGATCGATTCGAGCACCGTGCGCGCGATCACCGCGTCATCGAGGAAAGCAGGCTTGCGATAAGTAATCTCGTGCTTGAGCGCGACCCAGGCCTTGCTCGCAACCTCATCCGCCGGGGCCAGCTTGCGCCAATGAGCCAGCACCGCGTCCTGCACCCAGTTGAGGTAGCGTGCGTTGTTGACATGACCCATGAAGTCGATGTCGGCTGGCAGGACAGTGATCGGAAAGGCGAATGGTTTTGCTGACATGGGTGTAAGTTAGGGGGAAACGCGTTACCAATCCATGACAATTTGCCCGTTCTTGCGCGCGGCCAAGATTTGCCTTCTTTGCGCGCGCCGGGCGCGGGCCTAGTCCAGCGGAATGGCCAGTCGACCGCGCACGCTTTACGAAAAGATCTGGGACACGCACGTCGTGGAGGAACGCCCGGATGGTACCAGCCTGGTCTTCATCGACCGCCACCTGGTGCACGAAGTGACAAGCCCCCAGGCGTTCGAAGCATTGCGGCTGGCCGGTCGCAAGGTGCGCCGTCCCGACCTGACCCTTGCAGTGCCCGACCATAACCTGCCCACCACCGCGCGGCTGGACGCGGCGGGACGGCGGATACCCATCGCCGATCCCGAAAGTGCGGCCCAGCTCGCCGCGCTGGAAGTGAACGCACCCGACTTCGGCATTCGCTATATCGATGCCAGCGCGCCCGAACAGGGCATCGTTCACGTCGTTGGCCCGGAACAGGGTTTCTCGCTGCCCGGAACGACCATCGTGTGCGGCGACAGCCACACGGCCGCCCACGGCGGAATTGGTGCGCTCGCCTTTGGCATCGGTACCAGCGAGGTTGAGCATGTGCTCGCGACGCAGACGCTGCTACTCAAAAAATCGAAAACCATGGAGGTGCGCGTCACGGGCGAGTTGGGCCCCGGCGTTTCGCCCAAGGACCTGGTGCTGCACGTTATCGGTGTGGTCGGGACCGCTGGCGGCACGGGACACGTGATCGAATACCGCGGGGCGGTGTTCGAGAAAATGAGCGTCGAGGGCCGTCTGACAGTCTGCAACATGAGCATAGAGGCGGGCGCCCGGGCGGGGCTGATCGCGCCCGATGATAAGGTGTTCGATTACCTGCGCGGCCGCCCCTATGCGCCGCAGGGCGCCGAATGGGACAGCGCCGTGGCGTGGTGGCGAACGCTGAATACCGACGATGGCGCGACATTCGATACCAGCATCACGATAGATGCCGCCGCGATCCAGCCAACCGTTACCTGGGGCACCAGCCCCGAGGATACGGCGCCGATCGGGGGTGCCGTGCCCGATCCGGCAAGCTTTGCTGATCCTGGAAAGCAGGACGCCGCCCGGCGCAGCCTTGATTACATGGGCCTCGAACCGGGCCAGAAACTGTCCGACATCGCGGTCGAGAACGTCTTTATCGGCAGTTGCACCAACAGCCGGATAGAGGATCTGCGTGCCGCCGCCGAAGTGGTCAGGGGGCGCAAGCGCGCCGCTAACGTGCGCTGGGCGATCGTGGTGCCCGGGTCTGGCCTGGTCAAGCGCCAAGCTGAAGCGGAAGGGCTGGACCAGGTGTTCATCGATGCGGGCCTTGAATGGCGCGAACCGGGTTGCTCAGCCTGCCTGGGCATGAACCCCGACAAGGTGCCCGCGGGGGAACGTTGCGCGTCAACCAGCAACCGCAATTTCGTCGGCCGCCAGGGCCCGGGTGCGCGCACGCACCTGATGAGCCCCGCCATGGCAGCCGCCGCCGCAGTGACCGGACGGCTCACCGATGTCCGTGAATTGCTTGGCTGATCACCCTTGCCACTGCCCCCGCCACGCCCCATGAAAAGACCATGACCAACAAGCTCACCGGAAAGGCCGCGCTGGCGGCCGGCGCCATCGGTTCCGCGGCCATCGCCGCTGCCATGCTTTACGCATCGAAGCGCAAGGAAAAGAAATCAGCGCCGAAGCCCGGCGTCACGCCCTCCGGGCAGAAGCCGGAAACCGACTGATGGAGTCCGTGACCACGATCGAGGGGCGGGCGATTCCCTATGGCGCCAAGAACGTCGATACCGACGTGATCATTCCGGCCGAATGGCTCAAGACCATCAGCCGCGAGGGCCTGGGCAAGGGTGCGTTTGAAGCTGTTCGCGCGCAGCCTGGGAACCTGTTCGACGATCCCGAATTTGCCGGCGCGCCAATCCTGATCGCGGGTGACAACTTCGGCTGCGGATCGAGCCGTGAACACGCTGCCTGGGCTCTGCTGGACTTGGGCATCAAGGCGGTGATCGCGCCCAGTTTCTCCGATATCTTCTCAGGCAACGCCTTTAAGAACGGCATCCTGACAGTCGAACTGCCGCAGGAACAGGTTGATGCCTTGCTTGACGTTGCGCGCGAACAGCCGATCGCGATCGATCTGGAGCATCAGGTTGTCACGACGCCCTATCAGGATCGCTACACCTTTGCGGTCGATCCGTTTCGCAAGCATTGCCTGCTCAACGGCCTCGACGAGGTCGGCCTGACACTCGAGCGCGGGGAGGCAATCGCGGCCTACGAGGCACGGCAGGCGAGGGACATGCCATGGCTGGCGATGGCCGTGGGACGGGCGGCATGAGGGCACTTCGAACCCACGCGGTGGGCGGGCCGGAAACGCTTACGCTCGACGAAGTAGATGCCCCGGCCCCCGGCCCGGGCGAAGTGCTGATCGCGGTAAAAGCCTGCGCGATCAATTATCCCGACACGCTGATGATCCGCGACCTATACCAGTTCAAGCCGCAGCGGCCCTATGCCCCCGGCGGCGAGATCGCGGGCGTGGTCGAGGCGGTTGGCGATGGGGTGACGAACTTCAAACCCGGCGACCGCGTGCTGGCAGGGATCGGCAATGGCGGACTGGCCGAAAAAGTTGTCGTTCCTGCGGGGCGGATATTCCCGGTCCCCGAGGGCGTGCCATTTGAAAAGGCCGCATCGCTGCTGATGACCTACGGCACCACGATCCACGGACTGAAGGATCGCGGGCACATCAAGACGGACGACGTCGTGCTCGTGCTGGGCGCGGCGGGCGGCGTGGGTCTTTCCGCCATCGAACTGGCCAAGGCATTCGGCGCGCGGGTCGTTGCCGCTGTATCGAGCGAGGCCAAGGGCGATGTCGCGCGACAGGCGGGCGCGGACGAGATCGTGATCTATCCCAAGGGCGAAATGGGCAAGGATGCCAGCAAGGAACTTGCCAATGCTTTCAAGACGGCCTGCGGGCCCAATGGGGCTAACATTGTTTATGACGTCGTCGGTGGCCAGTATTCCGAACCGGCGCTGCGCGCGATCGCATGGGAGGGGCGCTTCCTGGTGGTCGGCTTCCCCGCAGGTATCGCGAAGATGCCACTAAACCTCACCCTGCTGAAGTCGTGCGACATCTGCGGCGTGTTCTGGGGCGCCTTCACCGCGCGCGAACCAGCCAAGTTCCAAGCACAAGTGGCCGAGCTATTCGCGTTGATGAAAGCGGGCAAGATCAACCCACTGGTGTCCGAAACCTTCCCCCTCGAACGCGGCGGCGAGGCGATTGCGAAGCTTGCCAATCGCGAGGCGGTCGGCAAGCTGGTCGTAACGATGGACTAGGCCGCTCGGGCACCCTATCTGGGCGGCACATCCATTCGAGAGGACCACATGACCGATTTCAAGGATCGCGAGCGCGCCGAAGAAGCCAAGTACGCGCTGGACGAGGATACAGCCTTTCGCATCGCCGCGCGCCGCAATCGGTTGCTCGGTGAATGGGCGGCGGGCCTGATGAACCTCACCTCCGAGGAAGCCGACGCTTACAAGAAGGCAGTGGTCCAGGCCGATTTTGAGGAGGCCGGCGACGAGGACGTGATCCGCAAGCTGCTTGGCGATCTGACCGCCGCTGGCAGCGACGTAGACGAAGCGACGATCCGCGCCAAGCTGGAAGAATGCGCGGTCGAAGCGCGCCGCCAGTTCATGAGCGAAAGCTGAGTCTGCCATGCCGATGAGCGCTGCCGAGATCGAGGGGATGATCGTGGCCGCCCTGCCCGGCGCCACTGTCGAAATGACCGATCTCGCCGGTGACAACGATCACTGGGCGGCGCGCGTCATCGCCCCGCAATTTGCAGGGATCAGCCGCGTACAGCAGCACAAGCTGGTCTATGATGCGCTCGGGGGGCGGATGGGCGGCGTGCTGCATGCCTTGCAACTGACCACGGCTGCACCCACTTCCTGATCCGGCAGTTTCCAATTTCAGGACCACCATCATGTCCGACACCAATCAACGCATCGCAACCATCGTGGCCGACAATGACGTCGTGCTGTTCATGAAGGGCACGCCGCTGTTCCCCCAATGCGGATTTTCCAGCCGCGCCGTGTCCATCCTCGACCACTGTGGCGTCGTCTATGAAAGCGTCGACGTGCTGCAGGACATGGAGGTACGCCAGGGGATCAAGGAATTTTCCGACTGGCCGACCATTCCCCAGCTCTACATCAAGGGCGAATTCGTGGGCGGCAGCGACATCATGATGGAGATGTACGAGGCGGGCGAATTGCAGCAACTGCTCACGGACCGGCAGGTCGCTCGCGCGGATTGAGCCAGATCGGCATACAACAGAAAGGCCCGCTTCCGGATTGGAAGCGGGCCTTTTGTCTTGCGGGAGGGTCGCGCCGGGAGACCAGTGGCGCAACCCCGTGTACAAAGACCAGTCGGGGTGATCCATTCGATGCATGGCCTGTGCCAATTTCCGGCAGGCGCGGTTTTCCGGGCGTCACGGTGGTTAATGCCTTTCCGCGCCCGAGAAGGATTGTAAAGCCAACCGACGCCCCGCGAGCTTTCGGGCTTGAGTAGCACGGCGGCGCCCGCCACACCGTGCCAATGGATCCTGCACAGCTTGCCGATGCCATCCCTGCCGCCACGATAATCATCTTTCGCCGTGGTCCGTCGGGCGGGGCTCCCGAATTGTTGATGGTGACGCGCGCCCAGTCGATGTCGTTCGCGGCGGGGGCGGCGGTGTTCCCTGGTGGCCGGGTCGACGCTGGCGACCGCGCGGTTGCCGCTGAACTGCCCGGCGACGCTGACGAAACCGCGCACAGGATCGCGGCGATCCGCGAGACCCTGGAGGAAACCGGGCTGGTGATCGGTGTTCGCGGTACGGTCGATGCCGAACGCGCGGCCGCCGCCCGCAGGCTCCTACTCGAATCCGGCGCATTCGCGCCAGTGCTGGCTGCAATGGGGTGGTCGCTCGACTGCGACGCGATCCTTCCGTTCGCGCGCTGGCATCCGAGGAACGAGCGCCTTGCGCGCGTATTCGATACCCGTTTCTACCTCGCCAACCTTGGCACCGGGGCAGTCGAAATAGCGGTGGACGAGACGGAAAACACGCATCTGTTCTGGACCACCGCGCGGGATGCGCTTGCCGCAGCAGACCGCGGCGATCTGAGGGTGATCTATCCCACACGGCGCAACCTTGAGCGCCTCGCCCAATTCGCCACCTTCGCCGATGCCGCCATTGACTGCCTTCGCCATCCGGTCCGAACGATCAGCCCATTCGTCACCACGGAGCAAGGCACGCGCTGGCTTCGCATCCCCGCGGATCTCGGTTACCCCATAACGGGCGAACCGCTCGACGGCGCGATGAGGGGCGGGTGAACGCGGTGGGTCAAGGAAGGCTGGCGCGCCCGGCAGGACTCGAACCTGCTGCCTCAAGATTAGAAGTCTCGCGCTCTATCCAGATGAGCTACGGGCGCGCGCTGGCACCGGCGAATAGCGTGCTTTTCGCGCGTCGCAAATCGCGATAGGCACGCGGGCGATGGATAATCCGCCCGTCCGTATGGAAACCGATTGCGACCGGGCCCACGCGTTCCGATATTACGACCTGGTGATGGCGGCATTCGTCGCCGTCCTGCTGCTGTCGAATGTCATCGGGGCGGCCAAGCCATCCTATGTCGTCTTGCCCGGCGGCGCGCAGTGGGCGTTCGGCGCGGGCGTGCTGTTTTTTCCCATCAGCTACGTGATCGGCGACGTGTTGACCGAGGTCTATGGCTATGCCCGCGCGCGGCGCGTGATCTGGACGGGGTTCACCGCGCTCGCCTTCATGGCTTTCATGGCGTGGGTGGTGGTGGCCCTGCCCCCCGCCGCGGGGTGGCCTGGACAGGAAGCCTACGAGTTCGTGTTCGGCAATTCCTGGCGCATCGTGCTTGCCAGCATGGTTGCATTCTGGGTCGGCGAATTCGCGAACAGTTTTGTCTTGGCCAAGATGAAGGTGTGGACCGGGGGGCGGCATCTGTGGGCCCGCACCATCGGGTCGACGGCAGTGGGCCAGGGGCTGGACAGCCTGATATTCTACCCGCTGGCATTCTGGGGGCTGGCCGGCTGGCCGCCGGAGCAGTTGTGGCAGGTCGTCCTGTCACAGTGGGCGATCAAGACCGCCTGGGAGGCGATCCTCACCCCCGTCACCTACCTGGTGGTAGGACGACTGAAGCGGGCGGAGGGGGTCGACATCTTCGATACCGCAACCGATTTTTCGCCTTTTGCGGCACGTACATCGCGCGATCGCCCAGTCCCGAATTAAGAAGGGCCGGGATCTCTCCCGGCCCTTCCCTCCCCCGAACTTTACGTCTGGACATGGCGCGCACCGTGCTGGGCGCAAACGCCGCTGGTGATGTTGTCCGACGGATTAACGCCTCAATCCTCAAAAGTGAAGCGTTCGTCCGAAGTCGGCAATCCGAGGTGTCCGGGAATGGCGCGAACAGTGCGCTGGGGCGATGCGGGACGACGGCGGACGCGCGCTATTCGATGGTTCCAGCCGAGATCGTCGCATCTGGCACGATGCGAAGTTCGGGCCGCAGGCCAAGCCGCGCCGCGAGGGCGGCAAGGTCTCTTTCAGGAGGAATGCCATAGAGATCGCGCCGCGCTTCCTCGAGTTCGAGCACCAGTTTCCCCCCATCCTCGTGCAATCGGCTGGCCTGGAGCGACATGCGCGACCGCGCGCCGAGCCTGCGGCACAAACGGATCGCCAGGCCCCAGCACATCGCCGCGTGCAGGCGCTCGGGGTCGGCAAGGGACACGATCCCCGGCGGCAGTTCGTAATGGGCGCCATTCGCGGCGACGGTAGCCGCGACAAGCGCGCGCTCTTCCGCCGACAGGGAGAGCCAGCGCTTGTGCATTGCCCAGTTGAGCCCGGTCTCAAGTCGCAGGTTCGGCTCGACCTGCATTGATGCGAGCGCCAACGCCGTCGCGGCCAATCGCACCCGTTCAGACCCCACCCATCCCGGCGGCATGGCGTTGACCGTCCACCCCGCAACACGTGTCACGAGGGTGGGCGGACACCCACGCATGTTCGCAAAAACGGATATGCCTGCCAGCAGCGGATCCTGCATTCGATCCACGGCGGGGAGGCGATCGAACAGCAATCCTTCGCGCAGGCCCCAGGAAGAAAAGATCACCCGGTCCGGCTGCAGCCGCTTGAGCAAGGCATGCAGCAAGGGACCGCTTTGGGGCAGCAGTTCAGCGCGCAGGGACGACAGGCGCGACTGGCGGCGCAGAGCTTCAGGATCCGTCTCCGCGACCCGGTGCGCCAGGCGTTGGGCTTCCTTGCGCGGAAGTTCAAAGCCGTGTGGATCAGACAAGGCGAAACCTTGGCCCGCCATGGCGTAAACCGCAAACGCGCGCCACGTGCCGCCGACGAGGTAGAGGTCGCCGCCCACCGGCTCGTCCCACCCGGCTTCGCGGATCGTGCGCGACAGCGCCCTGCTGCTGTCCTCGAACGTGGTGGCAGCCAGGCCCGGCAGGCGCAACGTGCCGAGCGGCAGACTGATCCCCGCGCCGCACGCACCCCCCTTTACCGTTACCAGTTCGAGGCTTCCGCCGCCCAGATCGGCAACCACGCCGCGCGCCGCCGGGAAGGCGCCGATCACACCCATGGCGCTGAGCCGAGCCTCTTCTTCGCCCGAGACGACGCGCGGATCGAGACCTGCCGCGCGGACCCGTACGAGGAAACCTTCGCGGTTGGCCGCTTCGCGGACCGCCGCAGTCGCGACCGTCTCGACGTCGCAAATACCAAGGTCGGCCAGGATCAGCGCGAACCGCCGCAATCCGCGCAGCGCGAGCTCCATGGCCGGTCCGGCCAGATTCCCGTCCTTCATGTCGCTGCCGAGGCGCGGCACGACCTTTTCATTGAACAGCACGTCGGGCGCGCGCGGTGATCCGCCGTAAAGCACCATGCGGACCGAGTTCGAGCCGATGTCGATGATCGCGCGCTGCGGGGTGTTGCCCGCAAACGCCCCCTCGCGATCGACCCTGCGCGCGCCAAGTGCCATCAGGCACCGCCTCGTTTGAGCGCAAGTTTGGGCACGCCGCCTTCGGCCAATGCCCCGCCACGCCCGGACAACGACGGGTTGGTCATGAAATAGCGATGACAGTTGAATGGTCGTTCGCCCGGCGCGGTCCGGGCGTAGCTGCCATCGGGCAGTTGTTCCCAGCTCTGTTCGGAGTCGAGCAGGTTCGCAAGCAGTACCTGTTGCAGCAGCTGGTCGTGCACGGTGCGATTGGCAATCGGGACAAGCACCTCCACGCGCCGATCGAGATTGCGCGACATGCAATCCGCCGACGACAAGAAGACCGCGCCGTGCACCGACGGCAGCGGATGACCGTTACCGAAGGCGAATATCCGCGCATGTTCGAGAAACCGCCCGATGATCGACTTTACCCGGATATTCTCGGACAGTCCCGGGACGCCCGCGCGCAGCGAACAGATGCCGCGCACCACTAGCCGGATGTCCACTCCGGCCGCGCTGGCGGCGTAGAGCCGGTCGATTACCCCGCGATCGGTCAGTGCGTTCATCTTCGCCCAGATCGCCGCGGGGCGCCCGGCGCGGGCATGTTCGATCTCGCGATCGATGTAACGATACAGCGCCCCGCGTAGCGCAATCGGCGAAATCACCAGCCGCTCCGTCTCGCGCGGCTCGATGTAACCGGTCACGAAATTGAACAGCTTGGCCACATCGCGCCCGAACGCGGGATCAGCGGTGAAGAAACTCAGGTCGGTGTAGATGCGCGCGTTGATGGGATGGTAATTGCCGGTGCCCAAGTGGCAATAGGTCCGCAGCGTCCCTTCTTCGCGGCGCACAACCATCGAAACCTTCGCATGGGTCTTCCAGTCAACGAAGCCATAGATCACCTGCACGCCCGCGCGCTCGAGTTGCGAGGCCCACAGCAGGTTCTGCTCTTCGTCGAAGCGAGCCTTGATTTCGACCACCGCGGTCACCGACTTGCCCGCTTCAGCGGCTGCGATCAGCGCGCCAATCACCGGTGACTGGTTGCCCGCGCGGTAAAGCGTCTGCTTGATCGCCATGACATCGGGATCGCTGGCCGCCTGTCGCAGGAAATCAACCACCACCTCGAAACTTTCATAGGGGTGGTGGATCACGATATCCTTGGCGCGGATGGCGGAAAAGCAATCGCCATCGTGTTCGAGGATCCGCTCGGGATAGCGCGGCGAATAAGGCGGGAACTTGAGATCGGGACGGTCTTCCGCCACCACGCTCGCCAAGGCACCGATCCCGACGAGATCGCGCCCCTCGATCACGACCGCCTCGCGCAGGCCGATCTGTTCGCGCAACAATTGCTCGGCCTCGGGATGGATGCCCTCTTCAAGCTCGAGCTGGATCGCCTGCCCCCGCCGACGCCGCTGGATCGCGCTGCGGAAATAACGCACCAGATCCTCGGCATCCTCCTCGATCTCGATATCGCTGTCGCGCAGCACGCGGAAGGCGCCATCGCCCAGGATCGCGAAACCGGGGAAAAGGTGGTCCGCGAAACGGCGGATCAGGCTCTCGATGCTGATATAGACCGGCTCTTCGCCCGGCACGCGGATAAAACGCGGCAGGGCAGGCGGGATCAGCACCATGACCACCATCGCTTCGCCATCAGTGTCGCGGCGCAGGGTGAACAGCAAGCCGGTGCCGCCGTTGGCGACGAATGGAAAGGGATGTGCGGGGTCGATCGCCTGCGGCGTCACCACAGGAGCGATCTCTTCGATGAAATGGGTCCGCAGCCAGGCATAAGCCTCTTCACTGACCCGCTCCTCGTCGGCGACATGGATGCCCGCCTCGGCCAGCCGTGCCCGCAAATCGCGCCACATGACCTGCTGCGCGTCGCTGAGGCCGCGCACCCGTTGCCGAATCGCGGCAAGCTGCTGCGTCGGGGTCGCGCCGTCGATGGCCATGCGCCCGATCCCGCGTTGGACCTGGCCGACCAGGCCGGCCACGCGAATCATCACGAATTCGTCGAGATTGCTGCCCGAAATCGAGAGGAACCGCAGGCGCTCCAGAAGGGGATAGCTTTCGTTCGCGGCCTCGGCGAGCACACGCTCGTTGAAGGCGAGCCAGCTCAGCTCGCGATTGACGTAACGATGCTCGGCATCGACGTCGGCCGCGCTGCTTTCGTTATCCTCGCCCGGATCGGGTTGGCTCGCCATCGACCTCTCGAGCCCGCGTTCGAGCTTGGCTGGGGAAGAACTTTCTACGGCGGGCTTGGTCATATCCACCGCGTCTGTAAATCACGAGCGAGCGGCTGACACAATCGTGTCAGGTTCTGCCTATGCTGATGTTGCAGAATTCAGGCGGCGTCCAGCAATGCGCGGCTCTCGGCGATCTGCGTGATGCCGCGCTTCCCGCCCGCATCGCGGCCAAGCTGCACGACCACGTCAATGACTGAGGCAGCATAGGCGATCGTATCCGAACGGGTCAGGCCGATACCGGTCTGCATGACCATAAGCGAAAGCTGCTCCAGCGCGCCACGCAGACTGTTCGCGTGGATTGTCGAGAAACTGCCAGGATGCCCGGTGTTGATGGCGCGCAGGAAGCTGACGCTTTCCGCCCCGCGCAGTTCGCCCAGCACGATCCGATCGGGCCGGAGGCGCAAGGCAGCCTGGAGCAGTTCGTTGGCGGTGACCTTGGCCTCGCCCAGTTCACCCTTGACCGCGACCAGGCCGACGCCATTTTCGCCCGGCAGGCGCAGTTCGGGCGTATCTTCCACCAGGATCACGCGCTCCTCGCGCGAGATTTCGCCGAGCATGGCATTCAAGAAAGTCGTCTTGCCGGTGCTGGTACCGCCGGAAATCAGAATTGTGCGGCGCGCGCGAATTGCCGCGCGCAGGTACGCGATCGGTTGCGCCTGCGGATCGGGCATGACCGGTTCGGCGACCTGGCCAAGCGGCCCCGCGTCGTAGGCGTCGAGCGGCAAGTCGAGCCGACGATGGCGACGGATCGCCATGGTCCAGTGGCGCCGCGCGGCGGGCGGCCCGCAGAACTGCACGCGGGCACCGTCAGGCAATGTCGCGCCGAGCAACGGGTGTTCGCGGTTGATACCCTGGTGGCTGACCCGCGCGACTTGTTCCGCGAGACGGCGCACCAGGCGATCGTCAATCTCGGGCGTATCGATCCGCTTCATGCCTGGATCAGCGGCATCCTCGATCCACACCTCGCCCGGCCGGTTGACCATGATCTCGGTCACGGTATCGCGGTCGAGCCAACGACGGAACGGGGCAAGGTAAGCGTCGAGATAGACGCTGCGCTCGCCGTCGAGCACGACCGGCGGCGTCTGCTCCTCCGGTTGGATCGGGAGGATTTCGGCGCTCACCGGACGGCCGGCACCTGCGAGAAATCAAGATCGCGCGCGGTGAACACGCGGATCGGCTCGCCCTGGCGTACCCGGATTGTCGGGCCGATCTGGCTGTCCTGCTGCGCCGCGACCGCGGCTGCAGACTGCCCGGCCCCGCCGAGCACGACCGATGCCCCGCCCGAGCCGAGCGCGGAAAGCCCACCCACGACCGAGAGCAGCATGGCCGAACCGAACCGCCGGAAGAAATTGTTGTTCACCTGGCCGGCGAGACCTGTGGTCCCGTCGAAACCGACCGCCGGCGAGGCGAGGTTGACCGAGGCGCCGTCAGGCCGGATCAGTCGGGTCCAAATTACATAGGCACGCTTCTGCCCGCCCTGGACGCCAGACTGGTACTGGCCGATCAATCGGCTGGATCGGGGCACGAGCACCGCCTTGCCATCGAAACTACGCACGTCCTGGCTCACAACCGCGCGGACATACCCGGGGACGTTGGTGTCGATCGCGGTTTCCAGGATTGCGGGAATCAGCGTGCCTTGGGTCACGGTCGTGGCCGGATCTACCATCGGACGCGCGGTGGCCATGCCGCCGCCCACGCCGCCGATCCGGCTGGCGAAATCGCCGGCATTACCGCCAACGCTGGGCGGGGCGTTTTCGACCGGCGCCCCAGGCTGCGATACCGGCACGCCAGTGAATTGTGATGGCGCTGCGCCGGCATCGAACACGACAGTGGGGCTGGCGTTGGGATTGACGCCGGGCATCGCGCCGGGCTGGGCAGCGAGCACCGGTTGTGGCGCGGGATCGAACTGCACGGGAGCAGCACCGACCGGGGTGGCGCCAACCGGGGTGATCGCCGCGTCGGGCACCAGCGGGGGCGCGACGACGGCTACCTGCGGTGTCGGCGCCGCCTGCACCCCGCCAACCCCTTCGGGGGGAGCAGTCCGCGCGGAATTCATTGCCCAGAGCGTAACAGCCCCGAGCAGAGCGACCACCGCAACCCCGGCAGCGAGTCCCAGCCCGTCGGATGCGCCCTTGCGCTGAGTGACAGCGGGAAAGGCATTACGGCTGGCCAGGTCAATGACTTCAGCCGATTCAACCTCGCGCGGGTCGATGTCATTGGCTGCCGGGCTATCGCCGCGCTTCTTCGGAACACGCATGGCAAGGCGCATGATCTATCCTTCCACTTCGGCTAGCGGCGCAGCGGCGCTGCGCGGCACGGCGGGGCGCACCGGCCCGGTGTTGGTCAGCGTTGCATCATCCCTGCCCGATCGCAGCACGATTTCGCGCGGGACACCTTCGACCACGATCGTATCGCCGCGAACGGTGAAATTCACCGGCCCTTCGGTTCCTTCCCGATCCTTGACCAGGATGGCAGGGACCGGCTGCCCGGCAGGCCAGGTGAGGAAGGTCGTGGTTCCATCATCGTAGGTGCGGGCCGGCAGCAACGCACGGTCGCCCTTCGCCGACCAGGCAAAGTTGAGTTCAGCCGGATCGACCACTGCATAAGGATCGCTCGCCGCCGCCATCTCGACCGCGTTGAGCCCTTCACCCGCCGCCAGCTGGGGCGTTTGTTCGGCCACGGCCTCGTCCGGATAGGTGAAGCGCAGCACGTACATCGGCCGCGCGCGCGGGCTTGCAACGAGATCGAACAGGTAAGTGCGCTTGTTCGTTACCACCGTCATGTTGGTCGATGCACTGGATTCCAGCGGCTTCACGAACAACAGGTTCGCGCGCTTGTTGGGCGTGACCTGCCATGCCGTGGAATCGCCGATCGCGACATTCTCGATCGCTTCGTCCTCGGCGAACTGGATCGTGGCCTGGACGCGGGTGCGACCTTCGATGCGGACCACGTCGGCCGGGTCGTAGCGCCGTTCGACCAGGCGCGGATCGTCGGCCATGGCGGGAACCGCGACGAGCGCGATGGCAAGCGCGGCGATACTCGCGCGGATCATTTCAGTTTCTCCGTCTGGCGCGCACCCGGGGCGCGAAAACGATTGCCGATCCCGCGCGTGCGCGAGTTCGCCGTGCTGAGCGCCGATACCTGACCCTCGCCTGAAGTCGCGCCGATCACCCGGATCGCGCGGCCTGCCCCGACAGTCTGCCCGGTCGCCACATCATTTGCTGCGGCCCCGGTCGCGACGCCGGAGATATCGATCCGGCGGGGCGCGGCCAACTGTGGCTGCGCTGGCATTTCGGCGTTTGCCACGATCGCGGCGGGCGCCATATAAGGCATGGCAGCTTTTATCGGCATCGCGGCATCGCGCGTGCCGCGTTCGCGCACCAGGCCGAACACGGTCCACCCGCCAACCATCGTCGTGGCGACCTTGATCACCATGACCATCAGCGCGCAATGGACCGCGCCGATCAGGAAGAACGCCATAGCCGCCTGTGCGTTGATCTCGCCCGGCGCGGAATTGAGCGTACCGAGCACCGGAACCGCGATTTCCAGCATCACGCTGCCCCCCAGCACCGCGAACACCGGCGTCAACGCCAGCATGACCACGCCCTTGAGCCAGCCGGTGAACAGCCCGCGCGTGCCATCGAATAGCGCCAAGACCACGAACACCGGACCCAAGGCTACCAGCACGGCGAGCGCGATACGTGCGGTCACCAGCACGCCCACCGTGCCGAGCAGCAGCAGCATCGCGCCGAGCCACATGATCCCGGCGGGCGAGAAGGCGGACACGTCGCCCGGCTGGCCCTGGCTCGCCTGCTGGATGGCGGCGAACACCACATCGAGCTTGTCGGCAAAAACAGTGGTGGCCGAACCGTCGCTGCCGGTCACCATCGTAGCGAGCCAGTCGGGCCCACCAATGGCCAGGTTCCAGACGACGCCCTGATAAGCGAGCCAACTGGTGGCGAACGTAAGCACCAGCCCCAGCGTGATCATGCGCGGGGTCAGCGAACGCACGCCCAGCCGCGAGCGGCCGAGCAGCAGGCTGATGGCGAAGAACGCAACGTACAGCGTCAACAGGATGGTCAGTACTGGCACCAGTGACCCACCGGGCGCGAACAACCGTCCGAATGCCTGCGTGGTCACTCCATTGGCAACGCAGTCGACCGCGCGCAGGCTGGCCGCGACGCCCGCGCCGACCCCCTCGAGCACCTGCTGGCACGCGGCGGCGCTCATTCGGCTGCCTGCCTGAACGGAATCGCCTCGCCCCGCTCAAATTCCAGATCTGGCTCGCGCCGCCCGCCCGGCCAGGCATGGTCGGTAAGCGCGGGGAACCAGTCGGCAGGATCGTCACCCAATGCCTCGCGCAGCAGGTCGAGGCGCCGCACCGAGCTTTCGCGGCCGGAAAGAATGGTCAGCACCTCGGGTGCACCCGACAGGTCGAGCCGCACCACGACGCTGGCATCGGGCTGGCGGATCAGGAATGCGCGGCTATGCGCGGGCAGCGACCGGATCAGCGCCAGTTCGTGGCTGGTGAGCCCGAAACCGTCGCAGTAATCCTCCGCGCGGGCGCGGCTGTTAGGCATGAAAACCATTGTCGCGGTCTGTTCGACCAGCGCCGTGGAAATGCGGCTTTCAAGCGCGTCTCGCGCGCTCTGGGTGGCGAAACCGACCAGTGCGTTGCGTTTGCGAAGCGTCTTGAGCCAGTCGCGGATGCGCGCCGCGAAGACCTGATCGTCGAGCGCCTTCCATCCTTCGTCGATAAGGATCATCGTGGGCTGCCCGTCGAGCCGCTCGTCGATGCGGTGGAACAGGTACATCATGACCGGCGTGCGCAGACGCGGATTTTCAAGCAGCGCGGTCATGTCGAAGCCGAGCACACGATTGGACAGGTCAAGCCGGTCGCGCTCGTTATCGAACAGCCAGCCATGTTCGCCATAACCGATCCAGGCGGACAGACGGTCGGATAGGTCGCCTGGCTGCGGGCGGCGCGCACCGGCGAGCAACTCGCGGAAATGGCGGAGGCGGCGCAGCGATGAATCGTTGCCGTAGGCCGCATCCACCGCATGCGCGATGATCGCCTCTTCCTCCGGCCCTTCGGCCTTCAGCAGGACACCGAGCCAGTCGCGCAGGAAGGCCCGATTGGCGGGGGTATCGGGCATGGCCAGCGGATTGAATCCGGTGGGAACGCCCGCTGCTATCCGGTCGTAACGTCCACCGATACCGCGGACGAAAAGCTCCGCGCCGCGATCCTTGTCGAACAGGATCGTGCGCGGCTTGAACTTCTGCGCCTGCGCCGCGAGAAAATTCATCACCACGGTCTTGCCCGAACCGGACGGTCCGATGACCGAGAAATTGCCCAGGTCGCCGCTGTGGAAGTTGAAGAAAAACGGCGTCGAACTGGTTGTTTGGAGCAGAGTCACCGCTTCGCCCCAGTGATTGCCCTCGGCCTGACCCAGCGCCATTCCGTGCAAACTGCCGAAGCTCGCCATGTTGGCCGACGAAATCATCGCACGGCGTACGATGTAATGTTCGTTGCCCGGGAACTGCGCCCAGAACGCGGGTTCCAGGTTGGTATCCTCGCGAACCGCGATCGCGCCGGTATCGGCGAGCGCGGCGGCGCAGGCAGCGGTCGCCTCGTCCAGCCGGGCCAGGTCGCGCTCACGCACCTGGATGGTCAGGTGATGGTCGCCGAACCCGACCGCGCCATTGCCCAGCGCATCGCGCGCGGCGAGCATGTCGGCACGCTCGGCACGCGCTTCCTCGTCGGCGGACTTGAGGCGGCGGATCGACAGGTCCATCCGCTCGCGCGCGGTGGTGCGCTCGGCCGGCGCGTAGGTTTCGGTCACGATCAGTTCGAACGGCAGTCGCAACAGCGGATCGAGCAGCCCTGGCGAGGTGGCGTCAGGATATTCCTTGAGGCTGACGATCGCTGCGAAATCGGGCAGGCCCGAGCCGCGTTGCTCCATTGCGTCCAGTCCGAAACTGGTACGCCGGTACGGCAGCATCGCGCCGATATCCGCTTCGTCGGCGGGGCGACGCACCGGTCGCATTTCGCCATTGTAGAGCGCGCTGAGCAGCTCAAGCAGTTCGGAATTGGTACCGCCGCCAGCACCCGCGTAGTCGCTCAGCAGCACAGCGCCATAGGGCTGAAGCGCGGCGACCAGCCCGGTGGCCGCGGCCTTCAAACTGCGCACGTCCTTCGGATCGGCCTGCGCGCCATCACCGCGGCGGCGGCTGAATATCTTGCTCGCTTTTTCGGCCAACCCCGCCTTACCCCGCGCAGGGCGGCGGATAAGGGTCACGAACTGGTCATTGACGAACAGCGAGCCGTCCGCGAGCCTGTCCTTCCACCGCGCGTCGATATGGCGGGTGAGCGGATCGGGAAACTCCGCGTCAAGTTCGATTTCGACCCGGCGGCGGATGACGTGGTGATACAGCACGAAACGCGCGTCGAGCGTGGAGCGGAGCACAACCTCGCGCGTGGCGGCATGGCCGTTCAGCGCATCGCTGTCTTCGGTTTCGAACAACAGCCCCGGCACCTGGAGCGCGGTCATCACCGAGCCATCGCGCAGCAGCAGCGTGCTTTCGTCGAGCAGGCGGGCATAGGGCAAACGGTCGCCCGCGCGGGCTTCCTTGGCGCTCCATGCCGCGGCTCCGATCCATTTGCTCATCGCGAGGCTTTCCTATGGCGCATAGCTGTTGCAGCCCCAGCGCTTGAAGTTCTTCACGCGCGGGCACTTGCTGACCTTGGTGATCCACAGGTCGAAGACGCGCGGTTCGCGCAGGCAGGCAAAATAGCCGATGGCGTGCATGGCCAGCGCAGTGGGCAAGGCCCACCAGCTGCCGGTGATCAGGAACACCTCGGTCGTCACCGCCAGGTTGATGATGAAGTAATTGAAGGTCACGCCCGCGAACATCTGAGGGCGCGTCAGCGCGCGGTGGACCGGATGGCGGACCAGCGCGTCAGCCACCGGCTGCGCCCTGGATGCCGGCGACGATCGTGCCCGCGCCGAACAGGATGAACACGCCGATGATCACGGTCGCGCCGAACCGCCAGTTGAGGCGCCCGGTAAGCATCATGAAACCGACAGCGGCGACCGCCATTACCGCGATCGCGGTCGCGACATTGCCCAGCAGCGTGCCCTGCAGCCAGGCGAGCGCCGCGACGATCGGACCCGAGCCCTGCGGATCGGCGGCCTGTGCCAGCGCGGCCGTCGGGGACAGGAGCAGCATGAGAGCGGAAAGGCGAACAGGAAGACGCATTCAGTCGGGTATCCTTATGGGCTATCCGGGCGGGAATGGGAGGCAAGCCGCCCCATTATGGCCGCGACATAAAGCTGCGTCTCGCGAATGCGCGGGATGCCGCCCGCGCGCTGCACGCGTCCGGGCCCCGCATTGTAGGCCGCGAGCGCGCGCTCGAGATCGCCTTCGAACCTGTCGAGCTGTTCGCGCAAGTAACGCGCGCCGCCTTCCAGGTTGTCGAACGGGTCGTCGGCGTTGACGCCGAGATCGCGCGCCGTCCCCGGCATCAGCTGGGCAAGGCCACGTGCACCCGCGTGCGAAACCGCGTTGGCGCGCCAACGGCTTTCCTGCCACACCAGCGCTTCGATCAGCGCGGGGCTCAGGTCAAAACGAGCCGCCAGTTCGCGTACTTTGGCGTAATAGAGCGATGGAACCAGCGCCGCGTGCCGCTCCGGGTCGGCGAGTGCTTGCGCCGGAATGGCGTAGTCGGCGCCAAGCTCGACGGCGGCTTCGGCAGCTGGAACGGCAATCGCAGCGCCCTGCGCGCCGGCGATCCAGCGGGCGCCATCGGCATCGATCTGCAATACGTCGGCCTTGGCCGGGGCCGCCGCAATCGCGAGCCCGCCAATCGTCGCGCAACAGGCCAACCACCTGGGAATCATCGAACCCTCCGTCCGCCCCCCATTGCGCATCGTACATGACAAGCCGGTGACATAAAACCGGCTCGACAGGGCACGGGCGCCGCCGAAACCTGGGCAGACACAGGTAAACGGCCCTCATCGCGTAGCGACAGGGCCGTTACCGTATGGTTAATCGCGGGTTATTTCGAGCGTTTTCAGCGCGCGGCCAGGCGAACGCCCGAGCCGAACTCGCCGTCATCGAGCATCCGCAGTGCAATGCGGGCAAGCGTGCGTGAATCGCGCCAGTCTCCCGTCGCGGTTTCCAACCGGACGCTTTCGGCATCGCGCAGCGCGGCACGGAACAGCGCGCGTGCCTCGTCGGCCCGCCCTTCCCGGGCATGCGCGATACCAAGATTGATGAGCCGCGCCGGGTCGTCGGCGGCAAGATCCCCGTTTGCCTCGATCCGTTCGATCGCGGCTTCGTTCAACCCGCGAGCAAGATGCCAATAGGCGACATCTGGCGCCGGAACGGGCGCCTGGGCGACGATCGCCCCAGCGATGATCGACATGATGGACATGGCAGCTCTCCCCGACTTGCCGTTATGCCTCAAGGATGCAGCTCCATGCCCCGAACTGCAACAAAAACGTCATAGTGTCATTTTTCTGTAATTCTCGCGATTCACTCTGTCTGAATATCAATGACTTGCGATGCCGGTCATCCTGGCAATGATGGTCATATCTGTCATATTTCTGATATCTATATGTCACTGAATTAGTTCGGATTCTGAAAAGAAACTGTCACGCGCGGCGCCTAGTCCCCCGGAAGCGACCTCTGCTCGCATTCATCCGATTCTCAAGGTTTGAGGGGACCGACGCTCGTGACCATTCTTACTCGCTCGCTCGTGCTCGGCTGCAGCGCACTGGCCCTGGCCGGCTGCGGCGCCGACAAGATCGCGTCGCCCGGCACTGGCGGCAATATAACGATCAACAATCCGCCCGCCCCCGCGCCGACGCCCACCCCCACCGGCCCGGCAACCGTGGTTGCGGCGGGCGGCTGCCCCACGATCGCGGACGGTCAGGGGCTGGCTGATCGAGGCACGATTTCCGGCCCCACCGGCAGCTACAGGGTTTGCGCCATGCCGGCGCGGTTCAACACCTCCTCCACACTGCCCTACATCCGCGGCGTGCTTTACCTGATGGATGGGCGCGTCGATGTGGGCACCGACGGGGGGCCCTCGCCCGATGCCTCCGATGGGCTGAGTGACACCAATGTCACGTTGACCATCGAGCCTGGGGTGATCGTCTATTCGAGCGGCGCCTCGTTCCTGAATGTCAACCGCGGTAATCGCATCAACGCCGTGGGTACCGCAGCACGGCCGATCGTGTTCACCAGCCGCGACAACGTCGTCGGCTTCAATACCGACACCTCGTCGGGTCAATGGGGCGGTGTTGTCCTGTCGGGCCGCGCGCCGGTTACCGATTGCATCGCGTCCGGCGCCACCCCGGGCACGACCCAGTGCGAGCGCCAGGTGGAGGGTGCTGCACAACCGGCAATATACGGCGGCGCGACGGTCGCGGACAATTCCGGCACCATGCGCTATGTGCAGATCCGGTATTCCGGCTTCGTGCTGTCGGGCGACAGCGAATTGCAGTCGCTCACCACGGGCGGCACGGGCACGGGCACCCAACTCAGCCATATCCAGAGCCACAACAGCTCCGATGACGGGGTTGAGTTCTTCGGTGGGCGCGTCAACCTGAAATACCTGATCGTGACCGGATCGGAAGACGACTCGATCGATGTTGATACAGGCGTTAAGGCGAACATCCAGTATGCGATCGCCATCCAGCGGGCTGGCGCGGGCGACACGATTATCGAAGGCGATTCGACCAATGTGTTCGAGGATCAGACACCGCGCACCAACCTTCAGCTTTCGAATGCCACGTTCATTCAGCGGCGCACGGGCGACCAAGTCATCCGACTGCGCGGCGGGATGGACGCCAGCATCGTAAACTCGGTGGTGATAGACGGCTCTGCCGGGACCGCCTGCCTCCGCCTCGACGATGCATCGACGACCAGAACGGCAAACGCCTCGCTCGATGACCAAGGGCCGCCGCGGTTCGAGTCGGTCGTGCTCGATTGCGATACTCCGTTCCGCAATGGCACTTCCAATCCGGCGGCCACCACACAGTCGATCTTCGCAAACGGTTCGAACAACAATTCTAACTTCACGTCCACACTGATGATGACTTTCGTCAACGGCGCCAATGAAACGGGTGTAACGGCATTTAACCCCACCACCCTGTCAAGTTTCTTTGACGCCGTTACCTATATCGGCGCGGTGCGGAACGCTTCCGATACCTGGTACCAGGGATGGACCTGCGATTCCGTGACTGCCGTGTTTGGTTCCAACACCGGCGCCTGCACCTCGCTGCCGGTTTACTGATCCGGCGATGACTTGAGGGAGGCGCCCCGCGATCCGGCGGGCGCCTCCCTTGCTGCATGGAATTCTACCGGGCCGACCACGGCCGAAAGGGATCGATACGATGTCCACTGGCAAGCAGTTGGCGGGGCTGCTTCTCCTCTCCACAGCCCTCACTTTTCCTGGCGCGGCAATCGCGCAGTCCAGCCAGCCCGAGGCAGAGGTTGCCGATCCTTCGCCTGCCGCGGACGCCGCCCCAGAGGCCGAGCCCGATACGGTCGAAGAGGCCGATATCTCCATCCCGGGCGGCACAATCGTCGTGACCGGGCGGCGGACGCGCGATGTGACGCGCAGTTCGACCCAGGTGGTGTCCGTGCTGACCAGCGAGGCGATCGCCCGTACCGGCGAAGGTGACATCGCGGGGGCGCTTGGCCGGGTCACCGGCCTGTCGGTGCAGGGCAACGGCTTTGTTTACGTGCGCGGTTTGGGCGACCGCTATTCACTGGCATTGCTCAACGGCTTGCCGTTGCCCTCGCCCGAACCGCTCAGCCGCGTGGTCCCGCTCGACATCTTCCCCACCGGGATCGTCGCCTCGTCGCTGGTGCAAAAGACTTACTCCGCGAACTTCCCTGGCGAGTTCGGCGGCGGGGTGATCAACCTCACCACGATCGCCATTCCGGAGGAAAGCTTCCTGGAAGTCGGCTTCGGTGTCAGCGGAGACGAAAAGACCACCCTTTCGAGCGGCCTTGCTTATTACGGATCGGATTTCGACTGGTTCGGTTTCGACGACGGAACCCGCGACACGCCGCCCGCGCTGCAAGCGTTCTTCGACAGCGGCCTGCGCATGTCCGACCCCGGTGTCGACCAGCAGGATATCCTCAAGCAATTCGGCGATCCCAACCTGGTGTTGGTGCAAGGTACCAACGACATCCCGATGAACTTTTCCGGCGAAATTACCGCTGGAACAGCTTTCGATTTCGGTAACGACGGCCGGATCGGGGTGATTGCCACCGCCTCGCTCAGCAACAAGTGGCGGACGCGCTCGATTATTTCGCAAACCGCGGTGAACAACGATCTCGATCTCGACACTGATTTCCGGGAATCGGTCACCGACAACCGCATCCTGCTGAATGGTTTGCTCGGCTTTGGCGTGGAGCTGGGCGAGCATCGGCTGCGCTGGACCAATCTCTACATCCGCGATTCGCTGAAGCGCGCGGCGATCGCCGTTGGCGAGGATTTCCAGGACGGCGATTCCGAGGCACGGCAGGATACGGCCTGGTTCGAACGGCAGCTGATTGACAGCCAGGTCGTCGGCGAGTTCGAATTTGGCGACCTGGGCGTCGATCTGCGCGCGGGTTACGCGCAGACGCGTCGCGAGGCACCCTACGAATACAGCTTCACCTACGTGCGGACGAACAATGCGAACGACCCGCTCGGCGACACGTTCATCAATGCCTTGGACCGGCAGACGGGCAGCGCGTCCGTCGCGTTTTCCAATCTGAAGGAAGACCTTTACTACGCCGGGATCGACGCAACCTATCCGATCACGGACTGGCTGCGCCTGACCGCCGGATATGCCTATACCGATACGGAGCGTTATTCCGAGCGGCGCCAGTTCCTGATCAACGCCGGCACCGATTTCGACGACGCCGTCGGCGGCCTGCGGCCGGACCTGTTGCTGGGCGATGCGGTAATCGATTTCTACAACATCGGCCTTATCGAAAGCACACAGTCCGATCCGGCTTTCGCGGCGGGCCTGCGCGTTCACGCGGGATATGCCCAGGCCTATCTCGAGCCTTTGCTCGGCGTCTCGCTCGATGTGGGCGTCCGCTACGAGGATGCCATACAGCGGGTTGATCCGGTCGAGGTGTTCAGCGTGCCGACCAATTCGGGGACATCGACCTTTCTCGCCAATGATTACTGGCTTCCCGCCGCCACCCTGACCTGGGAAATCAGCGACAGCCTTCAGGCCCGGCTCAACGCGTCAAAGACCATCGCCCGCCCGCAGTTTCGCGAGCTGATTTTCCAGACCTACTTCGATCCAGAAACGAACCGCCAGTTTAACGGCAATCCCCGGCTGATCGATAGCAGGTTGACCAATGCCGAGGCGCGGCTCGAATACTACTTCGGCCGGGGCAACAGGGTGTCCATGGCTGGGTTCTGGAAAGATATCGAGAACCCGATCGAGGTGTTCTCGAGCTTTTCCGACAATGAACAGATCAGCGGCTTCGCCAACGCACCCAGCGCAACGCTCTACGGCGTCGAACTGGAAACGCAGGCCAATTATCCGACGGCGGATTGGGGCGGCTGGTTCAGCAACAAGCAGATCGTCGCTGTTGCAAACTATACCTGGACGCAGTCCGAATTGAAGGTCAGCGCGGGCGATATCGCGCGCGTGTTCCCCTTTGCCGACCAGCCCGCCACCAACTTCTTCCGCGATGGCGTGCCGCTGACGGGCCAGTCGGATCATCTCGTCAACCTGCAACTTGGCATCGAGAACCAGGATCGCTTGCAGCAGCTCACAGTTCTGCTTGCCTATGCCAGCGAGCGGGTCACAAGCCGCGGAACGGCCAGCCTGCCCGACATTGTCGAGGATCCCGGGCTTACGGTCGACTTCGTCTATCGCCAGGGTCTGGAACTTGCCGGACTGCCGCTGGAACTGAAGGTAGAGGCACGCAACCTCCTCGGTCGCGACAACTTCGAGTATCAGTCGAACGGCACCAATCGGATCGAAATCAACAGCTTCGAGGTCGGACAAAGCTTTTCGCTGTCCTTGAAGGCCAGGTTCTGAAGAGGACGGGCGCCGGCGGAGGACCGCCGCGCCCTCCCCTTCAATCGACGTCGAAAACGTACCCCAGCGACCGGACGGTCCGCAGCGGGTTGCCCGCGCCGGCAAGCATCAACGAGCGGCGCAGGCGGCCGATCCACACGTCGACGGTACGCTCGTCAATCGGCGGATCCTGCTTGCCCAAACCGGCGATGAGCGTTTCACGCGACAGCACACGGTTGGGGTTTTCCGCGAAGAACCGCAGCAGGCGGAACTCGTTCGGGCGCAACGCGATCGGGCGACCCGCCCACCGCGCCTGGAGCGCGGCAAGGTCTATCGTGAGCGGTCCGATCTCAAGCCGTCGCGATGCCAGGTGCGGATGTTGCGGCAGTTGCACCGCCATGACCCGGTCGAGAACCATGGTACGGTCGAGCGGGCCGACGATGTAATCATCGGCGCCCGCCTTGAGCGCACGGCGTCGATCATCGTGATCGTCCGTTTCCAGAACCATGGTCACATGCGCGCCGGTGGTGCGGGGGTCGGCACGCAGGCGGCGACACATCTCCAGGCCTGCGATATCGTCCATCACCCAGTCGATAAATGCCCAGGCCGGCCCTTCCACCAGCTGCCGCGGCCCTTCCGATCCGATCCGGGAAAAGGCGAAACGTCGGTCGCCGTGCACGAAATCATCCAGCGAGTCGCCCAGCGGATCAGTCAGGAAAATATTGATCAGCAGCATCGCGCAAGATTCCCCGTTCGCGAGGTCGACGATTGCCGCCGCAATGTGACGCGCACGTGACACGGCGCCGCAGGCCCAAATGTGAAACACCGTGGTGAAGTTAATTTATATTAATGTCATGGAACCGAACTCATCGCGGCGCATTCGATCTGCACAATGAAGGCTGAGATTTCGCGCTACCCCCTGACCGGCCGGTTCCTGATGGGGCGGCTGCGACATGCAATGGGCGAGCGCGAGAAGGAAATTCTCGAAACCTCGATTATCGAAACCGAGGAATTTGCCTCTCCCCATCGTTTGCTGTCACGTGGCGACGTTTGCGAACGCAGCACGATGCTGATTGACGGCTTCATGTTGCGGACGATCTACGAGAACGACCAGCGCTACATCGTCGGGATTCAGGTGCCTGGCGATTTCGTCGACTTGCATGCTTTCGCCTTGAAACGGCTCGACCATGATCTCATCACGGTGGGGCCGACACGTGTGGGCTATGTATCGCACGACCGGCTGCGCGATCTCATGCGGTCGGAGCCTCACCTGTCGCGGCTATTCTGGTTTTCCACGTTGCTGGATGCGGCGATCCATCGCCAGTGGACACTCAAATTGGGCCAGCTCAAGGCCGCGCGCCGCGTTGCCCACTTGTTCAGTGAGATCTGGTGTCGTCTTGACATGGTAGGTTTGGCCCGCGCCAACGGATTTCGCACGCCATTGACGCAGGCGGACCTGGCGGACATGTGCGGGACGACCGCGATCCACATGAACCGCGCATTGAGCGAATTGCGACGCGGCGGCATCGCCGAATTCCGCCGCGGGCTGGTTTCCGCCGCTGATCGTGCGGCGCTGGAGGCGTACGGCGATTTTCGTGCGGATTATCTTTATGGCGAGGGCGCCCTGCACATCGGGGAATCACTCAGCTTAGTTGACTGATCACATTCTGGTGTGAAGTGGCTATTGTCGCATCACATCGTATGCGATAAAGCGAATTGCATGAGCACACTTAGCCAGCAGTCCGCCCGCCACCGCATCCGCCAGCTCATTGATGATGCGGGGATGTCGCGCGCCGGAATCGCGCGCGCCGCCGGGCTGCATGCCAATTCCCTGCGCGACTGCACCGATGACAGCTGGAACCCGACGGCCGATACGTTGGGCAAGCTCGAGGCCTTTTTCATCGCCAACGACGATCGTCCGGTGCTCGCCAGTATCGAGGAGATCATCGACGAAGCCCGCAATGGGCGGATGTTCGTGCTCGTCGACGACGAAGATCGGGAGAACGAGGGCGATCTCGTCATTCCCGCGCAGATGGCGACCCCGGCGGCGGTGAATTTCATGGCCACTCACGGCAAGGGCCTGATCTGCCTCGCAATGGCCAAAGCGCGCTGCGATCAGTTGCAGCTTGAATTGATGAGCCGCAACAACCGCACGCGGCACGAGACGGCATTTACAACCAGCATCGAGGCGCGCGAGGGAGTGACGACCGGCATCAGCGCGGCCGACCGGGCGCGCACGATCAGCGTGGCAATCGACGCCAGCAAGACCGCGGAGGACATCGTCACGCCCGGGCATGTATTCCCGCTGGTGGCCCGCGATGGCGGCGTTCTAGTTCGCGCGGGGCATACCGAAGCGGCGGTTGACATATCCCGGCTCGCTGGTCTCAACCCCTCGGGCGTCATATGCGAGATCATGAACGAGGATGGCAGCATGGCGCGCCTCGACGACCTGATTGCGTTCGCGCGCCGGCACGAGCTCAAGATCGGCACGATCCGCGACCTAATTGCCTATCGCCTGCGGCATGACAACATGGCGGAAATTCGCAACGAGGCGCGCTTCATCAGTCGCTGGGGCGGCGAATGGCGCGCGATCGCGTTTTACAACAAGGCCACCAATACCGAGCAGATCGTTCTGCAAAAGGGGCATGTCGATCCCGAACGCCCCACGCTGGTGCGGATGCATGCGCTGTCGATCTTCAACGATCTTTTCGGTCGCCAAGGACCCGGAGATCGTATCCTGGAACGATCGATGGAAGTGATCGGCGAAGAAGGCGCGGGGGTGATCGTGATGATCCCCCAGCCGAACACTGCCTTCATATCCGACAACATCAAGCGCCTGAAAGGCGAGGATTCATCGGGCATGGATACATTGCGGGATTACGGCGTCGGCGCGCAGATCCTCGCGCGTCTCGGCGTGCACGAGATGGAGCTGCTGACCAATTCCGCGCATACGCTGGTGGCGCTGGAAGGTTACGGACTTTCCATCGTCGGTGAACGACCGCTCGACTGAGCAAACAGGCGAAAGCCGTTGGCGGGCACCGTTGTCTTGCCGCCCGATGCGAACGTCACGGTGCCGCCACGAAATTCGCGATACGTTCCAGCCGGCAGGCCGTCCGCAAAAGTCAGTTCAACCGGTGCGCTGGTGAAGTTGAACAAGCCAAGTACCTTGTTGTCGGTATCCTGCCGCACCCATGCAAACACCTGCCGCGGGCGATCGGTGTCCACCTTGATCATTCGCGCGCCCCACTTTCCGTTCGCCAATGCCGGATTGGCCTTGCGGAACGCGATCAGATCCATGACCATGGCGCCATAGGCGCAATCTTTGCCCTGACTCCAGTCGATCGCGTCTTTCTCGAAGAATTCCAGCCGTTTGGCATTGCATGCTTCCATGCCGTTGTGGACCAGCGGCAGTCCCTCGCCGGTGAAGGACAGGGCGGTCATCGCTTCGAGGTTTGCGCCATAGTTCTCGCGCAGCGTGCCTTCCCAAGCATTGCTGTCATGGTTCTCGATGTAGGTCATCCGCATGGCTTCGCGCGGCCACAAGCTCTCGTTTTCGGCGTAATAACCGTAGAAGGCGGTTGCATCGGCATCGCCCTTGGCGACATTCTTGGACGTATTGTGCCAATCCCAGGCGTATGTCGCATCGAACGCGCCCTTGTGGAACGCGGTTTCCTGAACCTCGCCCAGCATGAAAACCGGCCGGATCGCGGTCAGCCTGGCGCGCATGGTTTCCCAGAAATCGACCGGGACGTAACCGGCGACATCGGCGCGGAAGCCGTCGACGCCGTAATCGCGCACCCACATCTCCATTGCCTCGCCCACATGCTGGCGCACGCCGGGCTTGGACCAGTCGAGGTCGATGATGTCGGACCAGTCCCACCACGGGGTTGGGCGAAACCGGTCGTCCCAGGTCTTCTCGTACCAGTCGGGATGCTCGGCGCGCAGCGGGTTGTCCCACGCGGTATGATTGGCGACCAGATCGAGGATGACCTTGAAGCCCTGGGCATGCGCCGCATCGACGAAGGCCTTGAAGTCCTCCTTGGTGCCGAATTCGGGGTTCACGTCGTAATAGTCTTTGACCGAATAAGGCGAGCCAAGCGTGCCCTTGCGATTTTCGGCGCCAATCGGGTGGATCGGCATAAGCCAAAGGATATCGACGCCCAGCTCCTTCAAGCGCGGCAATTCGGCCTGAGCCGCCTTGAACGTCCCTTCGGGCGTGAACTGCCGGGTGTTGATCTGGTAAAGCACCGCGTCACGTGACCATTCCGGGTTTTCAAGCTCAACATAGTTTCTGGGCTCCCACGCGCGATCGGCGGCGACGTCGTCGGGCCGGTCGCTCATGGCGAAGGCGGCGCCGGTGGCGAGCAACGTGGCCGTGGCGAGACCGAGGGCAAAGCGTTTCATGGTGCGACTCCTTCGTTGGGCACTTGGACGCGCAGCATGGCGAGCGCGGCCAGGACGAGGGTTCCGGCCGCGAAGGCCATCGTCCAGATCGGTTCTGTGGGGAAGAATGCCTTCATGATCGATCCCATCACCGTCGCCACCAGGAGCTGTGGCACCACGATGAAGACGTTGAACAAACCCATGTAGATACCAAGCTTGGCTTGAGGCAGGCTGCTCGCGAGGATGGCATAGGGCATGGCCAGGATACTTGCCCAGGCGATGCCGATTCCGATTTCGGCCACCAGCAGCAGTTCGGGATCGCGGATCAGGAAAAAGCTCGCAAACCCCGCCGCCCCGCACAACAACCCAACCACGTGGGTCTTCGCCTTGCCCAGCTTGCGCGCGAGCAGGGGTAGCAACGCCAGGGCGGCAATCGCGGCGACGGCGTTGTAGGCGGCGAACAGCCAGCCCACCCAGTTGGCGCCTTCGTTGTAGGCGGCGCTGGCGGTATCGGTGCTGCCGAAGACATATTGCGTGACCACGGGGGTGGTGTTGATCCACATGATGAACAGCGCCGACCAGCTGAAGAACTGGACCAGCGCGAGTTTCTTCATGATCTCCGGCATTCCCGAAAAGTCGCCGACGATGCTGGTCAGCATCCCGGTGACATTGCCCTGCCTGGCCATCGAGATGGCGACGGCGCTGAGAAGGCCATATCCTGCCAGCAACGCGCCGAGCAGGTATACCTCCTTTTCCAGGTCGAAACCCGCCACCGCGAATATCACCGCGACGCCGGCCGCGATCCACAAGGCGCTAGCGGCATAGGTCTTTGACGCGAGCGCACGGACCGGCTGGTCGAGACCTTCAGCGGAATCTGCGTCGCCGAACGCGCGCATGTCATCGGGCGAAAACTCTCGTGTGGTGAGTACCGTCCACAGTACCGCGGCAAACAACGCCGCCCCGCCGATCCAGAAGCTGTAGCGCACGGTATCGGGAATGCCCCCGCCCGGTGCCACGTTCGTAACGCCCATTTGCGTCATCACCCAGGGCACGATCGAACCAACAACCGCGCCCGCGCCGATGAAGGCGGTCTGCACTGCGTATCCGGCGGTGTGCTGATCCTTGCGTAACATATCACCAACGAATGCGCGGAATGGCTCCATCGAGACATTGAGGCTGGCATCGAGCACCCACAGCAGCACCGCTGCCATGATCAGCACTTCGGACAGTGGCATCAAAAACAGCGAAAGCGCCGCCATTACCGCACCAGCGAGGAAATAAGGCCGTCGCCGCCCGAGTCTGCCCAGCCAGGTCCTGTCCGACATGTGCCCGATGATCGGCTGGACAAGCAGGCCCGTCAGCGGCGCCGCCACCCATAAGGCGGGGAGATCGTCGATCGCGCTGCCGAGCGACTGGAAGACGCGGCTCATGTTCGCGTTCTGCAGCGCGAAGCCGATCTGGATGCCGAAGAAGCCGAAGCTGATGTTGAACAGGCCGGCCCATCCCTGGCGCGGCTTCTCGCGTCCCTGCATGTCACTCTCCCGCGGCGCGCCACCTGACCGGCCGCGACTGCCCGAGCGGCATGGCTGGCATCATTCGCGGCGCGCGACAACACGCATACGAATACGTCAGGACAGTACCCGTGGCGCCTCGGCGGGTTGCCAGCCCAGGGTGCTTTCGCGCTCGATCAGTCGCGTCGGCAACTGCTGGCACGATGCCTCGCCATGGTCGATCGCATGAAGCAGCACGTCGAGCAATGCCCGGCCCGCCCCGCGCAGATCCTGCATCACGGTGGTCAGCGGCGGATTGCTGTGGCTGGCGGCGGGAATGTCGTCGAAGCCCACCAGCGCCACGTCGGAAGGAACCTTGAGCCCGGCTTCGGACAAGGCGCGCAGCGCGCCAATGGCGATCAGGTCGCTGGCGGCGAACAAGGCGTCGAACCGCGCGCCGGAAGCGAGCAACTCGCGCGCGGCGTCATAGCCTTCCTTTTCGCTCGTCAGCGCGTGTTTCTGCAGTGCCGGATCGGGCTCGACCCCTGCGCCGCGAAGCGCCGCGCATAGACCGGCATAGCGATCCGCGAATTCGGGATAGCGCGCATCGGCATCGCCCAGAAAAGCCACGCGGGCGCGCCCTAGTTCGACAAGATGCTGGCCGACCAGTCGCCCCGCACCGAAATTGTCGGATCCTACCGTCGCGCCGATGTTGTCGTCCCGTACCGATCCCCAGCGTACGAAGTGTGTGCCCTGCCGGGTAAGCTGCCGCAGTTTGCCTTCGTACATCGTGTAATCACCGTATCCGAGGAGGATGAGCCCGTCCGCGCGATGGCTGTCCTGATACTTGACATGCCAGTCGTCCTCCATCCGCTGGAACGAGATCAACAGGTCGAGACCGCGGTTGGCGCATTCGCGCGTCAACGATCCGAGCATCGACAGGAAGAAGGGATTGATATTGGAATCGTCGGCCGTCGGATCCTCGAAAAAAAGCAGCGCGATGGTATTGGCGCGCTGCGACCTGAGCGACGATGCGTTCTTGTCGACCGTATAATTGAGATCGCGGGCGATCTGTTCGATCCGCGCGCGCGTCGCCTGGCTGACTGACCGGTCCCCCCGCAGCGCGCGACTGACGGTGGGCTGCGATACCCCAGCCATATAGGCGATGTCGAAGCTCGTCGGCCGGCCGGTTGGCTTACGCCCCATGATGTCTCCCAGAGCCCGCACGATAGGGATCGTGCGCGGCGATGGCAAACCCCCGGCGGCTATACGCGATGGCTGCAAACCTTTGCCGACGTGCTGATGCGGATCGGACACAACGCGACATGCTGCGCTGCACAAGTATACGTATACGGCCTTCCGCCTGCCGCCAACATGGCCGTAACAATGGTTCGACCTTCATCGGGCGCTGCCCTTCGGAGTCGCACACTTGGAATTCGCCGCGCCAATAATGCGGTGAAACTGGGAGGATTTCTACGTGGCACATCGCACATTTTTGACCGGAATCAGCGCACCCGCGCTTGCCCTGGCCCTCGCTATGGCGCCAAATGCCGCCTTGGCGCAGGACGCGCCCGAGCCGAGCGCGCAAGACCAGGCCGACGCCGAGGCAGCCGATACCGAAGCCGACGTAATCATCGTCTCGGGCTTCCGCGGCGCGCTCGAAACCGCCGTTAACCTCAAGCGTAACAGCGCGGTAATCGCCGAGGCATTCTCGGCGGAAGACATCGGCAAGCTGCCTGACGTGTCGATCGCCGAAACCCTTGGCCGCCTGCCCGGCCTTGCCGTCCAGCGCCTCAATGGCCGCGCGCAGAGCCTGTCGGTCCGTGGTCTGGGCCCGGACTATTCGACATCGCTGCTCAATGGACGCGAACTGGTGTCCTCGGGCGATAACCGTGCGGTGGAATACGACCAGTATCCATCCGAACTGATCAACCAGGGTGTTGTCTACAAGACCCCCTATGCCGGGCTGATCGGGCAGGGCCTCGCCGGCACGGTCGATCTTCGCACGATCCGGCCGCTCTCAAAGAACGAGCGCATCATTTCCCTGAGCGGGCGGCTCGAATTCAACGAAGACGGCGCGCTCAACCCGGACGTCAAGGGCTGGGGCTATCGCGCCACGGGCACCTATGTCGACCAGTTCGCCGATGATACACTCGGCATTGCAGTGGGCGCCGCCCTGCAATCCAGCCCAAGCCAGGTCGAACGCTTCAATGCCTGGGGGTATCCCGATGATTCAGGTCAGGCGATCCTGGGCGGGATGAAGCCGTTCGCCAAATCGGTCGATCTCGATCGGCTTGGCCTGTTCGGCACCGTCGAATGGCAACCGAACGCCAACTGGAACTCCTCGCTCGACGTGTTCTATGCGGATTATCGCGAACGTATTCCCACGCGCGGGATCGAATTCCCGTTCAACCCGGGTTGGGGTGCGGGCACGACAATCAACAGCACCAGTGGGGGCGCCTTCCCCGACGAGGTCACGCTTGGCAATGTCCAGCCGGTGGTTCGCAACGACTACGACCGCAAGGATACCGAAACGTTCGCGGTCGGCTGGAACACCAAGTACGAGAATGACGATGTCATCCTCAATTTCGATGCGTCCTATTCCAAGTCGGACCGCCGCTTGCAGCAGATCGAGAGCTGGAGACCCGCAAAAACCGGGTCTTTCACGGTTTGGTAGCCTGACGGCAGAT
>CAZEWN010000016.1:0-78047 GCA_964516135.1 uncultured Erythrobacter sp. | reverse complement strand
ACGAAATTACGCCCCGGACACGTGACTATCACTCGCGCCGACTTGATGATCATTGCCTGCCTTGCCCCTCCCGCGCCTGATGCCGGTCACGGTGTCAGATGGCCTTGCCATATTGGCCTGTCAATACAGTGTAATTGTTCTGGCCAATATTGACATGGTCCGCCTGGTACGTAATGCCTCGGATATAGCACAGCGGATGAAGGATGCGGGGATGAGGATCGGCGCCGATGAATGCGGAAAATGGCCATGCCATACCCCGGCGCAAGGTGACCCGCGTTGATGGCCCGCCTGACCCGACGCTCACTCCTGGCGGGCACCGCTGCCGGGGCCGTTTTTGCCGCGCTTCCCGCCAGGGCGCAAGGCAACATCCCGGTCACTGACCCCGCCGTCCAGCTCAGGCCGCTGCCGCAGCTCGGTGCGCGGCGCAAGACCAGCCTTGACGGCACCTGGCGCTACATCCTGGACTTCTACAACACCGCCAAGCGTGGGCCGAACCGTCGGCGAATGTTCTGGCAGAATTTCCGTCCGGCGCCCACCGGGCCACTGGTCGAGTATGACTGGACCGAAAGCCCGGCGATTGAACTGCCGACGGACTGGAACAGTCACGCGGCAGAGCTGCAATGGTATAACGGGCCGATCTGGTTCCGCCGCACTTTCGCGCACGATCCCATACCCGGAAAACGCTATCACCTCGCATTCGAGGGCGCGAACTATCACAGCGCCGTCTGGGTCAATACCGAGGCCGTGGGCGAGCACGAGGGCGGGTTCACGCCATTCTCGGTCGATGTCACCGATCTGCTGCGCGCGGGCGAGAACGAGGTTACCGTGTGTGTTGACAGCCGGCATCACGCAGGCGCGGTGCCGACCGATTATACCGACTGGCAAAACTACGGTGGGATTACCCGCTCCGTCTGGCTGGTGGAGCTGGAGGAAAGCCGGATCGAGGATTGGTTCGTGCGGCTGGAGGGGCGTGAACTGGTCGCGGAGGTCTGGCTGGCCGGGCCGGAGCGGGCCGGACAAGCGGTCACGCTGACCTTGGGGGGGCAGCGCCTTTCAGGCCGAACCGATGGCGACGGTTACCTGCGTCTTGCCCGCCGCAACCGTTTGCCATTGTGGTCACCCGAGCGGCCCATGTTGCACGGCATGCGGATCGACGCGCTTGGCCAGACTGTCGAGGATCGCATCGGCCTTCGCACGATCGCCACGCGCGGACGCGAGGTATTGTTCAACGCCGCGCCCGTATTCCTGCGCGGGATCAGCCTGCACGAGGAGCCAATCGGCCCCGTCGGCACGCGCCGCATGACCGAGGCCGACGCACGCCGCCTGCTGGGCGAAGCGAAGGACCTGGGTTGCAACTTCGTTCGGCTCGCCCACTATCCGCACGGCGAAACCATGCTGCGCGTCGCGGATGAGCTCGGCCTGATAGTGTGGGCCGAGATTCCGGTCTACTGGGAGCACATCCAGTACGACAACCCCACCACGCTGGCGCTGGCACGCAAGACGATGGACGCGATGGTGCGCCGTGATCGTAACCGTTGCGCGATCGGAATGTGGTCGGTCGCCAATGAAACGCCCATCACCGACGCGCGCAATGCGTTCCTGCGCGCGCTGATCGCCGATACCCGGGCGCTCGACAAGACCAGGTTGATGACCGCTGCGCTCAACAAGAACGTGGATGTCGGCGGCGTGCAGGAGGGCGAAAGCGTGTTCAAGGTGACCGACCCGCTCGGCGACGATCTCGACCTGCTCGCGATCAACCAGTACGAGGCATGGTATTCCTCGCGCACCCCCGACCAGATCGCCGAGGTCAGCTATACGACCGATTATGACAAGCCGCTGATGTTTTCCGAGTTTGGCGCCGACGCCCTGGCGGGTCACATGGGGCCGCGAGAGCATCTGTGGACCGAAGGCTACCAGGCTTGGCTTTACGAGGAGAATATCAAGCTGATCGAGCGCACGCCTGGCTGCGTCGGGTTATCCCCCTGGGTGCTCAAGGATTTTCGTTCGCCCCGCCGCTGGCATGGCAAGTTTCAGCAGTACTGGAACCGGAAGGGCCTGATCAGCGAAACCGGCCAACGCAAACAGGCGTTTGGGGTTTTGCGGGACTACTACCTACGCAAGGCCGCCGAAGGCTGATTGCGCGCAGCCGACAGGATCATCAGGCTATGCCGCGCACGCCCTCTCGCCGGGCGATCGAAGTCCATTCGCGCGCCATGTGAGCCACACGGTCGGGTTCGCGCGATGCCAGGTCGTGGGCCTCGACCGGGTCGTCTGCCAGGTTGAACAGCGACCATGGCGCGCTGGAGCCGGGTCGGACCAGCTTCCAATCCTCGCTGATGAAGGCTGCCTTTGCCAGATGCGCCATGAACAGCGAACGCGGCGGAGTGGCCTCGCCGCGCAGGGCCGGGATCATCGACCTGCCGTAGAATCCCTCCACATCCTGGCCGGCCAACTCCATCATGGTTGGAACGACATCCGCAAAGTGGAACCGTTCACGGCAAACGCGGTTCGAAGCGATCCCGCCGGGCCAATGTACGATGGCCGAACTGGCGATCCCGCCTTCATAGGGCGTGTCCTTGTGGAACTGGAACGGCGCATTGGCTGCCCACGCCCACGGTGCGCGAATTGATTCGTAGCTGCCGCGATCGCCGATGGCGCTATCGTGCCGGTGCAGATTTCGACCCGATACGTCCTCGTGACTGGCGCCGTTATCGCTGGCGAAGACGATCAGGGTATTGTCCAGTTGCCCCATCGCTTGGATCCGGGCCAGAACCTGTCCGATCGACCGATCCATTCGCTCGATCATCGCCGCGTATGTTTCCATCCGCTGTTCCCACACCCCCCGATCGCGCACGGTATCCCATCCTAGAATCCCACTCGGCCGGGGTGTCTGGGCGAAGCGTTCGTCAATGAGGCCGAGTTCGCGCAGGCGCGCGAAACGCTCGCGGCGAAGCAGATCCCACCCCCCTGCGAAACGCCCGCGATAACGCGCGCGATCCTCGCGCGGGGCGTGAATCGGGAAATGCGGCGCGGTATAGGCGAGGTAGAGGAAGAACGGTTGTGCGGAATGCGACCTCTCGTGGTCGCGCAGCATCTCCACCGCCATTTCACCATAGGTATCGGTGGAAAAAAAGCCGCTGTCCGGCGGCGTCCAGGGTATCCCGTCGCGAGCCATTACGCGGGTCCGTTCCCGTTCCTGCAGCAACTCGTAATGACTGCTCGCCCCCGAGATCAGTCCGAAGGAGCGATCGAAGCCGCGCTGGTCGGGCCAGTGTTCAGGCGCTTCGCCCAGGTGCCACTTGCCCGAGATATAGCTGCGATACCCGCGACGGGACAGCAGCTCGGCCAATGTCGGCGTTTCGGGCGCGAGGTAACCGCGATAAGGGCCGGATCCCCGCGCCGTGCCCGTGTCCAGCGCTATGCCACCGCCGAAGCCCGCCCGGTGATTGAGCTGGCCGGTCAACAGGGACGCGCGCGAGGGATAGCATTTGCCGATATTGTAGAAATGCGTGAGCCGCTGCCCACCGGACGCGAGGCGGGCTAGGTTCGGGGTGAAGGCCTCCCCGCCATAAGGCTGCGTGTCGCTCCAACCCAGATCATCGGCCAGGATCAGCAACAGGTTTGGGGGCTGCCGCGCGGTCGGTCCTGCCCACGCCGCCGATGCTCCCACGACCGCCGTGGCCGATGCGCCGGCCGTGGCGGCGATGAACTGCCTGCGGTTGGGACGGATGATCATGCCGTGACGATCGTGGCCCGCCCGAGCATGTCCGGATCGAACCGGACACCCAGCCCCGGCCCTTGGGGTATCGCCAGCTTCCCGTTCTCGGGCCGTAGCGGTTTGCCGGTGCCGATAACCTCGTGGGGGACCCGCTCGTCGCCCTTGTATTCCTGGTATTCGGTCGTGTTGGGAACGACAGCCGCGAAGTGAAGGACGTTAAGGAAACCGAAACCGCCACCCGAGATGTGGGGCAGGGCGGGAATACCGGCGTGGGCCGCCATCCGCGCGACCCGGATCGCGCGCGTCAGGCCACCGAAATAGAGAATGTCGGGTTGCACGATGTCGACCACGCGGTCGCGGATCATGGCCTCGAAGCGGCGCAGGCTGGATTCCTGCTCTCCGCCAGCCAGTGGAATGTCTAGGGCTTCCGCCACCCGGGCGGTTTCGGCGAAGTCGTCGAAGCGAACGGGCTCCTCGTACAGCGCATAGCCCTGATCCTGGAGCATCCTGCCGAAGTAAACTGCCGCGTCGATATCGTAGCTGCTGTTGGCGTCGGCATAGAGGATCGCGTCATCCCCCAGTTCCCGCCGCGCCAGGGGGATGAGGCGTGCGTCGCGCGCATCCGATTGGGCGGTCCGGTGCAACCGCGCGCCGAGCCGGAACTTGACTGCCCGCGTGCCGGAATCGCGCATGAAACCCCGCAGTTCCTCGACCACTTCCTCGGCACTGCTTTCCCGGTCGCCGCTGGCATAATACAGGCCGCTTTCACGCCGCACGGCGCCTCCCAGCATGGTTGCAACGGACAGGCCGTGGACTTGCCCGAGCAGGTCGAGAACCGCGAGTTCCGCCCAGGCATGGGCACACCAGAACGGCAGTCCGGCCCACTTGTAATTCAGCTGGTGCGGCTCGAGATCTTCCTGGATGCGGTGCAGGTCGCGCGCATCGCGTCCGGCGAAGAGCGGGGCGATGCGCTGGTTGAAGATCGGATGGATCGTGCGCATCAGGCGCGGGTTGGCCAAGGCGACCCCCTCACGCCCAGAGGTGTCCTTCGCCCGGACGAAGAACTGCCGCTCGACCGCCAGCACCTCTATCGATTCAAGGATGACGGGTTCGTTGAGCAGATCGCGACGCAGGACATCGGCTTCGCCCGCGGCCCGCAGACCGGTTGGCACGGGCGCGCGCGGCGCCTGAGCCATCGCAGCGCCGGCGATCGGAGCAAAGGGCGCGAGCGAAAGGGCAGCGCCGGCGCCCAGGAAATGACGTCTATCGAGCATGTCGCGCCCTCTCCTAGCTATTCTCGACGACGATGCCCCCTGCGGGGTCTGCCACGTCGCCATGCAACGACAGGCCTAGCCAGATGGCGCATATTGGTCAAGCCATGTGTAAAGCCAGTTGCGGATCGGTGTAAGTTGCCATGATGCCGCCTGCTGCGGCATCGATAGATGTGGGCCAATGGGCTTGGGGTGCTGCCCCGCGCTATCCAGCGGCGGGGCACCTGCCAATCATCGAGCGTCCTGAATGCCCTGCGGAAGATCGTGCCGCGTTCCCAGGCAAATGGTGCGATATCGCCGTCGAAGGCGTTCTGCCCGCCGCGCCGCGCACATGCGCGGCGCGGGTTTGCCGCGTCAATCGAGCTTGAGTTCGAACTCGAAACGGTAATTCGGCGAATATGCGCCGGGGAAATCGGAAAAGCTGCGCAGCACGCTGGTATTGCGGCCCAAGCGGCGTTCCACGACCTGGCCGGTCACGTTGCGGAACCTTCCGGTGCCCCCCGTGATCGCGCGGGTGATGATTTCCTTGTCGACGTCATCGCCGTCCTCGACTCCACTCGAAATCAGCATCTCGGGTGACAGGTTGTCGGGGCCGAAGCGGCCGAACACGTAGTTGTGTTCTGACAACAGGTGAGGTTCCGTCCGCGCCGTTTCCACCACTGTCCCGAGTGTGTCGGTAACGGGTTCGCGGTTGCCGTTGATCAGCACCCAGCCGCGGCTGAGCCAATGGCCGACCGGCTGGGCCGCCTTGAAATCCCAGTTGAGCTGATACTGGACCGACGGCTTCTTGCCGCGCCGCCCTTCGGTCAGGACGGTGGGATCCGGGATCGTGCCACCCGGGTATAGTGCGCCTTCCACCTGGTAGGTGTCGCCGCGCACGTCGATGTTGAAATAGTCCTGGCTGTCTTTGGGCCCGATACGGCCCGAAGCATCGATCGCGTCACTGTTGCCGATCACTGCCACGTCGACCGAGAAACGGACGATCCCGTTCGCATCGGGTTCGATTCGCAGCCAGTCGGCGGGCTGGGGCATGATGAGCCGGGTGGCCTGCGCCAGAACCGGCCCGCCGGTCGCCAGCAGTCCGGTCGTGCCGGCCATCTTGAGAAGTGTGCGCCGTGACGTTTCCATTGATGTCATCCCTACCAGACGATGTCGAAGGTGAAGCGGTAATTGGGGGCCAGGACATTGGCGAAGCTCGAGAACGTCCTGAGCGCGGTCGAATTGCGTCCAAGGCGTTCCTGGCGGACTTGACCCCGCGCGAAGCGGAACGGCCCCGTACCCCCCGCGATCGCGCGATAGACAACCTCGACATCGGGATCGTTACCGTTTTCGACCCCTTTGGTGACCAGCATCGGCGGCGACAGGTTGTCCGGCGAGAATTCGCCCAGGATGAAGTTGTGCGTCGACAGAAGATGCGGTTCCTGCCGGGGCAGGTCGATTGGCGTGCCGCGGGTGTCCGGCGTCGCTTCCCTGCTGCCGTTGATCAGCACCCAGCCGCGATTGAAATGATGCCCGACTGGCTTTGCTGCCGTGAAGTCCCACACCATCTCGTTGTGGAGGCGGGGCGGGGCACCGGGAAACACCGACAGGGCGGTGGGGCGCGTCGGCATCGGGATCGTGCCCCCCGGATATAGCAGCCCCGCCACGAAGTAGCTGTCGCCGCGCGTGTCGATGCCAAAGTAGTTCTGTGTCGTCTTGTCGCCGATCCTGCCAGAGGGATCGGCCGCATCGGTATGACCCAGTATGGCCAGGTCGACGACAAGCCGGGCGCCCCCGTCGACGTGCTCCACCGGAAATGGCAACGCAGCCAGACCCGGCATGTCCATTGTTCCGCCCATCAGAATGCGACCTTGGCCTGGAGGGTGAAGCTGCGCCGCGGATCGGGCATGTGAGCACGATCGTTCGGACCGACACCGATCGGGAAGACTTCGAAGATCAGCGACGAGGTACGCTCGTCAAACAGGTTCTTCACCAGCAGCGCCACTTCCCAGCTTTCATCGGCATCACCCACGCCCAGGCGAACGTCCGTCTTGGAAAATGCCGGTTGCACCTCGAGCGGATTGGCGGCTTCCTGGTAGTTGATGTCGGACATGAAATTGACCGTCGCGTTGCCGAAGACGCGCAAGGTCTCGCTGACCGGCTGATCGTAATTGACGGACACATTGCCAGTCCAGGTGGGCGAACTTTGCAGCCGATCCCCCGCCCGGTCCTGCGTGCAGCCGGGCACCAGGCGGTTAGGGTTGTCGAAGCGGCAAGGACCGTTCGGGAAGCTGGTGTAAAACGCATCGAGATACGACAGCGAACCGGCTACGCGCAGCCCCTGCAACGGCGAAACGCCCGCTTCCAGCTCGAAGCCACGTGTGCGCGCCCCAGCTGCGTTGCTGGTGACGAAGCTGGCGGTATTGATGTCCAGTGCGGAGCGTTGCAGATCACTGTACCCGGTGGTGAACCCGACCAGGCTGAAGAACCCGCCGATGCCGGGCCATTGCGCCTTGAGCCCCGCCTCGAACACGTCGGATTTTTCGGGGCGCAACACGAAGGTCGCCGCAGTCACGTTCTGGAATTCGCTGAATGCCCCGCCTTTGTCTCCCCGCGCGTAACGGACGAACAGATTGATGTCGCGATCGGGTTGCCAGCTCAGCGTGACCGACGGGGAAAGCGAGCTTTCCGTGAACCGCCCGGCCAGGTCGGCGCGGGGAATAATCACGCTGGCCGGGGCAGGCGGCAGGTTGAAGACTTGCGTAAACCCGGTGATCAGGCCGCGCTTTTTGATGTTGGTCCACCGCAGGCCCGCCGATACCTTCCACTGCTCGCTGAAGCTGTAGTTCGCCTGGCCGAACGCGGCGAGGACATCGGTATCCTGATCGAAGGTCCGGAATGTGATGGTGTTGGGTGAAAGCGGGGCGGGCGTGTCGATGGTGGACTGCCGTTCAACGGCGCTGCGACCCCACTCGGCATAGGCGCCGATGACATAATCGAATGCATCGCCGGTGGGCGACAGAAGCCGCACTTCCTGGCTCCACTGCGTAAACCGCTCGGCGTTGTCGACCACCAGGCGGGCGGGGCGCCGGGCCTGGATATTGAACGCCTGTTCATAGCTGTAGTGCGAATAGCCGGTGATGGCGGTAAGGGTGTGGCCGCCAAGCTCGACATCGAGCTGCAGGACGCCGTTCCAGGTGTTGCTGTTGTCGCGTTCCGGTGAGAACGCGTCGTCGGTGTCCTTGAGATAGTCAGGTCGAGTGCCGGCGGGTACGAACTCGAACGCGGACCCCGTGATATCCTGTTCGCCGTATTCGAGCTTGCCGTAAAGCGTCACCGTTTCGGTTGGGGTAAACAGCAGCGAGCCGCGCAGGAGGTAGTTTTCGTTTACCACTTCCTTGCGATCGAGCACCGTGTTGTCGAGCCAGCCGTTGGCCTTGCCGTATCGCGCAGCCATACGGAACGCGAGCTTGTCGGTGATCCCGGTATTGACGATTCCGGTAACGTTGTGGCTGTCGCGGACAAATTCGTACTCGGCGGCAACCTCTCCGCTCGCTTCCTGGCGGGGGCGGGTGGAGGTGATGGAGATCGCACCGGCGCTGGTGTTGCGGCCGAAGAGCGCGCCTTGCGGACCGCGCAGCACCTCCATCCGTTCCATGTCGAGGAAGGGCTGGTTGTACTGCCGGTTACGGCCGCCGTAGATGCCGTCCACGAACAGCGCGACCGACTGCTCGAACGAAAAACTGTTTCCGCTCGTGCCGATGCCGCGAATCGTGATTGACTTGTTCGCCGGTGTGTCGACGACGACAAGGTTAGGAACCTTGCTCATCACCTGGTTGAAATCGGTGACGCCTGCGTTCTTCAGGTCATCGCCCGTCTGCGCGACGATAGACAGGGGCACGTCGATCAGACGTTCCGCGCGTTTCTGCGCGGTAACGATGATTTCTGCCTGACTGCCAGTGGTTGCCGCCGCCGTCGGCTCAGCCTGTGCAAGCGCCGGCTGGCTAACCAGCCCGAGCGCGATTACCCCCAGCGCCGCGCCCCCACGCCGCACTGCATTTGTTCCAATCTGCTGCTGCGCCACGATCATCGTGTAGCCCTCCCGGTCAGTTGCCACCCCATGTCAGGCTGGGCCGGGAGGCGCGCGCTGCCCAACAACTTGAACAGCGCGAGGCATGAAAAAACCGATTGGCGCGGCCAGGCCGGAGGGAACCGGCGGTTATGGGGGCGGGTGCGCTTTGCCTTGGCCAAGCTCCGGGCCGTTGCGCGAGGAAGCGTTCAGGAGGATTTCGACCATGCTGACTACCATCGTTCGCTTCCGGCTCGCTCCGGGGGAAGACCATGCCGGGGCGATGGAGGAAATCCGCCGCACGATCCCGATCTATCAGGCCGCGGGGCCGGCGCTGGTCCGCAAGGCGATCCATCTGGATGCCGCGAAGGGTGAAGGACGCAGTGTGTACTTCTGGCGGGATCGGGCATCGGCCGAGGCATTTTTCGCCCGGGCCCGCGAAATGATCCTGGCCAAGACCGGTCATGCGCCCGAAGTCGAATATCTCGACTGCGATGTCCTGGTCGACAACGAAGCTGGCGAGGTGCATTTTGCCTGATCACCCCGATGCGAACGCCGCGGAGGCGGTTCGGCAGGCGCTCTATACCTATGCCCGCGGCGTCGATCGGCGTGACAGGGCTCTGATCGCCGCAGCATTTTCCGAGAACGCCCGGATATCGCTGGGCAAGATCTACAGCGGCGGTCCGGACGGGTTCGCCGATGTGGCGATGGAGTTCATGGGCATGTTCGCCGCCACGCGGCATGACGTCGGCAATATTCGGATGATCACGCATGGCGACGGTGCGATCGGTTACGAGGCTTATGTGCGGACCTGGCATCTCATGAGCGATGGCGGCAGGGAACTAACGGTCCTGGGCCGCTATATCGGAAAGGCGCGCGAGGGCGCCTCGGGGTGGCGGCTCGATGAGCATGACGAGCTTATGGACTGGGGCGAGGAACGCCCGGTCGCCAGCGACTGGTTTGCCGGCAACGGCGAGCTTACCAAGGGACGCCGCGATGCAGAGGATGGAAGCTACGCCGTCGTCTGATGAGCGACAGCCCCGCTAGTTCGCCGTCATCGGGACAGTCTTGCCCGGGTTCATGATGCCGTTGGGGTCGAGTGCTGTCTTGATGCATTGCATCACGCTGATCGCGCCCACGCCGTGTTCGGCCAGCAGCGCGTCGAGTTTGTGGACTCCCACGCCGTGTTCGCCGGTGCAGGTGCCGCCCATCGCAATCGCCTGATCGGCGACGAACGCGGTCAACCTGTCTGCCCGCTCGCGCTCATCCTCGTCCGCCGGGTCGAACAGGACGAGCATGTGAAAATTGCCGTCGCCGACATGACCCACGATCGGGGCAAGGAGATGAAGCTCGCGCGCCCGCGCCGCGCAGGCGCTGACGCAGTCCGCCAGGCGGGAAATCGGTACGCAGGCATCCGTGGTGAAGCTATCCTTGCCCGGCGCAAGCGCGCGCGCGGCATGGTAGGCCTCATGCCGGGCCTTCCACAGGGCGGAGCGTGCCTCGGTTGTTTCGGCAAATGCGAAGCCTTCCCCGCCACATCCCTCACACAGCGCGCGGACTTCGGCCACCTGCTCGGCCACTGTCGCCGGGCTGCCGTGGAATTCGAGAAACAACGTGGGGACCGGCGCAAACCCTTCGAGCCGCGACCAGGCGATGCATGCCTGCATTTGAAGGGCATCGAGCAGCTCGATCCGCGCCATCGGGATCTGGCATTGCATGATCGCCATGACGGCCTCGACCGCCTGGTCAAGCCTCTCGAAGCGAACCGACGCCGCCGCGATCGTCTCGGGTATCCCAAACAGGCGTAGCTGAATTTCGGTGATGATGCCCAGCGTGCCTTCCGAACCCAGGTAGAGCCGGGTCAGATCGTATCCCGCCGCCGACTTGCGTGCACGCCCGCCGGTCCGGATGACCTGCCCCTGGGGCGTGACGACGGTCATCCCCAGCACCACCTCGCGCATGGTTCCATAGCGCACCGCGTTGGTGCCGCTGGCACGTGTCGCGGCCATCCCGCCAATGCTGGCATTGGCACCCGGATCAAGCGGGAAGAACAAGCCTTGGTCGCGCAGCGCCAGGTTCAGCGCTTCGCGCGTTACCCCGGCCTCCACGCGGCAATCGAGGTCGCCCGGATTTATGGCCAGGATGCTGTCCATGCGGGAAAGATCGATCGAGATGCCGCCGCCCAGCGCCATCAGCTGCCCCTCCAGGCTGGTGCCCGTGCCGAACGGGATCACCGGCACACGCGCTGCGTCGCACAGCGCGACAGCGGCAGCGACTTCCTCGGTCGAGCTGACGAAAAGCACCGCGTCTGGCGGAGCAAGGTCGCGCAGGCCTTCGCCGCGGCCATGGCCCTCGCGGATGGCGGCGGCGGTCGACAGGCGTTCGCCAAAGTGTTCGCGCAAGGCGCCGATGACCCCTTCCAGCGCCGCCTGATCGGCGCGGGGCACCACGGGCAGGGCGTGGAGATCGCTCACGCCGCCGCTCCGCGCGGATCGAGCTTGCGGAGCACCCCGTCAATGCCCGGCTTGTTGAAGCCCTTGTAACCATCGTTGCGTTCGAGATTTTCGAGGTGCGCGGCGATCGCGCCGTTGAGCCGGATCGATTCCGCCTCTTCCGCGCCAAGATGGCCGCCGGCTTCCAGAGCATCGACCCGCACGGGATCGACGGCCGCCCAATCGCCTTCGGTCAGCTCCTGATAGAGGAACGGGAACTCGCTGAACGGGGCCATCATCGCTTTGCCCTCGCCTGCCCACAGTGCCCGCAAGCGCTGGTTATCATACATGCCCGCAACATGATTGAGGCCACCTTCCAGAATGGATTCGCCATGCAGGATCGAGAGCACGCCAGCGCGGCGATGGCGATCGAGCGGAGGCAGTATCTCGTGCGCGAAATCAATGGCGATCTCGTGCGGGGCAAGGTCCACATCGGCGAAGATCGTCGATTTGAGCGCGGGCTGCTCCAGGATCTGGCTGCCCCAACCGGCCATTTCGCCAGCATACAGCATTTCGCGCAGTTCGTAGCCCAGCTTTTCGAGGATTCGCACGGTGCGGCGGAAATGGGCGCGGCTGCCATCGTAAGTGTGGTGGTCGATGTTCGCCCAGCCGATCCCGGCCGCGTCCTGCCGGGTCTTGGCCCAGGCACCCGCCGGGCATCGGGTCATCCAGTATTCCCGCTCCGCCTTCAACCACAGGTCGCAGGCGCGGTGGGGGCCGATGTCCGCCACCGCTGCATCGACCAGGGCTTCCGTGCGTGCCAGCCCTTCCATGACGCTGTCGAAGCGACGGGGACGCGTGCGGAAGCGCTGCAGGTGAAGCCGTCCCGCCCGGATGCTGGCGGCGCCGACATCTTCGACGTGATAGACGATGCTGCCGCTGCGCTCTGCGGCAATCAGGGTGGCGCCGTCCCCTTCAAACGCACGGGCCAGGCGCAACGGTCCAAAGGCTTCGCCCTCGATTGGCTGAACCTGACCGGTGGCGGCCTGAAACCGTTCGATCGATTCGACCCTGAAGGCGATGATGATACGGTCATCATCAGCGGGCAGGACTGCCGGGAAAAAGCCGGCGGCGTTTTCCATCAGTCCGTTGTCAGGGGCGCCCGGCACCGTCTGCCAGCCCGCTGCTTCGGCCCCGGCCAAATGATGCTCGGGCAAGCGGATATGGTCCACAATATCGCGGAGCCGCACCCCGCACGATGCGAGTAGCGCGTCGGCATACGCTGCGCCCTCGGGACACTGGGCAAGCGCATGTGCGATCGTGCCCGCGAGCCAGCGCTCCGCCTCGGGTTGAACTGTCCAGTCGCGGTTCGCTTCGTTTGTCATCTCCAGCCCTTTCCCGTTCGCCACGATGGCGGCGTCGTATCACTCCTTTTCATGGCCAGCGGCGCCGATGTCTTGTCGCCTTTCCACGCCCACTGTGACGATATCGGCACAATGACGGCGATTTCACGATTTGACCCGGCCTCGGTCGATGCGCGGTTCCTCCCGCCGTTGTTCGATCGACTGGACGTGCCATTTTTCCTCAAGGATGCGGAACTCGTCTATATCGCGGCGAATCCGGCGATGGCGCGGCTATGCGGGATGGACCGAGCGGATGCGCTGATCGGACGGCGCGCCGTGGATCTGTTCCCGCGCAAGGAGGCCGAACGATTCGAGGCGTTCGACCGCGAGGTGATGCGCAGCGGCCGGCCTATGCACGACCGGCTGGAACGGGTCGCGGCGGGGCGCGGACGACCGGCTTGGCTGCTTTACAGCCGTGTGCCCGTCCACGATCACACGGGCGGGCTTGTGGGAATTGCCGCAAGTGCGCGTCGGCTTGATGAAACCGCCGCGCACGGCCCCCGCTTCGCCCGGTTGGCGGCGGCGGTCGACTGGCTGGAGGCGAACTTAGATCAACCGCTCGACCTCGCGGCGCTGGCAGGTGCGGCGGGCGTTTCGCCCGCGCAGGTGGAGCGGGATTTTCACGCCGCTTTCGCCATGCCGCCGCGCCGTTTCCAGCATAAGCTGCGGATTGAACGGGCCTGCGCCGCGCTCGCCGGAACTTCGCCGATCGCCGAGATCGCGGTTGCCTGCGGTTACGCCGACCAAAGCGCTTTTACCCGCCGGTTTCGTGCCGTCGCTGGTTGCACGCCGAGCGCCTGGCGCCATCGGCGGCGCGAAAATTCGGTCGGAGAAACGCATGATTGACGCCGCTTCTGCTAAACGCTTGGCCGAGCGGCTCGCGGCGGCGCGCCTGTCGGGAACCAGGATCAGCGACATGCCACCGCTCGATCTCGCGACCGGGTGGCGGATCCAGGCGGAACTTGCGCGGCTGCTGGAGCCTTCGCTCGGGCTACAATGCGGATGGAAGCTGGGCGCGACCAATGCCGGCGCGATGGCATTCCTGGGCGTGGACCAGCCGATCGTCGGACGCTTGTTTGCCGATCGTGTCTGGCATGACTCCATAAGCCCGGAGATCGCCGCGAGCGCAGGGCTGGAAGCAGAGCCGGAAGTGATCCTGCGTCTCGGCGCGGATCTTAGGCCCACTTCGGCATGGCTTGGCATCGAACTCAATCGCCCCAGTTTCGACGACCCTTTCGCCCTCGGCGCGGGGGCCATCGTTGCCGACAACGCCGCAAGTTACGGTCTGCTGTGCCAGCATGAGCTTGCAACCGGCGCGCTGGATCGGCCCGAAGCGATCGAGGCGATCCTGCTGGTCGATGGCCAGGAGCAGTGCCGCGGCAGCGCTTCGGCGGTGCTTGACGGCCCGTTATCCGCGCTCGAGGCACTGCGGACCCTGCTGGCCGATGATCCCCGCGGATTGCAACCCGGCGATTTCGTGGCGACCGGGGCGATGTGCCGCTCGGAAGTGCTTGCTCCCGGGGCCGTACCAACGGTCGAGCTTGGTCGGGCCCGCGTGGGATCGGAGGGGAAGGGCGTGTGAAATTAATTCATGCCCCTCACCGGCAAATCTGTTGGGCGCTCCCGTTGGCGCGGCGCCAAGGTCCGGCGGACGTGCGGCGTGGCCGCGAGGGGTGAGGTAAGGCATGCTGAACGATCGCATCGAGGCACGCTGGATCGACGTGTTCACGCGCGCATTGGCGTTGTGCGAACTCGCGCAGGGCGCAACGGTCGCGATTCTTTCGGAAAGCCAGTCGCGCAGCCTCAATGTCCATTTGTGCGAACTGGCGGCGCTCCGGCTTGGCTTGCAACCCTTCCACATCGTCGTACCGACACCGCCGCAATCCGTCGGGGTGGCGATCCGTTCAACCGGCAGTTCCGAGGCTCTGCAGGGCATTCGTCCCGTGATCGAGGCGCTCAAGGGGGCCGCGCTGGTGGCCGATCTGACGGTCGAGGGGTTGATGCATTCGCCCGAGACGCCGGAAATCCTCGGTGCGGGCGGGCGCATTCTCTATATCTCCAATGAACATCCCGAACTGCTCGAACGCCTTGCCCCCGATGCCGCGCTCATTCCGCGCGTCCGGCGCGGGCGGGAGCTGATGCAGGGCGCGCGGGTGATGACCGTGCGATCGGCTGCGGGCACCGATTTGCGGATCGGCATGGAAGGGGCGCGCGTCGGCGGCAATCTCGGCGCGGTTCCGGCGCCGGGGATGCTCGCAACCTGGCCGGGCGGCATCTGTTCGTGTTTTCCGGCGCTGGGCACGGTCGAAGGCACGCTGGTGCTCGATGAAGGCGACATCAACATCACCTTCAAGCGTTATCTCGAAAAGCCCGTGACCCTGCGGATCGAGCGTGACTATGTCGTGGCGGTCGAGGGAAGCGGTCTCGATGCCGATCTGATGCGCAGCTACTTCGCCGCCTGGGAAGATCCGGAGGCGTACGGCACCAGCCATGTCGGCTGGGGAATGAACCACGGCGCGCGGTGGGATTCGATGATGATGTACGACAAGGGTGACATCAACGGGATCGAGCTGCGCGCCTTCGCGGGTAATTTCCTGTTCTCGACCGGCGCCAATCCATTTGCGGGGCGCCATACCCTTGGCCACTTCGATCTGCCGGTCCGCAACTGCACGATCGCCCTCGACGACCAGCCGGTGGTGATTGAAGGCAAGCTCGTGCCCGAACTGGCGTGACCGGCCAATGCACCCTGGTGCCCGGTGATCCGGCGCTGGCCTGCACGGTCGCGGGTGAAGGGCAACTCGTGCTGTTCCTCCATGGCATCGGCGGCAATCGCGACAACTGGGACGATCAGGTTGCCGCGTTGTCCGACCGGTTCCGCTGCGTTGCGCTGGATGCCCGGGGCTACGGCGACAGCGCCTTCGCGCCGCCAGGCGGCTTCGCCGACTACGCCGACGACGCGGCGCGGGTGATCGATCATTTCGGCGGACCCGCCCATGTCGTTGGATTGTCGATGGGCGGGCGCATTGCGCTCGACCTGTTTCGCCGCCACCGGACGCGGGTCGCGTCACTGACGCTGGCCGATACCAGCGCGGGAAGCGCGGCGGCGACTACCCCGGAAGCGATTGCCGAGGCGGTGGCGCTGCGCGCAAAACCCCTGCTGGAAGGCGCGACCCCGGCCCAGATCGCGCCGGCAGTCGTCGCCAGGATCGCGGGACCGGATATCCCGCCGGAAGCGCGCGCACGATTGTTGCGAAGCCATGCGGCGCTCGACCGCGATGCCTATCTGGCCGCGCTGGCGGCGGTGATAGGGTTCGGCGACTTTCCCCCATGGAGCGGCATCGACGTGCCGGTGCAGGTGATCGTTGGCGCGCATGACCCGATCGCACCGCCCGACCATGCCGAATTGATGGCTGCGGCCATCCCCGGCGCGCGCCTCGATATAATCCCGGGTGTCGGCCACGTCAGCAACATCGAAGCGCCCGATGCCTTCAACCGCGTGCTCGAGACTTTTCTGACCCATCAGGCCGCGCTGGCGTGAACCGGCAGATCCATCTCGTCCGCTATCCGGATGGCGTGCCTTCGCCCGAGGACTTTGCCGAGGTGGAGGCACCGATGCCCGCGCCGGCGGCCGGCGAGGTTCTGCTCGAAACCGACTTTCTCGGGCTCGATCCCTTTCCGCGCCTCCGCATGCGTGCCGACAGCCGCGTGGGCAAACCGCTGCCGCTGGGGCAAGTGGTCGAAGGGCGGGGAATCGCAACCGTCGTCGAGAGCCGCCATCCGGCACTTTTCCCGGGGGATGTCGTGCACTGCGACACGGGCTGGCAAACCCACCTGGCGCTGCCGGGGGAGGGGTTGGAGCGGCTCGATCTCCAACTGTGCGGGCGGGCGGCGCATCTTTCGGTGCTGGGCCCATCGGGCCTGACCGGGTGGTTCACGGCGCAATGGGCCGCGCGTGCGGGGGAAAACCTGGTCATCGCACCCGGCGCGGGATCGGTCGGGGTGGTCGCGGCGCAGCTTGCCCGGGCGGCTGGTGCGCACGTCACCGGCATCACCGCCAGCGCTCGGCAGGCGGCGTGGCTGGTGGAAAAACTCGGGATCGCGGCCCTGTGCGCGGACGATCTCGAGGTTCGTTCGCTGCCCGACGGCGTCGATGCGTTCATTGATGGCGTTGGCGGGGCGCTCCACGATAGCATGGTCGCCGCGATGCGACCGGGCGGGCGCGTGCTGCTGCTGGGATTCATTGCCGGATACAACGACCCCGGGCCACCAACCTATGGCGCCGCCGCGCCGATCCTGTTTCGCCGCCTGACCGTGCAGGGGTTCCTGCTCGCCGATCATGCGACGCGCTTCGCCGAGGCGCGTGCTGGCCTGGCGACCTCGCTCGCCGCGGGCACCCTGCGACCTTTTCACACGGTCCACGATGGCCTGGCCAGCACCCCCGCCGCCTTCGCCGACTTGTTCGCAGAACCCGATCCCGGCAAGCAGATCGTGCGCGTGTCGGGCCGTGATTGAGATGGAGCACCGAGCATGACCGACACCCTACCCAGCACCATGCGCGCCGCCGTGCTCAACGGCTATGGCGGGCCGGAGCAGATCGCGCTCGCGAACGTGCCGATGCCGGTCATGATGCCGCACAACGAAGTGCTGATCGCGGTCCATGCGGCGGGTCTGAATCCCTTCGACGCGAAATTGCGGCGCGGGTGGCTTGCGGGGCTGTTCCCCCTCCAGTTCCCGCATGTTCTTGGCTGCGACGTGGCTGGCACGATCGTGGCGACGGGCTTCGATGTCACCGAGTTCGCGGTCGGGGATCGGGTCTATGGCCTGATCGACTGCATGAAGCCGGGGGCCTACGCCGAATATGTCGCGGCCCCGTCCTACCTCGTCCGCCACATGCCTGCCAACCTGACGTTCGAGCAGGCGGCGGCCGTGCCGATGGCGGCCTGCACCGCGTGGCACGGGCTGGTCAACCTTGCCCGGATCGAGCCAGGCGCGCGAGTCCTGATCCAGGCAGGGGCGGGCGGCGTGGGCAGCTTCGCGATCCAAATCGCGAAGGCGCGCGGCGCGCATGTGACCACCACGGCGAGCGCCGCGGCGGCAGATCATTGCCGCCGACTGGGCGCGGATGAAGTGTTCGACTACACGGCCGGGCGCTTCATCGACCTGGGCCGGAACTTCGACGTCGTCCTGGACGTACTTGGCGGCAAGGTCGGGCAGGATTGTTATCAGGTGCTCAAGCCCGGCGGAACGCTGCTGGTGGTGCTGCGCGGCGACGAGATGGAGATGGAGAACCGCGCGCGCAATCAGGCGCAGTTTGGCGTCACCACGCACATTGTCGCCTTCAGCGCGCAGCCCGAAATCCTCGATCTGCTTCGGCCGCTTATCGAAGACGGGACGATCGAGGTGCCGCTCGGGTCGGTCGTCCCGCTGGAAGATGTCGGTGCCGCGCATGCCGCGATCGATGCCGGGCATGCGCGTGGCAAGACCGTGCTTCGGGTCCGCGCATGAGCTTGCTCGCATCTACTGCCGAGCAGGACCTGCTGCGCAAGAGCACGGCTGACTATGCCGCTGCCCGGCTGGCGCCGCTGGTGGCGCGGGTGCGGCGCGAGGGCGCGCCCGCGCGGCCATGGGACTGGGTCGAACCCGCCTTCCACGAAGGCGCGGCGCTGGGGCTGACCAAGCTGCTGGTTCCCGCCGACCACGGCGGACTGGGCGGAAGCTGCGTGGATGCCGCCATCATCTTGGAGGAACTGGGCGCGGTCGATGTTGGCATGGCGGGCGACTATTTTGCTCTGACCGCGACGATGCCCCTTCTGCTCCAGCGGGCCGGTGCCACGGGCGAGCTGGCGCAATTCCTGATGGCCCCGGCGATGGTCCTGGCAGGCGCGCAGAGCGAACCCAACGTGGCCGGATCGGAATTGATGCTGGGCGGAATGGATCCCGCCGCAGGCCCGAAGCTGGCCGCGATCCGGGACGCCGACGGCTGGATTCTCAACGGCGCCAAGTCGGCATTCATCACCAATGCCGGGGTTGCCGACAATTATCTGATCATCGCGCGCACGGATGCCCACAAGCCGCCGATCGAAGGGCTGAGCCTGTTCTGGGTGCCTGCGACAACGCCGGGCCTGAGCATCGGCGAGAAGACCGGGCTGATCGGGTGGCCGCTGACACATCACGCGGAGTTGCGTTTCGATGATGCGCGGTTGCCATCCGGCGCATTGCTGGGTCAGGAAGGCGGGGCGGCCATGCTGTTCGCCATGGTGCCGGAGATGCCGGTTTGCCTTGCTGCCTGCTTCGTCGGTTTGGCCCGCGCCGCGCACGATTACGCGCGCCGATACGCGATGGAGCGCCAGTCGATGGGCATGCCGATCGCACGGCATCAGGCGGTAGCGCTCAAGCTCGCGGAAATGGCCATGAACGTGCAGCGCGCGCGGCTTATGGTTCGCGAGGCTGCCAGCCTGTGTGCGTCCGATCCCATGCATGCGGCGATGCTCGCGGCGCCGATGGCGAAAGTCCAAGCGGTCGATTCCGCGATTGCCAACGCCCAGCTCTGCGTCGAGGTAATGGGCGGATACGGCGTTGCCAGCGAGTACGAGGCAGGGCGGTTCCTCAACGATGCCTGGGTCGGTTGGGCCTGTGATTTCACCCGCGATGTCCTGATGCTGGGCATTGCAGCCGCACAGGAACGGGGCGGCTAGACGCCCAGCAGCGGCAGTTCCTGACCCGATGCGCGCAGGACCTGAACCAGTTCCGCCACTGGCGCCTTCAGCAACGCGCGCTCGCGAAAGCTCATGGACACATCGGGGCGCGGCCAGTCAGCGGCGACCGGCAGCGCGACAAGGACGGGGTCATCCGCCTCCACCAGCAACCGAGGCAGGAAGCTGAGGTAGTCGCTTTCGCGCAGGACCCCCTTTATGAAGCTGGCCGAAGTGCTGGTGACGGCGGGTTCGGGCGGGGTGAGCCCGCGTTCGACGAACAGCCCATCGAAGTGCTGGCGCCACTTCTGCGTGGCGGGGGGAAGAGCCCAGGCCTGCGCGGCAAGCAATTCCAGCGACAGCGGCGCCCCGGCCTCGACCAGGGGATGCTGCGACCGGGCGAACACGCAAAGATCGTCAGTCGAGATGACTTCGGTCGCGAAGCTCGGATCCGCCAGCCGGGGCCAGGAACCGACGATCACATCGATCTGCCCCCGCCGCAGCTGGGGCACCAGGTCGTCGACCAGCCCTTCCACCACGGACAGCTCGATGCCGGGGTTGCGGCGCTGCAGCGACAAGGCGACCATCGGCATCAGATTGGGGGCCATGCTTGGCCCGATGCCGACCACCACGTGCCCCTTCGCCTGCCCACGCAGGGCGCCGATCGCGGCCTCCGCTTGTCGTAGCTGCGCCTCGATGCTTTTGGCATGCATGGCCAGCGCTTCACCAAACACGGTCGCCACCACGCCCACGGGCGTGCGATCGAACAGGCGGACGCCAAGTTCGTCTTCCAGGCTGCGCAACGATTTGGACAAGGCCGGCTGGGTCAGCAGCAGGCGTTCGGCGGCCTGACCGATGCTGCCGAGTTCGTAAATGGCCAGGAACTGCCGCAATCGGCGCGATTCCAGCACGTGCTCAAGTCTCCCGCTGCCGCCGTATGCCCGAAGCATGGCAGAAATCGCGCGGCCCTGGCCAATCCGTTGCACGCCATGGGCCATGAAAACAAGTCGCGGGGCGCGTCGGGCTTTCTATGCGCGCGCGAGGCTGGCCAGGCGGCACCTTGCGGCAATGGCATCGACCCGCGCCCCGCTGTCGCCCCCCGAGCTTGCCCCGCCTGCGCTTTACGACGATTTCGTCGCGCGCCATCTGCCGCCCCGGTCGGCGTGGCCCGAGCTGGCGACAGGCGCGCCAGAGCTTGCCTTACCGAAACGGTTCAATGCAGCGGCCTGGCTGATTGATCGCGCGGTCGAGGATGGCGAGGGCGAGCGTGTCGCGGTGATGAGCGACCAAGCGAGCCTGACTTACCGCGGCTTGAAAGATCGTTCCGACGGGATTGCCACGCTGCTGGTGGAACGCGAGGGGCTGATACCCGGCAACCGCGTTCTGCTGGTCGGGCGTAATGGTGTGATGCTGGCAGCGGCCTGGGCGGGGATCGTAAAGGCGGGTGGCATCGTCGTGGCCGCCATGCCGATGCTGCGCGCGGGCGAACTGAACGTCCTGATCGACAAGGCGGCGATTACGCACGCGATCATCGATACCGGTTCGCGCGAAGGCTTCGACGGACTGGAGCGGCCTGACCTGAAGGCGTGGTTCTACGATGGTGACGCCGGCACCGGCGCGCTGGAAGCTGCGCTGGAGGGCATCGGGCCATGCCGCGTGCCCGCCGACACCCGGGCCGAAGATCCGGCGCTGATCGCGTTTACGTCCGGAACCACCGGCAATCCGAAGGCAACGGTGCATTTCCACCGTGATCTGATCTATCCCGCGATTTGCTTCGCCGGGCCGATGCTTGCGCCGCGACCGGGCGACGTATGGACCGGCACGCCGCCGCTGGCGTTTACCTTCGGCCTGGGCGGCTTGCTGCTCTTTCCGCTCTACTTTCGCGGCACGGCGCTGATGCTCACCGATGCGAGCCCGGCGGGCATGCTTGCCGCGATCGAGCGGCATCGGGTTACCATGCTGTTCACCGCGCCGACCGCCTACAAGGCAATGCTGGCGCATGGCACGGCGGGGCATGATCTCGGCTCGCTCCGGGGTTGTGTATCGGCCGGCGAACATCTTCCCGAGGCAACCTGGCGGGCCTGGCGCGAGGCGACCGGGCTGGAACTGGTCGATGGCATCGGCGCGACCGAGATGATGCATATCTTCATTGCCGCCAGCGGAGCAGACATCAGGCCGGGCGCAACGGGCCGCGCGCTGCCCCATTATCAGGCCTGCGTCCTCGACGATGATGGCAAGCCGCTGTCCAGCGGGGTGGGGCGCCTGGCGGTCAAGGGACCGACCGGCTGCCGCTATCTCGACGACACCCGCCAGGCGGCCTATGTCGTCAATGGCTGGAACGTTACCGGCGATACCTATCGGCTCGATGATCAGGGGTATTTCTGGTATCTGGCGCGCGCCGACGACATGATCATTTCGTCCGGCTACAACATCGCGCCGCCAGAGGTCGAAGCCGCGCTCCTTTCGCATCCGGCGGTGGCGGAATGTGCCGTCGTCGGCGCGCCCGACCCAGCGCGCGGCACAGTCGTCAAGGCAGTGATCGTGCTGGCCGAAGATGCCGCTGCTGGCGAAGAACTCGTCCTCGCCTTGCAGGATTACGTCAAGGCGCGCATCGCGCCTTACAAGTATCCGCGCCTGATCACCTTCGTGCCCAGCCTGCCGCGCACCGCGACCGGGAAGATCCAGCGACACTTGTTGCGACAGGCCGATCCGCGCGGAGTCGCGCCCCCGAAGCCCTAACCCTGCCTCATGCCTGCCACCCCCGTTTTCGTAACCGGGGCGGTGGGGCGGTGTGACACTATCCCATATGGCTATCGGGGGCAGCGCATGATCCTGGTGACAGGACCCAACGGCAATGTGGGCACGGAACTGGTTCGCCAGCTTGCCGAGGCAGGGACGTTGCCGTTCCGCGTCGCGGCCCACACGCCCGCGCGCATCATCGACGTTTATGGTGACAAGGTGGACGTGGTCCGGTTCGACTATGGCGACCCGGCGACCTGGTCCAGCGCGCTGGACGGCGTGACCCGGCTGTTCCTGCTGTTCCCGCTCCCCCATCCCCGCACCGCCCGCAAATGGATGGTTCCATTCATCGAGGCGGCCGCGGCGGCCGGGGTTGAGCATATCGTCTATCTTACCGTGCCGGGTGCCGACACGATGCGGGCCGTCCCCCATCACACGGTCGAACGCGCAATCGCACAATCCGGCGTGTCGCACACGTTCCTGCGCGCGGCATTCTTCGCCCAGAACATGTGCCGGGACATCACCACGCACGCTGTCGACGTGGCGCGCCATGACGAGATTTTCGTGCCCGCCGGGCGCGGGCTGACAAGTTTCGTGGACAGCCGCGATGTTGCCGAAGTCGCCGTGCAGGTGCTCTCCGATCCCGCCCGGCATGCGGGGCAGGCCTATACCCTCACCGGTCCCGAACTGCTCGATTATCATGCGGTGGCGCGGATATTCAGTGCGGAGCTGGGGCGGACGATTCGCTACCCATCGCCTTCGATACCAGCGTTCTGGTGGCGGGTCGGCCCCAGGGTGACCTGGGACACCCTGCTGTTCATGACCATCGTCTATTCTTTGACACGGTTCGGCAAGAACGCGCCGATGACCGATACCCTCGGCCACCTGCTCGGCCGCCCACCACGAACGATGGACCAGTTCGTCCACGATTATCGGGATCGCTTCACCGGACCGGCGGCCGCCACCCCGCGAAAGGTTGCAACCCCCGGAATTGCCAAGCCGATGCCCTGATCGGGCGCTCCCGCTTCGTGGGCAGCACAGATTGCCACGTCGCGCACAACAGAGGAGAGAACATGAGGAAATCGTGCCTGCTTGCTGCCATGCTGGCCGGGACCGCCGCACCGGCTTGGGCTGCCGCTGCCCAGTTCGATCAAGCGCCGGGTGACGAGATAATCGTCACCGCGCAGCGCACTGAACAGAGCATCCAGGACGTGCCCGTTTCGGTTACCGCCATTTCCGGCGCGACGCTGGAGGCGCGCGGTGCGGGCGATGTCGCCGACGCCGTCACCCACGCGCCAAACGTTGCTGTGACCACTGGTCCCACCGGCGGCAGCTTTGGGGGCTTCTTCATCCGCGGGGTCGGGCAGCTCGACAATTCGATCGCGCTCGATCCAGGCGTCGGGGTCTATGTCGACGATGTCTATATCGCCCGTGTGCAAGGATCGTCGGTCGACTTGCTCGACCTTGCCCGCCTGGAAGTGTTGCGCGGGCCGCAGGGAACCTTGTTCGGTCGCAACACGATCGGCGGCGCGGTCAACCTGATCACGATCGATCCGAGCATGACCGAAACGTCAGCGCGCGTGCGCGCAGTGATCGGCAGCCGTGATCGCTATGACGTTTCCGCGGCCTTCAACTTGCCATTGTCGGATACCGCCGCGCTGCGCGCCACCGGTTTTACCCGTAACCAGAAGGGGTGGGGACGTAACGTCTACAGCGGCGAGACCTTTGGAGATGTCAGCGAGCTGGGCGCCCGGTTGAAGCTGAAGTACGACCTGGGCGCCGCGTTCTCGCTAGTGCTCCAGGGCGATTATCAGCGCGGCCGCAACACGCCTTCGCACCAGGTGCTGCTGGGCTTCAATCCGGGGGCAGGCATCACCATTCCGATCCCGCCGCCCGGGCGACCATTCTTCCGGCCGGGCGTATCGCCAACCGGCGTGCCTTTTCCCGCCGGGGTTGGCGCGGATCGGTCCGACGATCGGCGCGCCAATTTCGCCTCCGCCCCGGCCCGGCTCGATATCGACAATGGCGGGGCCAGTCTGACGATGACCGGGGATCTGGGCGGCGCCACGCTGAAATCGATCACCGCCTGGCGTCGCTTCACCGAAACGGCCTCGACCGACTTCGACGGCACCGGTTTCGTCCTTTACGATAATGCGAGCGAACTGCGCCAACGCCAGATAAGTCAGGAACTGCAGGTGTCGGGTGGTATCGGCAACAGCATCGATTACCTGGTCGGGTTCTATTATTTCAACGAAAGCGCTTTCAACAACGTGACGCTGTGCACCGGCACCGACCAGCCACGGCTGGTCGATCGCTGCCTGCGGTCGCGGAACAATATCTGGCTGGATGTGGAATCGCTCGCCGGTTTCGGGCAGGCGACCTGGGCGATAACCAGCAGCATCGAGGTTTTCGGCGGATTGCGGTGGACCACGGAAACAAAGGATCAGGCCAACGATTCGGTCCTCGACAATCGCGACGGCGTCGTCACCGTGCTGCCGCCATTCGTGATGCCGGCGCCCGGCCAGACCCGCGTCGCCTTGCCTTACACCAAGGTCAGCGAGACGTTCAGCTCTGTCACCCCGCGCGTCGGGGTCAACTTGCGGTTGGCCGACCGTGTGCGCGCCTATGCGAGCTACGCCGAAGGTTTCAAGTCGGGCGGCTTCAACGGGCGCCCCTCGTCGCAGCAGATCATCTCGTTCGACGCGGAATCGGTGCAAACCTATGAACTGGGCCTCAAGACCGAACTGTTCGATCGCCGTTTGCGGCTGAACGGCGCGGTCTTCCAGTCGGATTACGAGGATCAGCAACTGCTGGTGTTCACGGCGGTGTCGGGCCTGTTCGAAACGCGCAACGCGGGCGATTCCCGCATTCGCGGGTTCGAGGTGGAGGCCGACGCCAACCTGTTTGATCGGCTCGCGCTACGCGCCAGTGTCGGGCACCTGGACGGGGGCTATCGCCGCTTGTCCCCACAAGTGGCCGGGATCACGCTCGATACGCCGCTGCCCCTGACGCCGGCATGGACTTACTCACTTTCGGGTGAATTTCGTCAGCCGCTCGCGGGCGCGGGTGAAATCCAGATGCGGGCGGACTGGCAATGGCGGTCCGAGGTGTCGTTCCAGCTGGAGGCCGATCCGCTCGAGCGCCAACCGGGTTATGGACTGCTCAACCTGCGCGCGACCTGGGTGCTGCCCGACGAACGTTTCCGTGTTTCGCTGTTCGGCACCAATGTGACGGATCGCGAATACCTCACGAATGCCCAGGACAGCAGGTCGGGCAACGGCGTCGCTTTCGGCGGGGTCGGTCGACCGCGTGAATGGGGCCTCGAACTGGACGCGAGGTTCTGATGCGCGCGAACCCGAAGGTCGGACGCTACCACCCCGCGCTGGTGGTGCTGCATTGGCTGATTGCCGTCCTTATCGTCGGCAACCTGGCTGTGGGCATGCTGGTACTCGACGGCATGGACAATGCCGATGCGGGCAAGGCAGCGGTGCTGCGGTGGCATATGCTCGGCGGAATCGCGATCCTCGTGCTCATGCTGGCGCGGATTACGGTTCGCCTCGCCAAACCGCGGCCGGCGCCCGCCCATGCGGCCGGGCCGCTGCGATGGATCACGGCGTTAAGTCACGGCCTGCTGTACGTGCTTGTCCTGGCGATGGTGATGACGGGGCTGGGGACGGCGCAGCTAGCAGGGATCCTGCCGCTGCTGGGCGGCGAAGCGGTGCGCCTGCCGACGGATTGGTCGGGCATCGCGCCTTATGCCGGTCATGCACTGTTTTCCGGCGTTTTATTGGCGGTACTCGCCCTTCATGTCGTGGGCTGGATGTATCATCTCGTGCGGCGGGACGGGCTGGCGGGCCGGATGTGGTTCAGTGGGGGAGGGCCGGATTAGGCGAGCGCCGCGCGCATCGCCGCGCCGATGGAGTCGGGCCAGGGCCTGCTGCGCTGCGTCTCGAGGTCCATGCAAACCAGGATGGCAAGGCCTGACAGCAGCGTCTCATCCCCGCGCCCGAATGTGAAGCGCAGCGAGCAACTGCTTGTCCCCACCCGCTCGGGCGCCAGCGCGATGTCGATCCGGTCGCCGAGCATCCCCGGGTGCGCGAAATCGCACTCCAGCCGTACCGTCGGCGTGCCGATGCGGTCCTCGATGTGCAGGGCGTGGAAGTCGCGGCCGAGCGGACCGGCGAACCATTCCTCCATCGCTTCGTTCAGCATCTCGAACCAGCGCGGATAAAACACTATCCCCGCGCCATCGACGTGGGCGAAGCGGACCCTGGTGTGGTGAACGAACGGCAAGGTCATGCCTGAAGTTGCTCCGCCGCCTTGCGTTGCGCCCGGACCATCTGATCGAATCCGAGGCGATACGGCGCGGGTACGCCATGGCCGGAAAATCCCGCGCGCGCTGCCATGTGGAGCGCCAGCATCGGGTTGGCGAGGTGCGGGCGGCCGATACCGATCAAGTCGGCGCGCCCTGCCAGCAAGATGGAGTTGGCCTGGTCCGCATCCTCGATATTACCGACCGCGATCACTGGTATGCGCGCCTCGTTGCGGATACGATCGGCAAACGGGGTCTGGAACATGCGGCCATAGACCGGCCGCGCGTCCGGCGCGGTTTCGCCGGCGGAAACATCGACCAGGTCGGCACCCACTGCCTTGAACAGGCGTGCGATTTCCACTGCGTCGGCGGGCTGGATGCCATCGTCCCCGCACCAATCGGTCGCGGAAATCCGCACAGCGAGCGGGCGCTCGACCGGCCAGGCGGCACGCACCGCCGCGACCACGCGCAGCGGCACCGCCATGCGGTTGGCGAGCGTGCCGCCAAACCGGTCCGCGCGTCGGTTCATGACTGGTGTGATGAAGCTCGACAGCAGGAAGCCGTGCCCGGCGTGGATCTCCAGCATGTCGAATCCCGCCCGTGCCGCGCGCTCGGTCGCGGCCACGAAGTCCGCCACCAGGCGGTCGATCCCCTGCTCGTCCAGCTCGGTTGGTACGGTCCCGCCGGCGCGCCAGGGGTGGGGCGAAGCCGACACGATCGGCCATGGCTGCGCCAGCGGCTCGTCATACCCCACCGCACCCCCTGGCACACGGCATGCGGCGCGAGCCCCGGCGTGGCCGATTTGCGCGCAGGTACGCGAAGCGCTGTTGGCATTGATGAAGTCGTTGATCCGGCGCCACTGCGCGATTTGCGCCTCGTCCCACAACCCGGGGCAGGCGGGCGTTGCGCGGCCCTCCGGGGATATGGCCAACATCTCGGTCATGATCAGTCCCGTGCCCCCCAGCGCGCGCGCCGTGTAGTGCGCGAAATGGAAGTCGTTCGCCGTCCCATCGGATTCCGCTCGGTAGGTCAGCATCGGGGCCATGACGAGGCGATTGGCGAGCTCCATTTCGCCCAGTCGCAGCGGCGCGAAGATCGGCTGGCTGGCGGCGTCGTCGCCAGTCCAGAACCACGCCTCCGCGCTTGCCAGCCATGCCGGATCGCGCAGGCGCAAGTTGTCGTGACTCACGCGCTGGCTGCGTGTCAGCAATGAATAGGCGAACTGTTCGGGCGCAAAATCGAGATAGCGGTCCAGCGTTTCGAACCATTCGGTGGAATTGCGCGCGGCGTTCTGGATCCGGAGAACCGCAGTGCGCCGTTCCTCCTCGTATTCCAAGAGTGCGGCGGTCAGCGCGGGGCGTTGGTCAAGTCCCGGACGGTCGAGCACTTCGGCCAGCTTGATTGCGTCTTCCAGCGCCAGCTTGGTTCCGGAACCTATCGAGAAGTGCGCGGTGTGCGCGGCGTCGCCCAGCAAGACGACGTTGTCGAACGACCAGCTGTGGCACAACACGCGGCGGAAGTTGATCCAGCTCGCCGATCCGCGCAGGTGTGCCGCGTTGGACATCAGCGGATGGCCGCCCAGGTGCGCGGCGAAAATCCGCTCGAGCGCAGCGATTGCTTGTGCCTGGTCCATTTGCTCGAACCCGGCCGCCTCCCAGGTCTCCGGGCTGCATTCGACGATGAAGGTCGATGTTTCGCCATCGAAACGATAGGCATGTGCCCACATCCAGCCGTGCGGCGTATGCTCGAAAATAAAGGCGAAAGCGTCGAATTGCTGGCGCGTGCCCAGCCACATGAACTTGTTGCGGCGCACGTCGATATCGACCGCGAAGCGATCTTGGTAACGGCCGCGGACCGCGCTGTTGACCCCGTCTGCCGCGACGACGAGGTCGTAGTCGGCATATTCGGCCAGGTCGCTGGAAAACTCCGTTTCGAAATGCATTGCGACGCCAAGCTCCGCCGCGCGCGCCTGCAGGATCTGGAGCAGGCGTTTGCGCCCGATACCGATGAAACCGTGCCCGCCGGACGTGACGGTGTGGCCATCCTTGGTCACCGCGATATCGTCCCAATGCGCGAAGCCTTCGGCGATCGTGCGGGCGCTCACCGGATCGGTGGCGGTAAGGTTTTCGAGCGTCTGGTCGGAAAATACGACGCCCCATCCGAACGTGTCACCGGCCCGGTTGCGCTCGAATACATCGACATGGTGCGCCGGGTCGCGCAGTTTCATCGCGATCGCGAAATAGAGGCCCGCCGGACCTCCGCCCAGGCACGCTATCCGCATCGGTTACTATCGTCCTTCATAACCCCCGGGCAATACCTGGGCGAGCAGCGCGCCGCCCGTTCAGACCGCGCATGCCCTCATGAATTCGGGTCGTGCGCGGATCAGCAGCCAGGTCGCGATCGCGCCAGTGGCCAGCGCGGTGACCGATAGCGACCAGCCCAACCGCATCTCATCGGCGAACGCGAAATCGGTCAGCAGCGCGGGGACCGTCGGCCCAAGCGCAATGCCGAGCACGTTAATCGCCAAGAGGTAAAGCGCGCTGACCTGTCCGCGCATCTCGTTCGGCGTAACGAGCCCGAGCGCGGCGGGCGCCGCGCCTGACGCGAATGCGCCGGTGAAGAACACTGCCGCGAGCAGGGCCAGCGCCAGGCCCGGCGCCGCCACCAGGGGAAACAGCACGCCCGGAATGATGCCCGCGAGCGCCGACACGATGCCCGCGATCAGCGCCGAATCCGCTTTGCCCCGCTGCCGCAGGCGGTCGGTGTAATAGCCGCCGGCCAACACGCCCGCGCTGCCCGCGAACGCCATTGTCAAGCCGATCGTCGTTCCGACCTCGCGGATGTCCATCCCGTGGATGCGGCGAAACAGTTCGGGTGCCCATGCCAGTACGGCAAACCCGTAGAGCACCATCACCCCGAACCCGATGAAATAGGGGCCGAACAGCCGCCGCCGCTGCCATACCCACCGTGCCGCGTCGCCCAGTGCGAGCGGTTCGGCGATACGCGGTCCGCGCCGTGCGGGCTCGGGCAGCATGAACATCAGCAGCGGCAGCAGCAGGCCCGGCCCGCCGATGATGAAGAACACCGCCTGCCACGACGCCACTTCACCCACCACGGGCAACACAGTGCGGGGATTGGCGGCGATCGAGCCGGCGATGATCCCGCCCAAGCCGAATGCCAGCCCCGCGCCGATATAGATGCCCAGGCTGTACACACTGAAGGCGCGGGCGCGCTTTTCGGGTGGGAACAGGTCGCTCAGCATTGAAAACGCGGCCGGGCCAAGCGCCGCCTCGCCCACGCCCACCCCGACGCGGGCAGCGAACAGTTGCCAGTAAGTGTGCGTCAGGCCCGACACCATGGTCATCAGCGACCAAAGGAAGGCGCCTGCCGATATCAACGCGCGGCGGCTCATGCGATCCGCCAGTCGGCCAAATGGCACCCCGAGCACGGTATAGAACAGCGCGAAAGCGAGGCCCGACAGCAGGCTGAACTGGGTGTCTGAAATGTTCAGGTCGGCCTTAACCGGGGCGACCAGCAGCGATAGGATCTGGCGATCGGCGAACGAGAAGACGTAGACGACCAGCAGGACCCCGACGGTGCTCCAGGCGATGGCGGGGCGGGGCCAGTCGTCCTGGCCGCCCTCTTCGCGCGGATCGCTCACGCGGCGCTGGCCGCCATGGCGCGATCGCGGCGCAGCGCGTCCGCGAAAACCTCGATCGACGTCTGATTGATCACCTCGCGGTGCCCGTCGGCAAAAGTCAGGATATAATGCGGCATCGATGTGACACCCTGCGCCCGCCAGTGGTCGGTCTCCGCGAAGGGCTCCTCCACGTCGGCGTCGCTCTCCAGATGCGCGCGCGCGGCAACCGGATCGAGCCCGTGGCGTTCGGCCAACGCCACCAGGAAATCGTTGTCGATCACCTGCGCGCGTTCGTAGAAACTGGTGCTGATGTCCTCGATCAATGCGCCCGATATGCCCGGCGTGCGGGCTTCAGCCCAGCGGACCAACCGGTGGCCATCGAGGCTGGCAGGGCCCCGCGTCATCTTCTCGAACGCGAAGTTGACGCCAATCGGCTCCGCGACGGCACGGATCCGATCCCACATCGGCACCCGCAAGGTTTCGCCGTACTTGCTCCGGAAGAATTCCAGGAAATCGTGCCCGCCGCGGTCAAAATGCGGATAGAGCATGAACTGCCGCCAGCGTAGTTGGAGGTCCTCCGGCTGCTCCTGTGCGATGGCCAAGTCCATGTGTCGCTTGCCGACCAGGCACCACGGGCACAGGAAATCGTATACGGCATCGATGATCATCGGCTTGGTCCCTCGCGCCGCGGCACGGGACGTGCGGCGGCCACTCCATGTCGGGAAAGAGCCCGAGGCCGCGTCCGGGCGCAAATCACTTCGATGATCGCAGGCATGAAAATCGCGCGCGGTTCTCGCCACGCGTGGCGGCGTTCAATGCGCGGCGCGGGTTACGGGCTGGCCGATAAAGCGGTCGCGAGTGCCGCCGCGCCGACCGGGTCGTCAGCGCAAGGCGGCCGGCACCGCGTAAAGATCGTGCGCGTCGGCATCTTCGACCAGCACGTCGATCACGTCGCCGGGCTCCAGGTCGGCATCCACATCGCGGAGGAACACCTGCCCGTCGATCTCTGGCGCGTCGGCTTGGCTGCGTCCGGTTGCGCCGCGGTCGCCATCGTCGTCGGGCGCGCCAACCTCGTCGATGATCACTGGCAGGACGCGACCGATCTTCGCCGCGAGTTTGGCGGCGCTGATCCGCTCGGTGACTTCCATAATCCGGGCGTAGCGCTCTTCCTTGACCGCTTCGGGCACCGGATCGGGCAGGAGGTTAGCAGCGGCGCCCTCGACAGGTTCGAACCGGAACGCACCGACGCGGTCGAGTTGGGCCTCTTCCAGCCAATCAAGCAGGTACTGGAAGTCCTCCTCGGTCTCGCCGGGGAAGCCGACCACGAAGCTTGACCGAATGGTCAGGTCGGGCGCGATCCTGCGCCAGTTCCGAATGCGCTCGAGCACCCTGGCTTCGTTCGCGGGCCGCTTCATCGCGCGCAGCACCTTGGGCGCGGCGTGCTGGAACGGGATGTCGAGGTACGGCGTCAGCAGCCCGTCGGCCATCAACGGGATCACCGCGTCGACGTGGGGGTAGGGGTAGACGTAGTGAAGCCGCACCCACGGCGGCGCGCCTTCCGGCGTGCGCAATGCGCCCAGCTCGCGGGCCAGATCCGTCATGTGCGCGCGGACCGGATGGTCCTTCCACATGCGCTCTTCGTGGCGGATATCGACGCCATAGGCGCTGGTGTCCTGGCTGATGACCAGCAGCTCGCGCGTGCCCGCGGCGACCAGCTTTTCCGCCTCGCGCAGAACCGCGTCGATCCGCCGACTGGCGAGCTTCCCGCGCAGTTGCGGGATGATGCAGAAGGCGCAGGCGTGATTGCAGCCTTCGGAAATCTTCAGGTAGCTGTAGTGACGCGGGGTCAGCTTGATGTCGGGCTGCGGGATCAGGTCGACAAACGGGCCTTGGCTGGGCGGCGCGGCCTCGTGCACCGCCTCGACCACCGCCTCGTATTGGTGCGCGCCGGTGACGGCGAGCACCTGCGGGTGTACGCGCCGGATGCTCTCGGCATCCTCGCCCATGCAGCCGGTCACGATCACGCGGCCGTTTTCGGCAATCGCCTCGCCGATCGCTGCCAGGCTTTCCTCCTTGGCGCTGTCGAGGAACCCGCACGTGTTGACCAGCACCACGTCGGCCCCGGCATAATCGGGGCTCATGGCATAGCCATCCGCACGCAGGCGGGTGAGGATACGCTCCGAATCGACGAGCGCCTTGGGGCAGCCGAGGCTGACCATGCCGACCTTCTTCTGGTCGGGGAGAACGGTGGGGGTGGTGGCCATGATCGGGCGGCCCCTTACACCCGTGGCCGGGTTAGCGCTAGTGCGCCTCGGGGCTGCCGTTGGTGGTCGGCACGATCTCGACCACGACGTCGCCCGGCAGGAGCTTGCGGCAACCGGGTTCCCAGTATCCGATCGACTGGCCATCCCGATAGACGCGCACGCCGCGCCCGCCGGAAATCAGGTCGTCGATGGATCGGCCCACTTCCTCGGGCGTGACGGGCCGTTCGACCAACTGCACGCGTCCAGAGACCGATGCGAGATCGTTGAGATATTCCGCGATATGTGCGCCTTCCGCGCTGCCGGCCAGCAACAGTCCGGTAAAGCGCACGGGATTGATCACATTGTTGGCACCGGCCTGGCGCGCCAGCAGTTCGTTGTCATCCGCGCGCACCACCACGCTGATCGGCACATTTGGGGCAAGGTGGCGCACGGTCAGCACGATGAGGATCGAGGTGTCGTCGCGCCCGGCGGAAACAAGCACGCTGCGCGCCGAACCGATCCGCACCGCCTTGAGCGTGTCATCGCGGGTCGCGTCGCCCGCCAGGACGTTGCAGCCGAGCCGTTCGGCATCGGCAAGCCGCTCGTCGCCCGGATCGACCACGACGATGCAATGCGCGTCGGTCCCGCGCTCGATCAGCTCGGCCACCGCCTGCGATCCCGATACGCCATAGCCCAGGACCACGATATGGTCGGACAGTTTGTTCTGGATACGCGCCATGCGCCATTTCTCCCAGCCGCGCTTGATCATGAAGTCATAGGCCGCGCCCACGAAAATGAAGAGCACCGCGATCCTGATCGGGGTCACGATCGCAGCCTCGACCAGTCGCGACCGATCGCTGATTGGGGCGATGTCCCCGAACCCGGTGGTGGTGATCGAGATCATGGTGAAATAGACCACGTCGAGAAAGCTGACATGGCCATCGTAGTGGTCGACCAGGCCTTCCCGATCCCACCAATGGATCATTACCACGATGAATATCAGCAGCAGCGCCAACCCCAGCCGGATCGATACGTCGCCCCATACCGGCAGGCGGACCGCACGGCGCAGCGGCTGAAACCTGGTCGGGCGGATGCGCCGCTTGCCGCTGCTCATTCGGCCGCGCGCCGGGGCAATTTGGTGAGCGGATCGACATCGCGGCCGTCCTTGCGGATTTCGAAATGCAGTTCCGTCCGGGTCGCCTTGCCCGCGTCGCCCGCCAGCCCGATCCGCTCACCAGCCTTGACGATGTCGCCCTTGGTCACGGTCACGCGGGCGAGGTGGCCATAGCTAGTCTGCCAGCCATTGCCGTGGTCGACCAGCACCTGGCGCCCAAAGCGGGTTTTTTCCTCGCCCGCGAACACCACGGTGCCGCTGGCCGATGCGCGTACCATGTCCAGCGGATTGGCGGCGATGTCGATCCCATCATGGCTCGCGGAAAAGCCCGCCAGCACCCGGCCATCGTGTGGCCAGCGGAAATAGGGTTCGGTTCGCGCGGGCGGCGGGGCTGCGGGCGCAGCGATCACGGCGGGAATGATCAGACGCTGGCCCGGCTGGATCGCGTAGGGCGGGGCGAGGCCGTTGGCAATCGCGATCTGGTCGAACGGTACGCCGTAACGCCGTGCGATCGTCATTCCCGTATCGCCCTGCCTTACGGTATGGCTGCGCTGGCGCGGAATGACGAGCCTTTGCCCCGCGCGTAACGACCAGGGTTCCGCAAGGCCGTTGGCCGCTGCGATCACGGCTGCCGGAACCCCCGCACGGTTGGCAATGCCGCCCAGCGTTTCACCCGCCGTCACGACATGCTCGGTCTCGGTTGCCGGGTCGGCGGCGGCGACCAGAACCGCGGCAATCGCGAGGAGCGCCAGCCGCTTCATCGTGCGAACCGCTCCCCCAATTCCCCGAGCGAGGCGTGGTGCGTCAGGTCGAGCTGCAACGGGGTCAATGCGACGTAGCCCTCGTCAATGGCTTCCAGATCGGTGCCGTGATCGAGCGTGTGCTCGATCGCTTCGAGACCGAACCAGTAATACTTGTAACCGCGCGGGTCACGCCCCTCGACCACCGAACCGCGCGAATAGTCATGGAACCCCTGGCGCACGGCGCGGATGCCCTTGACCTCGCCCGCTGGCAGCGCGGGGAAATTGACGTTGACCAGCGTGCGCTTGGGCAACGGCGTGTCAAGCAGCGGGCCGAGCACTTTCGCGCCCCACGCGCGCGCCGCGTCGAACGGCACCTCGTCGCCCATCCCCTCGCGCGCATAGACCTGGCTCAGAGCGATCGAGCGCACCCCGGCGAGCGCGCCCTCGATCGCGGCGGAGACGGTGCCAGAGTACGTGATGTCGTCGGCCAGGTTCGCACCGCGATTGACGCCCGACAGGATCACGTCGGGCGGCCCCGGCAAGACCTTGCGAAGGCCCATCGTCACCGCATCGGTCGGCGTGCCGGAAACGGAGAAGCGCCGCTCGTCATGCCGCCGCATCCGGATCGGGCGGCTGAGGGTCAACGCATGGCCCATGCCCGATTGCTCCTCGTGCGGGCAACAGATCCACACGTCGTCGGAAAATTGGCGCGCGATTTCCTCCAGCACGGTCAGGCCGGGGGCGAAGATGCCGTCGTCGTTGGTCAGGAGAATACGCATCAGCGAGTGGGTTCCAGCCGGTCGATCCCGCCCACGTAACCCGCCAGCGCGGACGGGACGATGACGCTGCCATCGGCCTGCTGATAATTCTCCAGCACTGCCACCAGCGTGCGCCCGACCGCCAGGCCCGAGCCATTAAGGGTATGGACGAATTCAGTCTTCTTCGATCCTTCCGGCTTGTAACGCGCGTTCATCCGCCGGGCCTGGAAATCGCCGCACCAGCTGATCGAGCTGATCTCGCGATAGGCCGCCTGGCCTGGCAACCAGACCTCAAGATCGTACGTCTTCTTCGCGCCGAAGCCCATGTCGCCGGTGCACAGCAGAACCTTGCGATAGGGCAGGTCGAGCGCCTGGAGAATGCCTTCGGCGCTGGCGACCATGTGTTCGTGCTCGGCCTCCCAATCCTCGGGCCGACAGACGCTGACCAGTTCGACCTTTTCGAACTGATGCTGCCGGATGAAGCCGCGCGTGTCCTTGCCCGCCGCGCCCGCTTCGGAACGGAAGCACGGCGTCAGCGCGGTCATGCGGATGGGCAGGGCGGCATGGTCGAGGATCTGCTCGCGCACCGCGTTGGTCAGGCTGACCTCCGCGGTGGGAATCAGCCAACGGTCGTCGGTTGTGCGGAAATTGTCCTCGGCGAACTTTGGCAGTTGCCCCGTTCCGAAGAGCGATTCCGAGCGCACCAGCAGCGGCGGGGCGCATTCGGTGTAGCCGTTCTCCACCGTCTGCCGGTCGAGCATGAATTGCGCGAGCGCACGGTGGAGCCGGGCCATCTGGCCGCGCAGGAAGGTGAACCGCGCGCCGGAAATCGCCGCGCCGGTTTCGAAATCCATCCCCAGCGCCGGGCCGATGTCGGCGTGTTCCTGCGGCGTGAAGTCGAAGCTGCGCGGGGTGCCCCAGCGGGTTATCTCCACGTTCTCCGTCTCGTCCGCGCCGTGCGGCACGTCGTCGGCGGGCAGGTTGGGGATCGCGGCGAGCAGCGCGTCGAGCTGCGCGCCGAGCGTGCGGTCTTCCTCCTCCAGCGCAGGCAGGTCGGTCTTGATCTGTGCGACTTCGACCTTGAGCGCTTCGGCCCGATCCTTGTCGCCCTGCGCCATCGCCTGGCCGATCGCCTTGGAGGCATCGTTGCGGCGGCTTTGCGCGTCTTGCATCCGGGTCGACACCGCGCGGCGGCGCTCGTCGATCGCGACGAGCTGCGCCGCCACCGGCTCCGCTCCGCGGCGGGAGAGGGCGGCGTCGAAGGCGGCGGGATCGTCGCGGATCAGGCGGATGTCGTGCATGGGCGCGGCCTATGCCCTGTCGCCTCGCGCATTTCCAGTGCCGAGGGAACCCGTAAGGCTCGGGCCGGTTTGTGTTGCCACGGTCGCCCCCGTTGGCGCAGGAGCTTGCTTTATCGCCCCACCCTCGTCCTCCCCCCCGTGCCGCACCCCGTTCATCGGCCTGCTCGATGGCGTGCTGAGGGCCGGGCACGCGACAGGGCTGATGAAGCGCCATCCGCTCGAGCGCGACGCGCTGCTTGAGCACGCGCGCACGGCCACCGGATTGTCGGACTTTGGTGATCCGTGGTTCTTGCACCCGTTCGAGGCACTGCTTGAAAGTGTTCGGGCAGAGGCGCGGCTGAACGCGGTCGGCACGCTCGCGGCGGCCAAGCAGTTCGGCCATGTGTTGCAGGGCCGGCTGCGCGCGCAGGCCTGGTTCGCGCGGCATCCCGAGATCCTCGCCCGCCCGCTTCGCCGCCCGGTGGTGATCGTCGGCCCGATGCGGTCGGGGACGACGCGTCTGCACCGCCTGCTCGCCAGTGACCGGCGGTTCGCCTACCTGCGGAGCTTCGAGACGATCAGCCCCGTCCCGCGCGATGATTTCATCGAGGTAATGTCCGGGGTAAAGGATGATTTCCGTCCCGTGCTGGCGGCGCGGATCATGCGGGTCGCGCGCCTGGCCAATCCACGCACGCTGGCGATTCACCCGACCGGGCCCTACGAGCCCGAAGAGGAGCTTGGCCTGCTGGTCGCCAGCATGTGGGGCATGAAGCACGAGGCGCAATGGCAAGTGCCGAGCTATGCCCGTTGGTGCGAGGGCGAGGATGCGGTTCCCGCTTATCGCCACATGGCCGATCTGTTGCGCCTGATTGGTTGGTCGCAGCGGGAATCAAGCCTGCGGCCTTGGATTCTCAAGACCCCCCAGCACATGCTCGATCTGTCCGCATTGCTGGAGGTATTTCCCGATGCCCGGCTCATCTTCACCCATCGCGACCCGCGCCAGGTGGTCGGCAGCGCGGCGTCGCTGGCGTGGAACCAGACGATTCTCTATTCCGATCACGTCGATCCGCACGCGGTCGGCCGCGAATGGCTCCGCAAGACGGCGCTGATGATCGAGCGCATGCGAACGGCGCGCGCCGCGATCGCACCCGACCGGATGATGGACGTGCACTACGACGCGATGGACCGCGACTGGGAAGGGACAATGCGGTGCGTCTATCGTTTTCTCGACCTCGATATCGAACCCGCGCTTCCGGCGATGGCGGGCTATCTGCAGCGCGCGCGAGCGTTGCGGAGCGAGCCACATGACTACAGCCTGTCAGCTTTCGGGCTGTCCGAAAGCGACGTCATGGACCGGCTTGATGATTACGTGCGCGCTTTCGCGGTCGCGATGGATACGCCGGGGGAAGTTGCATCGCGGGCACGCGGTTGAGCGGTGGAACCTTGCCGCGCCCACGCCGTTGAGCGGGAAATCGAGGAGTATGCAATGATCGGTAAAATCATCGGCGCCTTCGCGGGCGGCAAGATCGCTGAACACACGCGCGGCATTGGCGGCCCGACTGGGGCCGTGCTTGGGGTCGGCGCCGCCGCCCTCGCGCGCCGCATGAGCCTGCCCGCCCTGCTTGCCATCACCGCTGGCGGCTATCTGGCCAAGCGCTACATCGACAAGAAGGAAAAGCCGCAGCCTGCCGCGAAACGCACGCCCGCAAGCAAGAAAGCAGCAGCTTCGAAAAGCTGAGTTCGCGAAAAGCAGAGTTCCCGAAAGACAGCGCCGACATCCAAGGCCGATCCAAGGCCGGGGATGGCGGCCTGTCCATATTGATCGACGATCGCCCCGCGCGAAAAGCCCGCTGCTCGCCGAAGCGATGGTGGGCGCGGCAAGGATTGAACTTGCGACCCCACCCGTGTGAAGGGTGTGCTCTACCACTGAGCTACGCGCCCGCCTGAGGCGCCGCACGGCGCCGCATTGGCAGGGGCGCGCCTTTGCCACCTGCCGTCCCGCAAGGCAAGTGGCGAGTTACACCATGCGTAATCCAGTAGGGGCTAACCTGCCAGGAACCGGACCAGCCGGGTGAACCAGCCAACCTCCGTTGCTTCCACCCGCGCGCGCGGGGTGGTCGGGCACTCAAGGCAATAGGCCTGCATCCCGCGCACCGACAGCAAGCGGTCCAGATCGCGGGCTACCTGCGCCGTCAGCTGCTGCTGGCGCACCGCGACCATGGCGAACAAATCACCGTTGGGGGCGCGGTCGTTCGAATCGCTCATGATCAGGCGGCGGATCAGGGTGTCGTATGGCTTCACGTCATCGCCGATCCATTGTGCGTGCCACTCTCCGTCGCCGAGCTTGGCCCGTTCCGCCACCCATGACAGTGCATCCTCGACGCCGCCATACTGGTCGACCAGGCCGATCTGACGCGCCGTGCCGCCATCCCACACCCGACCCTGCCCGATTTCGTCGACACGCGCCTTGGTCAGCTTGCGCGCGGCCGCGACACGGGTGAGGAAATCGTCGTAGCCATTCTCGATCGAGCTTTGCAGGATCGCATCCACCTCGGGTGTGAACCCCCCGATCAGGTCTGGCTGACCGGACAATGCCGTGGTTCGCACGCCATCGGTGCCGACGCCGATTTCCTGCGCGGCGTTCTCGAATGTGGGGATCACCGCGAAGATGCCGATCGAGCCGGTGATTGTCTCGGGCTCGGCGAAAATGCGGTCGGCAGGGGTCGCCACCCAATAGCCGCCACTCGCGGCCAGATTGCCCATCGACACCGCGACCGGGATCTTCTTCGCCTTGTGCCGCAGGATCGCGCGGCGGATTTCCTCCGAGGCGAGCACCGACCCTCCCGGCGAATCGACCCGCACCACCAGGCCCGCCAGATCGTCATCGAGCGCTTCGTCGAGCAGCTTGGCGATCCGGTCGCCTCCGGCGGTGCCCGGGCCAGCGTCGCCGTCGACGATCTCGCCCGCGATCGTTACAACGCCAATGGCCTTGCCTTCGGTTTCGCGCTGATTGTCGGCTAACCAGGCGTCGAGCGCGGTGTGGGCATAGGCGCCCGGGCGATCGTTCCACGGATCTTCGCCGGCGATCTCCTTGACCCGCTCACCAAAGGCGACGCGGCTGCCCAGCTTGTCGACCAGCCCTGCCGCCATCGCCGCGGTGGCAAGGTCGCCATTGCTGCGATTGACCCATTCGACCGGTTGCTCGGTCACCTGGTCCAGCTGCAGCTTGGGGCGTGCCTTGGCAACAGTCGCCTGCCATTCGTCCCATAGCGCGCCATAGAGCGCCTCGTAGTTCTCGCGCGCTTCGGGCGACATGTCGCTGCGCTGGAATGGCTCGACCGCGCTCTTGTATTCGCCCACCTTGTAAACGCGCGCGTTGACATTGAGGTTTTCGAGCAGCTGCCCGAAATAGAGCTGCGACCCGCCCGGCCCGGCGATCACCGCGCCGCCAAGCGGATCCACCCATACCTCGCTGGCATGGGCAGCCAGCAGCATGGCATCGTCGCCATACCCGATCGCGTAAGCCAGCACCGGCTTGTCGGCGCGGCGCGCCCGCGCCAGCGCATCGCCGATTTCCCGCAAGTGCACCTGCCCGCCGCCAAGGAACTGGCTGAGGTCGAGCACGATCGCCTTGATCCGCGCGTCGGCCGCTGCCGTGTCGATGGCATGGACGAGATCGCGCGCTTCGAATTCGGTGATCGGCTGCTGTCCTGACAGCAGGACGCCGATCGGATCGATCGCGGCCTGTTCTTCCACCACCACGCCATCGAGCTTGAGCAGCAAGGCCCCGTCGCGCACCGCCGCGGGGCTGGGACGCGCGGTCAGCACGGCATAGAGCAGGAAGAAGAACAGCAGCAGGAAGACGAGGCTCAACCCGTCCTTCACGCCGACCAGCAGCCGCCAGACCTTGCTTGCAAAACTCATTATCGTCCCCACCGATCGCTTCGGTTGCAAGGTAGGGGCGATGGCGCGCCGATGCCACCGGAAACCGCTTGAGCGGCCAACCCGCCTCGACTAAGGGCTCGGCTCTAGTGACATCGACGGGATCATCCAGCGCGGCAGGCCGCTATCCAGCGGGTCGACGCGCGTTTCCACATCGCGACCTGCTCGGGATCGCGCATCTCGAGCGGCACGAGATCCTGTTCCTGCTCGACGAGGCGGAACAATGGGTCGAACTGAACCGGCAGCCGAGCAAGCATTGCGACGAGCTGGCCGGGCTCACCATCATCAACGCCTTCTTCGAAAATTCCACCCGCACGCTGCTCAGCTTCGAGATCGCGGGCAAGCGGCTGGGCGCGGACGTCGTAAACATGCATGCGGCGCAGTCAAGCGTGAAGAAGGGCGAGACGCTGATCGACACCGCGATTACCCTGAATGCCATGCGGGCCGATGCGATCGTGATCCGGCACGGATCGAGCGGTGCGGTCGAACTGATCGCGGACAAGGTCGATTGCCCGGTCCTGAACGCGGGCGACGGGCAGCACGAACATCCGACCCAGGCCCTGCTTGATGCCCTGACCCTGCGCCATGCGCTGGAGGAACGGGGCGAGGCTGCGGACGATTTCACCGGGCTGACGGTGACGATCTGCGGTGACGTGCTCCATAGCCGGGTGGCGCGATCGAACGTGCTGTGCCTGACCGCGCTCGGCGCCAGCGTCCGGGTCTGCGCGCCGCCCGCGCTCATGCCCGAAGGGATCGAAGCGATGGGCGCGGAGCCGTTCCACGATTTCGACGCGGCGTTGCGCGGTACGGATGTCGCGATGATGCTGCGGCTCCAGTCCGAGCGGATGAGTGGACATTTTGTACCGTCCGAACGCGAGTACCATCATCTCTATGGCCTGACCCGCAAGCGGCTGGATCGCCTCGCGCCCGAGGCGCTGGTGATGCACCCGGGCCCGATGAACCGGGGGGTGGAAATCGACAGCGAGGTGGCCGATCTGATCGACCGCTCGATCATCACCCGCCAGGTCGAAATGGGCGTGGCGATCCGCATGGCCTGCCTCGACGTGCTGACGCGCACCGCCCGCGACGTGCCGGGCTGGAACCTGGAGATCGGCGGCGGGCAGTGGGTATGAAGGTGGCGGCCTTGAGGGTGGGGGCATGAAACAGGTCCGGCCCGTAACGATCACCGGCGGCAGGCTCGTCATGCCCGGCGGTGTCGTGTCCGGCGCCGTGCGGCTGGTCGATGGGCGGATCGTCGCGCTGGGCGATGTCGGCGCCAACGATGGCGACGTGACAGTCAGCGCGAGAGGGGCGCTGGTCGCCCCGGGCCTGATCGACCTGGGCGTGTTCGCGATCGACAAGCCCGCGTTTCATTTCGGCGGCGTAACCCGTGCGGCGCTGATGCCCGATCAATCGCCAGTGGTCGATTTACCCAGCCGGGTGTCGCATCTCGGCCGTAGCGGGAAACCGGACCTGTGGGTTCACCCCCTGGCCGCGGCGACGCGCGGGCTCGAGGGCACCCAGCTGGCCGAACTCGGCCTGATGAAGGAAGCGGGCGCGCGCGGGGTCGCCACTGGCCGGCGTTGGATTGCCGATTCAGGGGTGATGCTGCGGCTGCTGAGATATGCTGCCATGCTCGACCTCGTGGTCGTGACCCATGCCGAGGATGGCGGACTGGCGGGCGAAGCCGCGGCAACGGCTGGCGAGATGGCGACGCGGTTGGGCCTGCCGAGCGCCCCGGCGGAGGCCGAGGCGCTGGCGGCTGCGCGTGACATCGCGCTGGCCGAGATGACCGGAGCGCGCCTGCACTTCCGCCAGTTGACCACGCGTGCCGCGTTTGCACTTGTGCGCGCGGCGAAGGGACGCGGGGTGGCGGTTACCTGCGGGATCACGCCCGCGCATTTCATGCTGTCGGACCTTGCCACCGCGCAGTTCCGGACCTTCGCCCGCATTTCGCCGCCGCTGCGCGCGGAGCACGAACGGCTGGCCGCGATCGAGGCGATCGGGGACGGCACCATCGACGCGATCGCATCGGGCCACGATCCGCGCGGACCGGAAGACAAGCGCCTGCCCTTCGCCGACGCCGCGCCCGGGATGGCGGGGGCGGAAACGCTGCTGGCAATGACGCTGACGCTGGTGCGCGACGGGGTGATCGACCTGCCCCGCGCGTTCGATCTGCTGGCCGGCGTTCCCGCCCGGCTGCTTGGCGTCAATGCGGGCGTGCTCGGGGAAGGGCGCGAGGCCGATGTGGCGGTGATCGACATCGACAAGCCGTGGGTGGTCAGCAGCGAGCGCATGGCCGCAACCGCTGGCAATACCCCGTTCGATGGCCAGCCGACCCAAGGCCGGGTGGTCGCGCTGTTCAAGGGCGGCGTCGCGCTCGATTAGGGTACTGGTTTCCCGTCGCAATGACAGTCACGATGCAGCTGCCGACCGCACGGGAAAAATTCCCCTCCCGTTGCCGGGAGGGGTAAGGGAGGTTCGGTTGTAACAGCGTGTGCGGGTCAGCGCGAAGCCAGGCGGACCCCGCGATCGACCGCGCCGGGCAGGGGGCTCTTCGCCGCCCAGGCGATGCAGCCATTGCCGCCCCGCTTGACCTGCGCGCACATCGAGCGCGAGCTGTCACGGCCATAACCGGCGGCTGATACGCGGAAATAGGTCTTCCCGCGCACCACCGCCCGGGTGATGACCATGTCATGCTCGCCCAGCTGGGGATAGCGCTTGGCATAAATGCCCCAGGCCCGCTTGGCGCTGGCTTCGCTGGAAAACGACCCAAGCTGGACAAGATGCGTACCGGCCTGGGCCGCCTTGACCGGGGCGACATGGGCACGCGGCGCGACGCGGCGCGGTTCGGCGACGCGCGTTGCCGGGGTTTCCTGCACCACCGGCCGTGTCGCGAAGCGGACCGCATCGGCGGTGACTTGCGCTGGCGTGGCCCCTGTCGGGGCGAAGGCAACCGCGAAATCATCACGCGGCTGTTCGACGGGTGCCTCGGCTTGGGTCGGGGCGGCGGCCAGAACCGGCGGCAGTTCGCCGTCCGGCGCGGACCAAGCGATGGCGCTCTGCGCGGTGCCTGTGGCGGCTTCCTGCGCCAGTGCCTCGGTGCCGGGGTTATTGTGCAGCGCCAGCGCGGCTGGCTGGCCATCATCGGCGGCGACCGGAACGGCCAGCAGTGCGGCAACACGCGCCTGGACATGCTCGGCCTGGGCCAGCACGGCCCATTCGCCGATCCGCTGATCGAGCTGGTCGGCGGGCACATCCTCGGCCGCCATGACCCGCGCTGCCCGCCAATCGCCGTTCAGGGCGTAGGCATAGGCGAGGTTCTGCCGCATCTTCGGTGTGTTCCCGCCATTGCGTAGCGCATTGCCGAGCACGTGGACACCGCGTTCCGGATGCCCCGCGAGGGCGAGCGCGAGGCCGAGGTCGGCCGGATCGAGGTCGGCGCGCCATTCGTCGAGCGTGAGGATCGCGCCCCGGCTATCATTGGAGGCAATTTGTGCGAGCGCCAGCCCGAGGGCGGTGCGCGGCGAGTTATCGCCCAGTGCCAGTGCGTCGGCAAAACTGGTCGAGGCCGACTGGAACCGCCCGGCTTCCATGTAGGCGGCGCCGAGCACCGCGCGATAGGCTGCATTGCGCGGCTCGGCCAGAACGGCGGCTTCGGCATGGGCAACGGCCCGGTCGGCGCGGCCCGCCTCGAGCGCCTGCTGAGCCTTGCCTGCGGACAGGTCGGCGCGCGGCGCGGATTGGGTGGCGCAGCCCGACAGGGCGAGCGAGGCAAGCGCGGTCGACGCGGCCAGCGCGATCATCCGGCTCCGTGGTGCGTTACGGGTCATTGCTTGGTCCCCCTGTTCCGTCCGGTCAGTTGTGTTTCACCTGGGCCGCAAGCGATGCGACGTCGGGCATGTCAGCGATCAGCCGATCGAGCGCTTCGGTGACGAGTTGTTGGGCGCTGCGATTGTTGAGCGTGCAGGCGAGCCGCAGCTTGAGATGCCGCTCAGGGTCGAGGCGCAAGGTGAAGGCGGCCCGCTTGCCGCGGACCGCGGCACTGGCGCCTTCGCGCGGGAGCGCGGCACCGGATTCATCGAAGCTGCGAGCCAACTGGCGTTGACGGCGGCGAACCTCGTTCGCGCCTGTATCGAGCGAAACGACATTGTCCTGCGGCTCGTCCCCGCCGCCCATGTCGTTCCAGCCCAGATCCTCGAGCGGCTCTGCGGCGGATGCGGGCTGCGGCATCAGCGCGTGCTGCGGACGCATGGCGGGCTTCGCGCCGCCCTTGCGGGCCAGCAGCGACTGATTGAGCGAGGCGAAAGTCGGCTCGGTCATCGACCGCTTGCCCTACTGCGCGACGCGGCGGCCGAAGCCGCCCGCCGGACGGTGCGAACCCGCGACCTGCGACATGACGCTGGGCGCGGCGAACACGGTACGGCGGAAATTCTTCTCAAGCCGATCGGCCAGGTAGTTCCACAGCGCCGTTACCTCGGCCGAACTGCGACCCTCTGGATCGACTTCCATCACCGTGCGGCCATCGATCATCGATGCGGCAAAATCGGTTCGGTGGTGCAAGGTGATCGGCGCTACCGTGCCGTGCTGGCTGAGCGCGACGGCGGCTTCGGAAGTGATCTTGGCCTTGGGTGTCGCGGCGTTGACGACGAACACCAGCGGCTTGCCCGCACGTTCGCACAGGTCGACCGTGGCACCCACGGCGCGCAGGTCGTGCGGGCTGGGGCGGGTGGGCACGACGATCAGTTCAGCGACCCCGATGACCGATTGGATTGCCATGGTGATCGCGGGCGGCGTATCGATGACCGCCAGCTTGAAACCCTGCTGGCGCAGGATCTGCAAATCGCTGGCGAGCCGGGCGACCGTGGTCTGGGCGAAAGCGGGAAATTCCGCCTCGCGCTCGTTCCACCAGTCGGCAAGCGAGCCCTGCGGATCGATGTCGATCAGCACGACCGGCCCCGCGCCGGCGCGTTGCGCCTGAACTGCCAGATGGCCGGAAAGGGTCGTCTTGCCCGATCCGCCCTTCTGCGATGCCAATGCCAAAACTCGCAAGGCTGGTCCCCCTGGAAAACCCATCCTGTTGACCCGCATTCGCGCGGGATTGCTGGCTTGGATCGCAGGATACCCCTAATTTTGGGTTAATCGCGCGCGCCGCTGATACGGAGATGCCATACCTGACGCCGCCGGTCGGGGCGGGCGGGGGAGAAACCTTTTGCTAACGGGGCGTTCACTATGTCAATCTCGTGCCGGCATGGGAAAAAGGGGCGTGGCGGGGCGATGAACATGGCGCGCAAACTGGCGATTCTCGCGATCGGCGCGGCGTTGGCGGGGGCCGCACCGGCGCTGGCGGATGTGAAGGCCGGGGTCGATGCCTGGGCACGCGGGAACTACGATGCCGCGATCCGCGAATGGCGCGGCCCGGCCGCGGCGGGAGACCCCGACGCGCAATTCAACATGGCGCAGGCCTATCGCCTGGGGCGGGGCGTCGAACAAAACACGCGGCAGGCTGAGGTTCTCTATGCCCAGGCCGCGGCGCAAGGGCACGTCAAGGCGGCGGACAACTATGGCTTGCTGCTGTTCCAGGCCGGGCGGCGGCAAGATGCGATGCCTTACCTCCAGGCCGCGTCCGATCGTGGTGATCCGCGCGCGCAATACCTGGTCGGCATCGCGCATTTCAATGGAGATATCGTCGCGCGCGATTGGGTGCGGGCCTATGCGCTGCTCACACTGGCGAACGGTGCGGGCCTGCCGCAGGCGCCGCCCGCGTTGCAACAGATGGATGGCTTCATCCCACTGGCGCAGCGCCAGGCCGCGCAGACGCTGGCCCAGCAGTTGAAGCGTGATGGCGATGCGCGCCGCGCGCGGGAAATGGGCGCCGCCGACCTGGCGCTGGGGGCGGACGAACTGGCTGTGCCCACCCCCAACACCAGGCCGGCAGAGGCGTCGACACCCGCGACCCGGCCCTCGGTCGCCGCGGCCCAGGCCGCAATCGCGGAGGCGGCGCGCGTTACCGGCACCGAGAGCCCGGCGACCGCGGGCGCGGATTTCGCCCGGCCCGCGCCGCCACCGGCGCGCGTGGCCAGCGCGCCCGGCGCCTCCGCGCCGATGGTTGGCGCCACACCCGCTGCCGCACCCCGGCCCACCGCCGTTGCAACGCCGCCGCCGACCGCAAACGACGGGCCGTGGCGGGTCCAACTCGGCGCGTTCGGGGTGGCGGGCAATGCCGAACGACTGTGGGAACGGCTGTCCCGCGAGCCGGCGCTGGCGGGCAAGCGCCGCCTGCTGGTGCCCGAGGGTCGCCTGACCAAGCTTCAGGCGGGCGGATTTGCCACCAGCGCCGCGGCAGCCGAGGCTTGCGCCACCTTGAAGCGCGTGGGCCAGACCTGCATCGTCACGCGCTGAGCGGACGCGCCGAACCAGCCGATCACCGGAGAAGCGCCACGTGAACCCAGAACAGACCCCGGCCGCCGTTGCGGGTTCGCCAAGCCCGATCGACGCGCCTATTCCGATCGCTACCGAAGGGCGTCTCGCCAGCCTCGATTTCATTCGCGGAATCGCGGTCCTGGGTATTCTCGCGGCGAATATCGTCGCGTTCGGCCAGCCATTTTCCGCTTACATGTACCCCGATGCATTCACCGTGCCGCACGGCACCGCCTCCGACTGGATGTGGGTTATCCAGTTCGTGCTGATCGACGGCAAGATGCGCGGGTTGTTCACGCTGCTGTTCGGCGCCGGGCTTGCGCTGTTCATGGACCGTGCCTGGCAGCGCGGGGCAACACGGTGGCTGCAGGCACGCAGGCTGTTCTGGCTGCTGATCTTCGGAATGATCCATTTCTACCTGATCTGGCGCGGCGATATCCTGATGTATTACGCCCTGACCGGGTTCATCGCGATCCTGCTGCTGCGGATGTCGGCGCGCGCTTTGCTGGTTGTCGGGGGGCTGGGTTACCTGGCGGGGGCGCTTATCTACCTCCCGCTGATGTCGCTGCCCTATCTCGTGGCGGAAACGGAGATGGGCGAGCAGGCGCAGTTCGCCGGGTTGCGCGACGACATGCAGGAGCAGATGAACGCCGAGCTGGCCGACGACCGCGAGGAACTGGCGATCATTCGCGATGGCAATTATGCCGATCATGTCACCCACATCGTTTCGGCCCACGCGGAAGACCCGTGGGTCAACCTGCTGTTCTTCGCCCTCGAGACATTGCCCCTGATGCTGATTGGCATGGGGCTGATGCGGCTTGGGCTGTTCTCGGGCGGCCTCGATCCGGGCAAGGTGCGGCGCTGGGGCTGGGGGGCTTTGCTGGCAGGCACGGCCTTGACGATCCCGATCGGGCTGTGGGCGCTGGGGCGCGGGCTGGGTTACTGGTCGACGCTGGCCGCGTTCATGGGCCTTTCCCCCCTTCCGCGCTTGCTGATGGTCCTGGGGCTCGCGGCGCTGCTGTCACTCTGGGGCGCGCGTGCGACCGGCTGGCTGGGCACAAGGCTCTCGGCTGCCGGTCGAATGGCGTTCTCCAATTATCTCGGCACCTCGATCCTGATGATGGTGGTGTTTCATGGCTGGGGGCTGGGCCTGTTCGGTGAACTGGGTCGACCAGGGCTCTATCTCGTCATGCTGGGCGCATGGATCGTCATGATCGGTTGGTCGCAGCCTTGGCTGGCGCGATTCCGGTATGGACCGCTGGAATGGCTATGGCGCTGTCTCACGTATGGACGGCTGTTTCCGTTGCGGCGCTAAAGGGCTTGCTATTGCGAACTGTTCGCATAAATTCACCCCTGCGAATCACTCGCAGGAGCGTCTTGGTGTATATCTGCATCTGCAACGCAATTCGGGAATGCGAGCTGCGGCGGGTCGCGCGGCTGGTCAATGGCGATGCCGAGGCAGCCTATGCCGCACTCGGCAAGAGGCCCAATTGCGGCCACTGCCTCAGCGATGCGGAGGACGTCTTGAACGAAGAGCGCGAACTGGGTTTCATGGCCGTTCGCGCAGCCTGAACGCCAGCTAACGCAAATCGCTCGCAAATGGCGGAATTCCGCCATTTTTTCGCGCCCGCACCCTTGTTTCCGAGGCAGCCCGCGCGCATAATCCGCGGCAAGCAACCCGCCGCAGGAGATATGCAATGAAGGGCGATGCAACGGTCATCGAATTCCTCAACAAGGCTCTGACCAACGAACTGACCGCCATCAACCAGTACTGGCTGCATTACCGCGTGCTGCATCATTGGGGTGTGACCCGGCTGGCCGAGTACGAGCGGCACGAATCAATCGACGAAATGAAGCACGCCGACGTACTGGCCGAGCGGATCCTGTTCCTCGACGGGCTGCCCAATTTCCAGGCGATCAACCGGCTCAAGGTCGGAGAGACGGTCGAGGAGATCCTCAAGGCCGATCTCGCGCTTGAATACGAAGCGATCCCTCTTCTCAAGGACGCGATCCAGCATTGCGAAAGTGTCCGCGATTACGTCAGCCGCGAGATTTTCGAGCGCATTCTCGAAAGCGAGGAAGAGCACGTCGATTTCCTGGAAACCCAATTCGACATGATCGAGCGCATGGGCCTCCAGAACTACGTCCAGCTTCAGAGCAAGCCAGCGGGCGACGGCGAGGGCTAGCGCCAGGCGCCGGATCCACCCCGCCGCCGGCAGGCCTCGCGCTAGCGAGGCCGGCTGCGCGGGCCGGGTGCCGTTTCCTCGTCGTCGGCATCGTCGCCGTGGCCGATCCGCTTGTCGGGCGGGAATATGCGCGCTTCGACAAAGCCCAGCACCGTCAGCATCACCACGCTGAAAATTCCGCCGATCGCGACCAGCGGCCACTGGCCCGCGCCGCAGGCGATGCCAACCACCGCCGCCAGCCACATGTGCGCTGCGGTGGTCAGGTTGTGAACGCGGCCCCGGCTGAACACGATCAGGCCCGCCCCGATGATGCCGATGAACGCCCCGGTCGCTTCGAACACGCGCAGCACGTCGGTCCGGTCGTTGCCGAGCTGGTTGTAGAGCGCGATCATCGACACCGTCATCATGGCCGCGGTGAAGCACACCACGCCGTGTGTCCTGATCCCCGCCGCGTGGCCGCGGATCTCGCGATCAAGGCCAAGCAAAACCCCGATCAACGCCGCCGCGCCCAGCCGCGCGATGACTTCCCATTCAAGCAGGACGAGCTGGGTCGCGTCGTTAAGTTCCATCGCCGTCTTCCGGATACTTGTCTTGCGCCATCCGCGCCGCGAGGCGCGTTTCGAGCAGGAAATGCGCCAGACCCAGGATCAGGAACATCATCGTCGCGATCCAGGCAAAAGCGGTCAGCGTGCCAATCTGCGGCGTGATGAACGCGCTGATGAACAGCAGCGCGATGACCACCGATATCGTCGCCGCCGCCGCGGTGCTCAGCATCACCGCGCGTTGCGCCAGCACCCGCCGCCGCCGCAAGGTCGGCAATTCGGCCTGTTCGCGCCCGGCCTTGCCATCCTCGATCCGCAGTTCGATTTTCTCGATCCGCGCTGCGACCCAGACCAGTCGGCTGACCATGACGTTCATGATCGCGCCGATCGCGGCAAGCAGGAAAGCGGGCGAAAGGCTCAGTTGCACGATTTGCTGCACGCGCGCCGTGCTGGAAGTGCGCTCCACCAGTTCACGGGCGAGGTTCGGATTGTCGACGAGAATATCCAGCAACATCAGTCGCTCTTATACGGATTTTTCGGACTTTTCAGCACCACGCGCACGGGCACGGCTTCAAACCCCAGCTTGGCGCGAATGCCGTTCACCAAATAACGTTCGTAGCTCTTGGGCAGCATGTCGAGCCGCGTGCCGAACACCACGAAGCGCGGCGGGCGCGTGCTCGCCTGGGTGATGTAGCGCAGCTTGATCCGCTTGCCGCCTGGCGCGGGCGGCGGGTTGGCTTCCAGCGCGTCGTCGAACCAGCGGTTCAATGCGGCGGTCGGGACGCGCTTCGACCACGCCTCGCGCAGTTCGAATGCGGCACCCAGCATCGTGTCGAGCCCCTTGCCGGTCCTGGCGCTCACCGCCAGCACGGGCAGGCCGCGCACCTGCGCCAGTCCTTCGTCGAGCGCGCCCTTGATGCCGTTGAACAGCGCGCTGGCGTTTTCGGCCACGTCCCACTTGTTGATCGCGATCATCAGCGCGCGGCCTTCCTGCAGCACCTGGTCGGCGATCTTCAGGTCCTGGTGCTCGAGCCCCTTGGTCGCATCGAGCAATAGCACGACGACCTCGGCGAAATCGACCGCGCGCTTGGCATCGGCGACCGACAGCTTCTCCAGTTTTTCCGTCACCTTGGCGCGCTTGCGCATCCCGGCGGTGTCGATCAGGCGGATGTCGCGCACATCGCCCGTCCGGGGATCGCGCCACTGCCAGTCCACCGCGATCGAATCGCGGGTGATGCCGGCTTCGGGCCCCGTCAGCAGGCGGTCCTCGCCAAGCAGGCGGTTGATCAGCGTCGATTTGCCCGCATTGGGCCGTCCGACGATGGCCAGCTTCAGCGGTCCCGCGGGCGCATCCTCGTCGTATTGCACCGGTTCGGCATTCGCACTCGCCTCGGCCTTGTCCCCGATCATCGGCCACAGCCCGGCGAACAGGTCGGCTATGCCTTCGCCGTGCTCGGCCGAGATCGCAACCGGTTCGCCGAAACCGAGCGACCACGCTTCGAGCACGCCCGCTTCCCCGGCCGCGCCTTCGGCCTTGTTCGCCACGGGTACGACCGGCACCGTCTGGCTGCGGAGCCAGCGCGCGATTTCCTCGTCGAGCGGGGTCAGCCCGGCGCGTGCGTCGATCACGAACATCGCCGCATCGGCGCCTTCCAGGCTCACCTCGGTCTGCCGCCGCATCCGGCCGGGCAGGCTGTCGGGATCGTCATCCTCCCATCCGGCGGTGTCGACTACGGTGAACTGCAGGCCCGCAATCTCGGCATCCCCCATGCGGCGGTCGCGGGTCACCCCGGGCTGATCATCGACCAGCGCCAGCTTCTTGCCGACCAGCCGGTTGAACAGCGTCGACTTGCCCACGTTGGGGCGTCCGATGATGATGACCTGGGGTTTCATGCAGTGGCTCGCGCGTGCAGGTGGCCGCTGGCGGCCCGTTTGGCAAGCCAAACGGCAAGTGGTTGAGATCGGTTAACCATGTCGCTTCATTCCGCGCTAACCCTCTTTACGCAGTTTGCGCGGGTCATGCGGGGAATCATCACATTGTGCGCGGCGGGCACTGCCGCGCTGTGCGTGCCGGGCGTATCATGGGCGCAGCCCCCGATCGCGGGGGAACTGGCGCCCTATCTGCAATGCGTGCCCTATGCCCGCGAACTGACCGGCATTCAGATTTTCGGCGACGCGCGCACCTGGTGGCAGCAGGCGGAGGGACGCTACGAGCGGGGTTCGACCCCGCGCGTTGGTGCGGTGATGGCCTTCGTCCCGTATCGCAACATGACATTGGGTCACGTCGCGGCGGTCAGCCGGGTGATCGACAACCGCACAGTGCTGCTCGACCATGCCAACTGGTCGCCGATCGGCGGGCGGCGTGGGCAGATCGAGCGCGACGTGCGGGCGATCGACGTTTCGCCGGCCAACGACTGGAGCGAGGTTCGCGTGTGGTACGACCCGATCCAAAGCATCGGGACTACATCATGGCCCGTCCACGGGTTCATCTATGGAACCGGCGCGCGCACGCCCAAGACCAGCCTTGCCAGGTCGGAACCCGCCCATGCCCCGCGACCGGCGCCAGTGCGAGAGCCATCGCGCGCGTTCCTCAACGCCTTTGCCGGTTATGAGGCGGCAGCCGCACCTCGTCGTGTCGCCGGTACCGCAACGACGCGACCGTCGCGCACGAATCCGCCCCCGGCAACCCGTCGCGATCCGATTGACGCGGCACTCGCGCGCTACGGGAGCTAGTCGGGCGCCCTTGCCACCGGAGGATTCTCGCCCAGATCCTCGAACCAGGCTTCGACAGGGCCGTTGAGCTTGATCGTCAACGGCTGTCCCTTGCGGTCAACGGCCTTCCCCGCCTGGACCCGGACCCAGCCTTCGGAAATCGAGTATTCCTCGATATCGGTGCGTACTCGCCCCTTGAACCGGATACCGACGCCGCGCTGCAGCAGGTCGGCGTCGAAATACTCGCTTCTCGGATTAACCGAGAGATGATCGGGCGGGGTGTCGCGGGTCTGCTCGTCGCTCATGCCCGCGCCCCTAATGCCGGGCGCGGCGGCCCGCAACCGTCAATCCGGCGGCGGCGGGGTCTCCAGCGGGCCACGGCCGGGGTTGTCGTGATCGGGCTGAATGGGCTCGATCTCGTCCGGGATCGAATCGGGTGTTTCCTGCGGTGTTTCGAGCGGCGGTGTCTCGGGTGGGGAGACCGGTTCGACGGTGTCGGGGGCGGGATCGGGCTGGGTGGCCATCGTTCAAATCCTTTCACTGATCCAACGCCCGGCGCGCCCCGCGCGTTCCGCCGACCATCGCCGCTTGCCCTTTCGCGCGTGCGTTTGTAAGGGCGGCCCCCTGTTCGCGTGGGGCCTGTCCCCGCGCGCGGCTTCGTTCGGGTTGCGGGCGTGGCGGAACTGGTAGACGCGCTGGTTTTAGGTACCAGTATCGAAAGATGTGGGGGTTCGAGTCCCTTCGCCCGCACCAGTGACGCGCCCCTGCGCCCTTCGCGAAACCGACCCCAGATGCCTGTTTTCTTGAGAAGGTTTGAGTTCGCACCATGCAGATCAAAGAGACCACCAACGAGGGCCTGAAGCGCGGCTACGAGGTCACCATCCCCGCAGCCGACATTGATGCGCGGGTCGAATCGGAGGTCCGCAAGATCGCGCCGCAGGTCAAGATGCCCGGGTTCCGACCCGGCAAGGTTCCTGCAAACCTGGTGCGGAAGATGCACGGCGACCAGCTTCACGCGCAGGCAGTGAACGACGTGTTGCGCGAATCGGTCGACAAACTGCTCAAGGACCAGAAGCTGCGCCCCGCGATGCAGCCATCGGTGACACTTGGCGACGGTTACGATCAGGGCAAGGACGCGGTGCTGAGCGTCGATCTTGAGGTGCTGCCGCAGATCGATACGCCCGATATCGACGGACTTGCGCTCGAGCGGCTGACTGTACCGGTGTCCGACGCGCAGGTTGACGAGGCGGTGCAGCGCATCGCCGGGCAGCAGAAAAGCTGGAAGGACGCCCCCAAGGCGCGCAAGGCGCAGGATGGCGACCAGCTGATCATCGACTTCACCGGCTCGATCGATGGCGTCGAATTCGAAGGCGGCAAGGCCGAGGATGCGCCACTTACGCTCGGTTCGGGGCAATTCATCCCCGGTTTCGAGGAACAGCTCACCGGCGCGAAGACGGGTGACGAGAAGACCATCACCGTGACCTTCCCCGCCGATTACCCGGCCGAAAACCTGAAGGGCAAGGACGCGCAGTTCGCGATCCGCGTCAAGCAGGTGAAGATCGAGGATGAGACGAAGATTGACGAGGATTTTGCCAAGAACCTCGGCCTCGAAAGCCTCGACCAGCTCAAGGGCCTGCTTCGCGGTCAGCTTGAGCAGGAAACCAATGGCCTGACCCGCACGCAGATGAAGCGCCAGCTGCTTGATGCGCTCGCCGCCGGTCACGATTTTGCCGTGCCGGCGGGCATGGTCGATGCCGAATTTGACCAGATTTGGGCGCAGCTCCAGCAGGAGGCGGCGCGCGACGAGGATCCGGCCAAGGCGCTCAAGGAAATCGAGGCCGAAAAGGACGATTATCGCCGCATCGCCGAGCGCCGCGTGCGCCTGGGCCTGCTACTGTCGGAAATCGGCCAGAAGAACGGCGTCGACGTGACCCAGCAGGAAATGTCGATGCTGATCCAGCAGGCGCGCCAGCAGTACCGGCCCGAGGATCAGGACCGCTTCGTCCAGTATATCCAGCAGGATCCGATGGCCGCCGCGCAGCTTCGCGCGCCGCTGTACGAGGACAAGGTCGTCGACTTCCTGTTCGACAAGGCGACGATCACCGAGCGCGAAGTGACCCGCGAGGAACTGGAAGCGGCCATCGAGGCCGAGGAACCCGCCACCGCTGCCGCGCCCAAGACGAAGAAGGCTCCGGCCAAGAAGGCCGCTGCCAAGAAGGACGTCGACAAGGCCGAGCCGGTCAAGAAGGCGCCCACGAAGAAAGCCGCGGCGAAAAAGGACGAGGCCGAGCCCGCCGTTGAAAAGCCCGCCGCCAAGAAAGCGCCGGCGAAGAAAGCCGCGGCCAAGAAGTAAGCCCGACGGCAGGTTGCGCTTTTCGAAGGGGCGGCGGGTTCCAGCCCGCCGCCCCTTCGTGCTTTCGCGCTATTCCGGCTGCCACCGCTGAAGCGAAGGTTGCGGCAATGCCGCGGAGCGCGCCCGTTCGTAGGCGGCACCGATCTTCAGCACGGCATGGTCCTGCCACTTGCCGCCCATGAAGCTGATCCCGACCGGCAGCCGCTCGACCGCGCCCATCGGCACGGTCAGGTGCGGATAGCCCGCGATCGCGGCCAGCGAACCCGCGCCGATGCTTCCGCTGAAGCTGTCGCCATTGACGAGGTCGGTGACCCAGGCCGGTCCAGCGGTCGGGGCGACGAGAACGTCCACTTCATGCTCCGCCAGCAGCCGGTCGATCCCGTCGCGCCGGGTCGCCGCCAGGTTCGTTTCGAGCGCCTCGCGGTAAGCCGCCTCGTCGGTCGCTGCCAGCGCCTGCTCGAACAGCGCCTGGTCGAACCAGCGCAGTTCCGCCTCGGCATTGGCGCGGTTGAAGGCGACGACATCGGCCAGCGACCGGGGCAGGCCCGATCCAGGCAGCGAACCGAGATAGGCATCCATGTCGCGCCGCAGTTCGAACAGCAGCACCGCCAGCGAACGCTGCCAGAAACCGTCGGGCCAATCGTAATCGATCCGTACCACGGTAGCGCCTGCCCGCTCCATATCGGCGACCGCCGCCTCGAACAGCGCACGCACGTCGGCGCGGTTGCCGATCTGGCCCGACAGCACGCCGACACGCACCCCTTTCAGCGAGGCGGTGATGAGACCGGCGGTAAAATCGGCCTTGCGCGCATCGGCCTCCGCAGTGGCCGGGTCGGCGGAATCGCCACCCGCAATGGCGTTGAGCAGCATGGCCGCGTCGGCCACGGTCCGCGCCATCGGCCCGGCGGTATCTTGCGTGCCGCTGATCGGCACCACATGCGTGCGGCTTACCAGCCCCACCGTGGGCTTGAACCCGACAATCCCGTTGACGCTGGCGGGGCAGGTGATCGAGCCGTTGGTCTCGGTCCCGATCGCGGCCCAGGCGAATCCCGCAGCAATCGCCGCGCCGCTGCCGCTCGACGATCCACAGGCGTTGCGGTCAATGGCGTGGGGATTGCGCGTCAGCCCGCCCACAGCGCTCCACCCGCTGGTTGAATTGTTGCTGCGGATATTGGCCCATTCGGAAAGGTTGGTCTTGCCCAGCACCACACCGCCTGCCGCACGCAGCCGTGTTATCATCGGAGCGTCGCGTCCGGTCCGGTTGTTCGCCAGGGCAAGGCTGCCCGCGGTGGTCGGCCATTCGCGCGATTCGATATTGTCCTTCACCAGCACCGTGCGCCCGGCAAGCGGCCCGGTGGCTTGTCCCGCCTTCGCCGCTGCATCGGCATCATGGACAATCACGGCGCGCAGTTGCGGCCCTGCATCGTCATGCCGCTCGATCCGCTCGATCTGTTCGCGCGCCTCTGTTTGCGGGTCGTCGCCCGGCGCGGCGAAGAGCGCGGTCGGCAGGGTAAAGGCGAAAGCGGCCAGGAGCTTGTGCATCGTGCCAACAGTGCCATCGCACGGCGGGATTGCAAGCGCTCCACAATGCGCGCGGTTAATGCCCTTGAACATCGGTACGTCCGACGCGACATAGCGGCTCGACCAAACACGCGAGGGAATTTCATGATCGACCTGTTCGGAAGCCAGGGCCACGCAACCCAGGGCCAGTTCACCCATGATCCGGTGACCGGGGCGCTGGTTCCGGTGGTGGTCGAGCAGACCAGCCGGGGCGAGCGCAGCTTCGACATCTTCAGCCGCCTGCTGCGCGAACGGATCGTGTTCGTGACCGGCCAGGTCGAGGATAACATGGCGTCGCTGATCGTCGCCCAGCTGCTGTTCCTCGAAAGCGAGAACCCGAGCAAGCCGATCAGCATGTATATCAACTCGCCCGGCGGCGTGGTGACCGCCGGCATGGCGATTCACGACACCATGCAGTACATCAAGCCGCGCGTTTCGACCGTGTGCATCGGCCAGGCCGCCAGCATGGGCAGCTTCCTGCTCGCAGCGGGCGAGCCGGGGATGCGGATCGCGCTGCCCAATGCGCGCATCATGGTGCACCAGCCCAGCGGCGGCGCGCGCGGCATGGCGAGCGATATCGAAATCCAGGCGCGCGAGATCCTGCGGATCCGCCAGCGGATGAACGATCTCTACGTCAAATATACCGGCCAGAGCCTGACCGACATCGAGAAGGCGATGGATCGCGATACCTTCCTCGAAGCGGACGAGGCGCTGAAATTCGGCATCGTCGACAAGGTGTTCGAATCGCGTCCGGAATCGGAGACTGACGGCGGCAAGGACGGTTCGGGCGGCGCGCCTGAGTAACCATCACGGCCCGCATCGTGCCGACGCGGGACGCGAAACGTAGGATTTCGGCAACTGTGCCGTTTCAGCTTGTGGCAAGCCGGGTGTGGTATGCCGCGAGTGTGTTGATTAATGCCCATCCGGCCTTAGAGTCGGTCAATTCCCTCGCCCGGAATCAGTCCGGAAAGGGATCGGGACGTACCAGGATATGACCAAATTGAGCGGAACCGATAGCAAGAGCACCCTTTACTGCAGTTTCTGCGGGAAGTCGCAGCACGAGGTCCGCAAGCTGATCGCTGGCCCGACCGTGTTCATCTGCGACGAATGCGTTGAGCTGTGCAACGACATCATCCGGGAAGAAACCAAGGCGGGGCTGACGGGCCGCAAGGAAGGCGAAGTCCCCACGCCGATGGACATCTTCACCACGCTCAATGACTATGTCATCGGACAGGATCGCGCCAAGCGCGTGCTCTCGGTCGCGGTGCACAACCATTACAAGCGGCTGAAGCACTCGAACAAGACCGCCGATATCGAACTGGCGAAGTCGAACATCCTGCTGGTCGGCCCGACCGGTTCGGGCAAGACGCTGCTGGCGCAGACATTGGCGCGCACCTTCGACGTGCCGTTCACCATGGCCGACGCCACCACGCTGACCGAAGCGGGCTACGTGGGCGAGGATGTCGAGAACATCATCCTGAAGCTGCTCCAGGCGTCGGATTACAACGTCGACAAGGCGCAGCACGGCATCGTCTACATCGACGAGATCGACAAAATCACCCGCAAGGCGGAAAATCCCTCGATCACGCGCGACGTGTCGGGCGAAGGCGTGCAGCAGGCGCTGCTCAAGCTGATGGAAGGCACCACTGCCTCGGTCCCGCCGCAGGGCGGGCGCAAGCATCCGCAGCAGGAATTCCTGCAGGTGGACACGACCAACATCCTGTTCATCTGCGGCGGCGCGTTTGCGGGCCTCGACAAGATCATCGCGGATCGCTTGCAGAAGCGCTCGATCGGCTTCGGCGCCCATGTCGCTGATCCGGACAAACGCCGCGTGGGCGAACTGCTCGAAAAGAGCGAGCCGGAGGATCTTCTCAAGTTCGGCCTGATCCCCGAATTCGTCGGCCGCCTGCCGGTGATCGCCACGTTGCACGATCTCGACGTGCCGGCGCTGGTGCAGATCCTCAGCGAGCCAAAGAACGCGCTGGTCAAGCAGTACCGCAAGCTGTTTGAGCTCGAGGACGTGGAACTGACCTTCACCGAAGACGCGCTGACCGCGATCGCGGAGCGCGCGATCAAGCGCAAGACCGGCGCCCGCGGCCTGCGATCGATCGTCGAGGGCATCCTGCTCGATACCATGTTCGACCTGCCCGACATGGACGGGGTGAACGAGATCGTGGTCGACAAGGATGTGGTCGAGGGGCGCAAGGACCCGATCCGCGTGCACGGCGGCAAGGCCGAGAAGGAAGCCGCGGCCTGAGCCGCTGATCCGTAAACGCAACCAGAACCGACAAGGGCCGCCCGCGCGCGACGGGCGGCCCTTTCTCGTTGCGCGCTGACGAAGCTTCAGCCCGGCAGGAACACGCCGTCGGTGACGTGGATCACGCCGTTGGCCACGCGCACGTCGGCCTGTGTCACTGCGGTTGCGCGGCCCGCTCCGTCGGTGATGACGATGGTGCCGTTCGCGAGCCGTGCTGTGAGTGTTTCCCCCGCGACCGTGTCGATGCGTGCGGTGCCGCCGCCCTGGCGGATCAGTCCGGCAAGATCGCGTGCCGAAACCGTGCCCGCGACGACGTGATAGGTCAGAACCCCGCGCAGCCGGTCACGATTGCGTGTCTCCAGCAGGCTCGGTACGGTGCCATCGGGCAGCTTGGCGAAGGCGGTATCGGTCGGCGCGAATACGGTGAAGGGGCCGGGTCCGGACAGCGTTTCGACCAGGCCCGCCGCCCGAACCGCGGCGACCAGGGTTTCGTGCACGCCCGTACCCTGCGCGGCGGCCACGATGTTGGGCTGGGTGGCGGCCCCATGATGCCTGTGATTGTGCGCCTGAACCGGCGCGGTGGCGACGATCGCGAAGCTGCCCATCGCGGCGACAGCGGCGAAGGTGGCGGCTTGCAACTGGGGTGACATATCCGAACTCCTTGGTGACGCTCGGGCCCGGACGGGTCCCGCATGGTCAGATACGGAGCGGCGGCTCGCCCGGATGCATCGGCAGGCAAACAAAAGTTGCGCTCAGATCGCGGTGAGCGCCCCCTCGGCCACGATCGGCCCCGCCGCTGCCCCCGCCGGTTTGCCGCCAAGTGGTTCGCGGGTCAGCACGAGCGGCGATCCGTCGAGGATCAGCGCGGCAGTTTCGGGGGCCACGGCCACGCTCACCTCCTCGCCCGGGCGTACGACGCCGAGCGAACGTAGCTCTCCCTGCCGGGGCACCAGCCACAGTTCGTGATCGTGGACGCCATCGGCGGTAAGGCCGCTCGCCGAGACCAGCATCCGCCGCTCACCGGGGAGATAGGTCAGCGCAAGGCGCGGCCCTGCATCACCGATCGGGATCGAGGCAACCAGCGGCGGCGGCGTGCCGCTTAGCGGATTGGTGGTCGTCTGCGGTGCAAGGAAGAACGTGGCAAGCGCCGCAACTGCCGCGATCGCCGCACCGGCGGCGGCGCGTTGCCACAGGCGAACCTGCCGGGTGAGGCGCACGACCGGGTCCGTCGCGGTGCGCGCGTCGATCGCGGCGGCGATGCGCGGCCACAGTTCGGGCGGGGGATCCCGCCCTGCGATCTCTTCGAGCAAGGGCGCGAGGTCACGCTCCCACCGCCCGACCATGGCCGCGAATGAAGGGTCGCGGGCAAGGTGCGCGCGCGCGGCGAGCAATTCCTCGCCCTCCAGCAGGCCAAGCGCATATTCGGCCGCGCGGTGCTCGTCGTCGGTATTGTGGCCGTCGTTCATTCGCCCTGCTCCATGCAGGTTCGCAGCCGCGCCAGGCTGCGGCGCATCGCGCTCTTCATCGTGCCGAGCGGAACCCCGCGCCGCATGGCAAGCTCTGCATAAGTACGTCCGCCGAGGAAGGCTTCCCGCACGTTTTCACGCTGGTCCGCGGCCAGCGTTTCGAGGCAGTGGTAGACCCGCGCGCTGCGCTCATCGCGCTCCAGGAGGGTGTCGGGAGAGGGCGCGTCGTGGGCAAGGTCCGCGGCATCCTCGATCGGCGCGCGCGCGGCGCGGCGGGCGGCGCCGGCGCGCAACCGGTCGACGGCCCGGTTCCGCGCGAACACCGCCAGCCAGGTGATCGGGCTCGCCCGGTCCGGGTCGTAGCGCGACGCGCGTTGCCACAGGTTGACATATACATCCTGCAAGGCGTCCTCAGCTTCCTTCGCATCACCCAAGATACGATAGCAGATGCCGTATAGTTTCGCCGAAGTTGCGCGATAGATGTCTTCCAGCGCGGCCCGGTCGCCTTCGGCGAGGCGGCGCATCGCCGCGACCAGCGCCGTGCGTGCCGCGTCGCTCATCGGACACAACTCGGGTGGCCATCGGGGGCGAGATGGACCTGGATCGTGGCATGGGCGATGCCGAAGTGGTCCTCGAGCGTATGCGCGATTTCGTGCAGGAAGGCATCGGCGGGGTGGCCACCTGGCATGACCAGATGCGCGGTCAGGGCTGTTTCGGTGGTGCTCATCGGCCAGATATGGAGATCATGGATCATGGCCACGCCGGGCAGGGCGGACAGATAGGAACGAACCTCGCCCTCGTCGATCCCTTCAGGCACCGCCAGCAGCCCCATCTTCACGCTGTCACGCAGCAGGCCCCATGTGCCCCAGGCGATCACCGCGACGATCACCAGGCTCGTGACCGGGTCGATCCACTGTTCACCGGTCAGCAGGATCGCGACCCCCGCCACGACCACGCCCAGCGAAACGAGCGCGTCGGCGGCCATGTGCAGGAAGGCGCCGCGAATGTTCAGGTCGCGGTGTCGCCCGCGCATGAACATCAGCGCCGTCGCGGCGTTGATCACGATCCCGATCCCCGCGACGACGATCATCGTGCGGCCCTGCACCGGCGGCGGCTCGGCAAAGCGGTTCAGCGTTTCGAACAGGATTGCTCCGATCGCGACCATCAGCAGCCCGGCATTGGCCATCGCGGCCAGGATCGTCGAGCTCTTGAAGCCGTAGGTATAGCGTCCGCTCGCTGGCCGGCGCGCCGCCGTGGCCGCCCCCCATGCGAGCACCAGCCCGAGCACGTCCGACAAATTGTGCCCCGCGTCCGCCACCAGCGCCATCGATCCGGACAGAAACCCGAATGTCGCCTCAACCACCACGAAGGCCAGGTTGAGCATGATCCCGATGGCAAAGGCACGCCCATGATCGGGGGCGGCGCCATGTGCGTGCCCGTGCCCGTGCGAATGTGAATGCGCCGCGCCCATCGCGATCAGCCGTAAACGCAGGCGTCCAGCCCGTCACGCCTGACCACACCCATGCGCGCGGCAATGGTGTTGGCATAGCGCCGGGTATAGCCGCGCGGGTTCACCACCGAACGCACCTTGGGCAGGGGCAGGGCGGCGGCCATGCGCGCCGCTTCGTCGCGGCTGAGCCGGGCAGCGGAATGATTGAAGTAACGCTGCGCCCCGGCTTCCGCGCCATATGTCCCGATGCCGGTTTCAGCGACATTGAGATAGACTTCCATGATCCGCCGCTTGCCCCAGATATTCTCGATGAGGAAGGTAAACCAGGCCTCGAAGCCCTTCCGCACGTAACCGCCGCCCTGCCACAGGAACACGTTCTTGGCGGTTTGCTGGCTGATCGTGGATCCGCCCCGAATCCGCCCGCCTTCACGATTGCGCTGGATCGCGTTCTCGATCGCCTCGCGGTCGAACCCGTTATGGGTGCAGAATTTGCCGTCCTCTGCCGCGATCACCGCCGTCACCAGGTTGCGATCGATATTGGAAAGCGGTTCCCAGTTCTTGGTGATACCGTTGCCGTCCATCACCATGGTCGCGGTGACCGGGACCGGAACGAACTTGTACAGCAACACCAGCGCCAGGCTCAAGCCGACGAAACCCAGCGCCAGCTTGGCGAGAAACCGGAAGATACGCAGCATCGCGTCGATCTAGCGGCGTTCGCCGCGCTTGGGAATCCCGTTGGCCTGTTGCGGCACATGTCGTTTACTTGCAATCGCCGGGCCGTTCGATCCGCTATGGTGCCGCCGATCGAGGGAGAAATGCAATGGCCGGCCAAGCGTGGTGCTGGAGCGATATCGTCAGCAGCGATCTGGTCGAACATGCACTGGCCGAACAACGGCGCCGTGCCGAACGGCTCGGGCGCGGTGTATTCGACGAATGGGACGAGGAACCGCCGCGCCCGTCGCCCCATGACAGGGCGCGCGAGCGCGGCAGCACGTTTTAGGCGGCCCCCGGCAGCAGCCGGTCGCCAGCAATACGCATCATCGCCTTCTGCAGCTTCTCGAACGCGCGCACCTCGATCTGGCGGATGCGTTCGCGGCTGACATTGTAGACCTGCGAAAGCTCTTCCAACGTCTGCGGATCGTCCTTCAGGCGCCGCTCGGTGAGGATATGCTTCTCACGCTCGTTGAGGCTGTCCATCGCCTCGACCAGCATTTCGTGGCGGACCTCGGCCTCTTCCGTTTCGGCAACGGTTTCGTCCTGAAGCGGACGATCGTCGCTCAGCCAGTCCTGCCACTGACCCGCGCCTTCCTCGCCCCCGCGCATCGGCGCGTTGAGCGACCCGTCGCCGCCCATCATCATGCGCCGGTTCATGTTGATCACTTCCTGCTCGGGCACGCCGAGGTCGGTTGCGATTTTGGTCACGTCATCGGGATGAAGATCGCCTTCCTCGTAGGCGTCGAGGTTCTTCTTCATGCGGCGAAGGTTGAAGAACAGCTTCTTCTGTGCCGAAGTGGTGCCGATCTTGACGAGCGACCAGGACCGCAGGATGAATTCCTGGATCGACGCCTTGATCCACCACATGGCATAGGTCGCGAGGCGGAAGCCGCGATCGGCTTCGAACTTCTTGACCCCCTGCATCAGGCCGACGTTGCCTTCGGAAATGAGATCGCTGACCGGCAGGCCATAACCGCGATATCCCATCGCGATCTTGGCCACCAGGCGCAGGTGCGAGGTGACGAGCTGCGCTGCAGCTTCGGGATCCTCGTGCTCTTCGTACCGCTTGGCGAGCATGTATTCCTGCTCGGCGGTCAGAAGGGGGAATTTCTTGATCTCGGAGAGATAGCGGTTGAGGCTCTGTTCACCGCCGAGCGCCGGAACGCTCAATGCCTTGTTGTTGCTCACTACTTCCCTAACCTTTCTGTGTCGACCACGCTTGCCGGACCCCTGCTGGGCATCCTGCGGTTCGGGCCACACCAGTTCCTATACACCAAATCGGCGCGAAATGCAGCGCGTTTCGTCGATTTCAACGAGCGGTTTCGTCGATGAGTTCCTGCATATCGGCAGGCAATTCGGCGTGGCATTCCACCATTTCCCCGGTGATGGGATGGACGAAGCCCAGCGCCGCCGCGTGCAAGGCCTGGCGGGCAAAACCGATCCGCGAAAGCAGCGGGCGAAGCGCCTTGGGTGTACGTCCATAGACAGGATCACCCACTAGCGGATGACCTATTGACGCGCAGTGAACGCGCACCTGGTGGGTGCGCCCCGTTTCGAGCCGACATTCGAGCAGCGCGCATTGATCCAGCCGGTTGAGCGTGCGGTAACGGGTCACGGCATGTTTGCCGCGCGGCGACTTTTCGTGAAGGACGGCCATCTTCTTCCGATCGGCTTCCGACCGCCCGATCCGCCCCGCGATCGTTCCTTCGGCTGGCACAGGGTGGCCCGCGCAGACCGCCAAATAGCGGCGCATGATCGTGTGATCGGCGAATTGCCGCGCCAGCCCTTCGTGCGCGGCGGTGGTCTTGGCCGCGACCAGCAGGCCGGATGTGTCCTTGTCGATCCGGTGGACGATCCCCGGCCGCGCGATTCCCCCGATCCCCGACAACTGGCCATGGCAATGGTGCAGCAGGGCGTTGACCAGCGTGCCATCCGGATTTCCCGCCGCGGGGTGGACGACCATGCCCGCGGGCTTGTCAACCACGACGAGGTGCGCGTCCTCGTATGCGATCGTCAGCGTGATCGCCTGCGGCCGGGCAGCGGCGTCGGCGACCGGCGGTACGGCGATTTCGAAATCCTGCCCAGCGACGGTCTTCGTCGATGCGGAGGCAGCTGGCCTTCCGCCGACGGTCACGTTGCCTTCGGCCAGCAACGCCTTGATCCGCTCGCGCGAGAGGCCCGACGCCTCGGCCAGCGCCTTGTCCAACCGCGAGCCGCCCGCCAGGGTTCCGGAGATGATTTCGGGCGACGCCATGCTATGGCCATGCGCGATGGGGCCGGAACTCTCAAGGCTGGAACTTACGGTGGCCGTGCGCCAGGCCTTGCTGGCCGAAGCCCGCGCCGCCGCGCCAGAGGAGGCCTGCGGCATTCTGTTGGGGCGGGGCGGGCGGATCGACGCGATCATCCCGGCGGGTAATGTCCATGCGCGGCCCGAAACCCATTTCGAGATCGATCCCCGTGTGCTCATCGCCGCGTGGCGCGCGGAGCGCGAGGGTGGGCCGGCCGTCGCTGGATTTTATCACTCGCATCCCACCGGGCATGCGCGGCCGTCACCAGTCGACCAGGCGCAATCCGCGCGGGACGGGCGGGTGTGGGCGATCATCGCGGCGGGCGACGTATCGTGGTGGCGCGACGGCGAACATGGCTTCGTGCCGCTTTCCTACGCGCTTGTGGATGGTTAAGAGGCCGCCATGCCGCACGCTGCCAGTCTATTTCGGGTTTCGTCAGCAACCGGGCTGGCCCGCCGATTTTTTTGCTTTAGGACAGTGTGACATGTGTGACACGGCTCGGGATTGGGTGCCCTTTCAATGAACGATAACGATGCGCTCGAACTCGCGAGCCTGCTTTGCTCGCGCCTGTGCCACGACATGCTCTCGCCGGTCGGCGCGCTCAGCAACGGGCTGGAACTGCTGGCCACCGAGCGCGATCCGGAAATGCGTAAACGCTGCTTCGAACTTCTCGAGCAGAGCGCCAGGATCAGCACCGACAAGCTCAAGTTCTTCCGCCTGGCCTTTGGCGCGGCGGGCGGCTTTGGCGAATACGTCGAGGTGAGCGAGCCCAAGGCACTGATCGAGGCGCTGGTGGGCGAAGCGCGCCGGATCGAGGTGCACTGGGCGATCGAGGGGAGCAAGCTGCCGAAACCGGCGGTCAAGGTGCTGCTCAACTTTGCCCAGATCGGGATCGAGGCGCTCGTGCGCGGCGGGACGCTCGACCTGGGTGCCGAGTTGCGCGACGGGGCGCACGAGATCGTCGTGCGTGCTACGGGCGCGAAAATCGCCTTTGACGAAGTGATCGGCCGCGCCCTGCAAGGTGAACTGGTCGCGGGCGAGCTGTCGAGCCGCACCGCGCCAGCGCACCTGATTGCCAAGCTGGCCGAGCAGGGAGGGGGCGGTTTGCAATATCAGCTAAGCGACGGTGCGCTGCTTCTGGGGGCAGTGTTGCCGGCTGGCGAGGGTATGATCGGCTGATGGCCGACGAGCTGGTCCACCGCGAGCAGCTATCGCCCAATTTCGACGAACGGGCGCTGCCAATCACCATGGCGGTACTCCACTATACCGAGATGAAGCCGGTCGAGACCGCGCTTGCCCGCCTGTGCGATCCCGAGGCCAAGGTCAGCGCGCACTACCTCATCACCGAAGCGGGGGAGGTTATCCGCCTGGTGCCGGAGGATAAACGCGCCTGGCACGCCGGGCAGTCGTATTGGCGCGGGCACAAGGACGTGAACTCCGCCAGCATTGGGATCGAGCTTGACCATCCCGGCCACGCACTCGGCTATCGCGGGTTCGCGCCAGCGCAGATCGATGCGCTGGTGCCATTGCTCCACCGCATAGTGCGCGACCATGACATCCCGCGTGCCAACGTGGTCGGCCATTCCGACGTCGCGCCTGCTCGCAAGGTCGATCCGGGCGAGCTGTTCCCGTGGGATCGCCTCGCCGAATACAAGCTGTGCCTGGCGTGCCCGGACAAGCTGGAACAGGGCGATCCGTTCGATAATGACGCGGCGTTCTACCTCGCGCTGGAGCGGTTCGGTTACGACATCACCGACGGGCGCAAGGCGGTCGAGGCGTTCCAGCGGCGCTGGCGGCCCGAGCGAATCGATGGAGAGATCGACGGGCAGGTTCGCGCGATCCTGTTCCGATTGCTCTTGGATCGCGACCAGGGACGGACTAGATAGCATGCTGCCAGGGGGCCGGGCAGCCGCGAGCGTGCAAGCGTTCGAGGAAAGTCCGGGCTCCACGATAGCAAGGGTGGCGGGTAACGCCCGCCGTGGGCGACCACAGGGAAAGTGCCACAGAGAGCAGACCGCCGATGGCTCCTTTCGGAGCACAGGCAAGGGTGAAAGGGTGCGGCAAGAGCGCACCGGGGTTCTGGCAACAGCGCCCGCATGGCAAACCCCACCCGGAGCAAGGCCGAATAGGGATCCCGCGTTTCTGCGGAGGCAGGGTGCTTCGCCCCAGAGGATCCGGGTTGGCTGCTGGAGCCGCGGAGCGATCCGCGGCCTAGATGAATGGCTGCCCTCGCGGGGCTGGTGCCTTAGGGCAAACCGCCCGCGAGACAGAACCCGGCTTACAGGCCCCCTGGCAATTACCCCCGACCGACGCTGACATAGGTGACCCCGGCCGCCTTCATGTCGGAGGGATTGTAGATGTTCCTCAGGTCGACGAGTACGGGCGCCTTGGCGATCTGCTTGATCCGGGCGAAGTCGAGCGCGCGGAATGCGTCCCATTCGGTTACGATCACGACCGCGTCGGCGCCCTCGATCGCGGCATAGGGACTGTCGCACATGGTGACCTGCGGCATCAGCGGCCTGGCCTGCTCCATCCCCTCCGGATCATAGGCAGCCAGTTGGACGCCGCTATCGGCCAGCGCTTGGGCGATGGCGATCGCGGGGCTGTCGCGCATGTCGTCGGTGTTGGGCTTGAAGGTGAGGCCGAGCAATGCGACTTTCTTGCCCCGCGCCTCGCCGGTGCCGCCGAGCGCCTCGATGACCTTGCGGCCCATCGCGCGCTTGCGGCTTTCGTTGACGCTAGCCACTGCCTCCACGATCCGCACCGGGCTGTCGTAATCCTCGGCGGTCTTGAGCAGAGCGAGCGTATCCTTCGGAAAGCACGAGCCGCCATAGCCGGGGCCGGCATGGAGGAACTTGGGGCCGATCCGCTTGTCGCTGCCGATGCCGCGTGCCACGTCTTGCACGTCCGCGCCCACCTTTTCGCACAGGTCCGCCATCTCGTTGATGAAGGTGATCTTGGTCGCGAGAAATGCGTTGGCGGCGTACTTGATCAGCTCGCTCGAGCGGCGGCTGGTGAACAGGATTGGCGATTCGTTGAGGAACAGCGGGCGATAGACCTCGCGCATCACCTCGCGCCCGAATTCGTCGTCGGTGCCGATGACGATCCGGTCGGGGCGCTTGAAGTCGCCGATCGCCGCGCCCTCGCGCAGGAATTCGGGGTTGGAGACAACCGCGACACGGTGTGGCGTACCGCTTTCCGCCAGGATACGCTCGACCTCGTCCCCGGTACCCACGGGCACGGTCGACTTGGTCACCACCACCGCTTCGCCCGCTAGCTTCTCGCCGATCTCGCGTGCCACAGCGTGGACGAACGACAAGTCGGCATGGCCATCGCCGCGGCGGCTGGGGGTGCCGACGGCAATGAAGATCGCCTTGGCCCCTGCGATCCCTTCGGCGAAATCAGTCGTAAAGGCGAGCCGGCCCGCCTTCACATTGCTTTCGACCAGCGCATCCAGCCCCGGTTCGTAAATCGGCATCACCCCGCGCCCCAGCGCGTCGATCTTGCTTTGGTCCTTGTCGATGCAGACGACGTCGTGCCCAAAATCCGCCAGGCAGGCCCCTGAAACCAGCCCGACATAGCCGGACCCTACCATCGCGATCTTCATTGAAATCAGTCCCTGTGATGAATTGCTATCTGGCCGTCCCGGTCGATGGCCTGGATGATCCGCCGTTCGGTTCCTTCAAGCACCAGCGCGGTTAATTTGCCCGTCTTGAAGGCGCCAGTATCGATACCGATGCGGTTGGGCTGCTCGTCGACTTCTTCGAAAATCGTGTGGCCATGCACGACCAAGTGTGAATGCGGGTGCGGATAACGCAGAAAGGTTTCGCGAATCCAAATCATGTCGTGCCGCTGCTGATCCTCCAACGCGATCTCTGGAGCAATTCCGGCATGGACGAACAGATAGTCGCCCAAGGCGATGTATTCCTCAAATCCGGCGAGGAATGCCCTATCCTCGGGCGGCACCAACTGATGCATGAGCACCTGCAGCTCATCGAGCGAGGCAGCATCGTATTCGTCTTCGGCCAGGCCATAGCTCAGGATCGTTTCGCGCCCACCATGACGGACAAACTGACGCAGCACCGACCTGTCTTCGAAGGATTCGAGGAACATTTCCTCATGGTTGCCCGCCAGGATGCGAACCGGGCGATGCTTTTGCCATTCACGCGCCACCGCCACCACCTGCGCGCTTTGCGGGCCACGGTCGATCAGGTCGCCAAGCAGCACCACCGTAGAGCGCGCGCGCGCCGGCTCGCGGGCATCGTCCTGTTCGATCGCTTCGATCAGCGGCGCGAACAGATCCAGCCGGCCATGAATGTCGCCGACCACGTAGGCGCGTTCGCCCTCCGGCATCGCTGCGCCCCGGGGCGCTTCGCGGCGAGAGCGGAAAAACTGGCGTAAGGGCTCGAACATTGACGGGGCAGACGCTGATTGGAACGATTTGTGCCGCCACATAGGCGCGCGCGACATCCGCCGCAACCAAGCGCATGACCAGTCTCGATCACGAACTGATGCCGAAAATCAACATCAGCCGAACTATTGCGGCGTTCAGGTAATTTCTCTTGTGCGGCGCAGCAAACCCGGCCAACTTTATTACGCATTTGCACGAGACCGCACGTTAAAAGGAGGCGGCCGTGCGGATCAGCAGGTGGGACGAAGCACACCAACAAACGCAAGGAAGTTTGTCATGCTCACGTCCATCCGCGGCCTTGCAGCCGCGTCGCTCATTGCAATTTCGGTTACCGCCACACCCGCCTTCGCGCAGGACGAGGGGGATTCCGGTGATTTCGAGCTATCGGGCAACGCCGCCCTGGTCAGCGAATATCGTTTTCGCGGCGTCGACCTGTCCGGGGGCGACATCGCCGTCCAGGGCGGGGTGGATCTGGTCCACTCTTCCGGGTTCTACGTCGGAACCTGGGGCTCCTCGATTGACGAGGATACCGTTGGTTTCGGGCACACCGAAGTCGATGTGTACGGTGGCTGGAGTGGCGACCTGGCCGATGGCCTGACGGTCGATGTCGGGGTGATCGCGTACCTCTATCCCAATGCCGGTCCGGGTGACTTCGACTACATCGAATTTGCCGGCTCGCTTGGAACCAGCCTGGGGCCGGTTGGCGCCGAATTCGGCGTCGCCTACGCCCCCAAGCAGGATTCACTGGGCGGGACGGACAACCTCTATCTCTATACCGATCTCAGCGCGGGCCTGCCCGGGACACCGATCACGCTGACGGGGCACCTCGGTTACACCGATGGGTTCCTGACGTTCACCAACAACAGCAAGGCATTCGACTGGTCGATCGGTGCCGAAGCAGCGATTGGTGGACCGGTCTCGGTCGGCGTCGCCTATGTCGGCGCCGAAGGCGACATTCCGGTCGGAGCTTATGATTTCGTGGACGACGCGATCGTGTTCACCCTCAGCGCAAGCTTCTGATGCAAGGCCCGCCGCCGCGCAGGGCGGTGGGCCATTTCGTCAGGTCAGCGAAAACGCGACCGTCGTGACGACGCGAACTTTCTTGTAAGGTGAATCGCTGACGCCCCATCCGCCGCTTTCGCCATCTCGCGCCTCGATCGTGAAGTAACCTTGGGTCGCATCGCGAATGGCGCCGACGCCGGCCCCGCTGTCGTTGGCGAATTGCTCCGCTGCAGCGCGGGCATCGCGGGTCGCTTCGGCCACCATCGCGGGTTTGATGTCGTTGAGCTTGGTGAAGGTATAGGCCATGCCGGAACCTTCCTCGAGGAACACCTCGCGATTGACCAGGTCGAACTGGCGCGCGACCGCCCGCTGGGCACGGTCGATGTCGCTCGTCCGCAATGCCAGGCGCTGCCGCACGGTGTAATGCGTGGACCCATCCAGCACGGAGGTGGTGGAAACATTTGCGCCAGTGGGTTGCAGTGCCGTCGCGGGAAAGCCGAGTTCGGCGAAGAACGCTTCGATGGACCGGGTGTCGGCGCGCACCTTTTCTTGAGCGGCGGCGAGGGTGTCCGCGGTTGCGGAATAGCTGATCGTCCAGGTGGCGAGATCGGCGGTAACGTCACGCTCCGCCAGGCCGCGCACGGTAACCGCGCGCTCCGCTTCCTTGGCGCGTAGGAGGCCATTGCCGAGAAGATAGCCCCCGGCCACGAGACCGATCGCGGCGATCGTCGCGGTTCCGAACCAGCGCCGCGTAGTGGGATCGTGCCAGAAACCGCTTGCTTTGGTTTCCTTGCCCACCAAATCTGTGCGCTTCATCGCTCCACCTCCCCGAGAATGTCGATGAAATGTGCATTTTTGTCGATGAACCGTTTTTTAACGAGGCGCACCCATGGTGAAATACCTGCATTCGATGATCCGCGTCACCGATCCTGCCGCGACGGTCGCTTTCTTCGAGCTGATCGGTCTTGAGGAAGTCCGCCGCATCGAGAGCGAGGCCGGGCGCTACACACTGATTTTCCTCGCCGCGCCGGGGCAGGCCGGCGAGGCCGAAGTCGAACTGACGTACAACTGGCCGCCGGCCGATGGATCGGCGCAGGAAGAATACACCGGTGGGCGCAATTTCGGCCATCTCGCCTATCGGGTCGATGACATCTACGCGACCTGCCAGCGCCTGATGGATGCGGGCGTTGCGATCAACCGCCCGCCGCGCGACGGCCACATGGCGTTCGTCCGTTCACCTGACGGAATTTCGGTCGAACTGCTGCAGGACGGTCACTTGCCTCCGCAGGAACCATGGGCGAGCATGGCCAATACCGGCACCTGGTGAGGCCCGGCTATTCCACCAGGCCGCGCCGGTCCCCGGTGGGGCGTGTGGTCAACCGCAGGATCAGATAGCCGACGATCGCGGAGATCAGCGAACCGCCGAGAGTGCCGATCTTCGCCTCGTCAATCAGCTCCCGATTGCCGGGGAACGCCAGCTCGCCGATAAACAGCGACATCGTGAACCCGATCCCGCACAGCAGCGATATTCCCCAGATTTCCGTCATCCGTGCCGCGTGGGGGCGGGGCGCGAAACCGATTTTATCGGCGATGAACACCGCGCCGAAGATGCCGATCTGCTTGCCCAGGAACAGCCCTGCCGCGATCGCGACAGGCAGTGGGGCCAGTACGCCCTCGATCCCGATGCCCGACAAATTGACCCCGGCGTTGGCAAATCCGAACACGGGCACGATCAGATAGGCGCTCCACGGTGCCAGGCCGTGCTCAAGTCGTTCGAGCATCGTGTCATCGTCTTTGCCCACCATTGGTATGGTCAGCGCAGCCACAACGCCCGCTATGGTCGCATGGACGCCCGAATTGAGCACCAGAAACCAGAGGACCAGCGCGAGGATGATGTAGGGTGCATAGGACGTCACCTTCAGCCGGTTCATCGCATACATGGCGGCGGTGACCAGCAGCGCGCCGATCAGCCAGCCGAGCTGGATGTCGGCGGTGTAGGCGACTGCGATCACCAGCACTGCGCCGATGTCGTCGACAATTGCGACCGTCAGCAGGAACAGCCGCAACGACGCGGGCACCCGGCTGCCCAATAGCCCCAGCACGCCCATGGCAAAGGCAATGTCGGTCGCCGCCGGAATGGCCCAGCCCCGCGCGAGCTGCGGGTCGGCTTCCCCGAGGAAGAAGAAATAGACCATCGCCGGAACCGCCATGCCGGCCACCGCGGCCAAGATCGGCAGGCGGCGCTGTTCGGCGCTCGACAGCTGCCCCTCGATCCATTCGCGCTTTACCTCGAGCCCGACGACGAAGAAAAACACCGCCATCAGCCCGTCGTTGATCCAGTAGTGCAAGCTCGAAAGCTTGGGGATCGGGGTCCACGCGAGCGGGCCGTTGAAGAAGTTGTCGTAGGCACCGCCGAGTGGCGAGTTGGCCATCGCCATCGCTGCCGCGGCGACCAGGATGAGCAGGATCCCGGCCGAGGCATCGCCGACGAACAATGCCCGCACGGGGGCGAAAAAGGACTTCACAGGCGAGTTCGTGGGCGGTGTCTGCATGCCATCCTCCTCCGGCAAAAGTTTGCGCGTTGCAAGGGCGCAACGTTATGGTTAAGCAGGTTTCCGGGGGGTCGCGCCTGTTGCAGTTCGGTCATTTCACATTGTCCGAATGGCTGGTGCTGGCGCAGCACGAACTGCTTCTTTTCGCTGGGATTTTCTTCCTGCTGGGCGCGGTGGATGAGCTGGCGACCGACCTCATCTGGCTCTGGTTACGGATGACGGGCCGCGCGCGCGATTTGATCCTTGCCGCAGAAACAAGCGATTCCGCACCACTCTCGGGCCAGGCAGCGGTGTTTATTCCCGCCTGGCGCGAGGATCGGATCATCGGCATAACCGTGCGCCACCTCCTCGCCAGTTGGCCCCAGGAAGCGATGCGGCTGTACGTGGGCTGCTACGCCAATGATCCGGAAACGCTGCTGGCGGTCAGCCACGCCGCGAAGGGCGATGCGCGAGTGCGGATTGTAGTGCACGATTCACACGGGCCCACCACCAAGGCCGATTGCCTCAACCGCCTCCATCGCGCGCTCCTGGTCGACGAGGCGCGCCAGGGATTCGCGGCCCGCATGGTCGTGCTGCATGATGCCGAGGACATGGTCGATCCGGCCAGTCTCGCGCTGCTTGACGGCGCGCTTCGCGGGGTCGAGATGATTCAGTTGCCCGTGCTTCCATTGCCACAACCGCAATCGCGCTGGATTGGCAGCCACTATTGCGAGGAATTCGCGGAGGCGCACGGGAAAGCACTGGTGGTGCGCAGCGCGCTGGGCGCTAACATTCCGCTGGCCGGCGTTGGCTGTGCGCTGTCTCGCGATACAATCGCCCGGCTGGCCAACCTGCGCGACGATGGCCCGTTCGCCACTGATTGCCTGACCGAAGATTACGAATTGGGCGTGGGTATCGGCGCGGTCGGTGGTCGCTCGCGTTTTCTTCGCGCGCGGACACAGGAAGGTCGCCTGGTGGCGACGCGAGCCTATTTCCCGGCGCGCATCGACCAGGCCGTGCGGCAGAAAACGCGCTGGGTCCATGGCATCGCTTTCCAGAGCTGGGATCGGCTCGGCTGGGGCGGGCATCCCAGCGACGTCTGGATGCGGCTGCGCGACCGGCGCGGACCGTTAACGGCCTTGGTGCTGGCGGTCGCCTACGCTCTGCTGATACTGTTCGGGATCAGCTGGTTGTTGCGGCTCGGGGGCATGGGCGAGCCATTGATCGTCTCACCGTTGATGAAGATTATCCTCGTCGCCAACTTCGTCAGCCTGTTGTGGCGCGGAGCGATGCGCTTCGCCTTCACCGCGCGCGAATATGGCTCGGGCGAAGGAATGCGCGCCATCCTGCGGGTGCCGGTGACGAACATCATCGCGATACTTGCCGGCCGACGGGCGCTCGGCGCCTATGTCCGGACTTTGCGCGGCCACCAGTTGCGGTGGGACAAGACGGAGCATCACGCGCATCCCGCTGAATTTCCCGACGCGATACTTGCTGCGTGAATGTCGCCGTGCGTCGTCGCGGGCAACCGCTTGCCGCGCTCGTCGCGATCGTCGTGCTCTGGGTAGGCGGGCGGGCGCTCTTGTGGGAAACGCCGTTTCCGGCCTCCGGTTCGCTCAACCAGGTCGTCGAGCGACTGCTGGTCGAGGCAGACCCCCAGCAGGGCAGGATAGCGCCGATACCGGGGCAGATGGCGTCCGCCGGATTGAGCATCCTTGCGATCCAGGCTGAGCAATCGGCCCCTCTGCCTCGCGCCGCAGCGGGCGGCATCGGCGGCATGGCTCAGGGCATTGCGGCCGGGAGGCCGACTGTTCCGGCCAGGCTTGATACGACGATGCCGAACCTGGGCGCCGTTTCGTTGCTCGCCGCACCGCCTGCCGCCGCCGGGCCACCCGCATGGCGTGTCTTGCCGAGCCAGGGCAAGCGGTGGGCAGGCGATGCTTGGCTGTTTGCCAGATCGGGCAGCGGGGCAAGGCTGGCCCCGGCAGCCGGGGCGCCGACATATGGTGCCAGCCAGGCAGGGGCGACGCTCCGTTACCGGCTGAACGAAGGCAATCCAGCCTCGCCAACCGCCTACCTGCGCGTATCGACCGTGCTGGACGGCGCGGACGAACGCGAGCTGGCGGCGGGGATCGCCGCGCAACCCCTGGCAAACGTCCCGATTGTCGCGATGGCAGAGGCGCGGGTGCTCGAAACAGCGGGGCGGGCCTCGATTCGTCCCGCTGTCATGTTGGTCAGCCAGGTGCCCTCCATCGCCGCTGGGCCGCGGGGACGGATCGAGGGATATGTGCAGGCGGGTTATGTCGGCGGCGATTTTGCGACAGTGTTCGTGGACGGGCAGGCACGTGTTGCGGGCAAGTTGGCCGACTTGCCCAAAGGCGCAATGTATATCGGCCCGGCCGCCTGGGGCGGCGCACAGCGCGGGGCCGCGCGGCTGGATCTGGGGCCGAGCGCGACGCTCGAAATGCGGCTAGGCGACACCAACGCCCGGCTCGCGATCGACTACCGGTTCAGGGCGGCAGGCGACGCGCAACCAGGCTCCGGCCCCGCGATCACGCTATCGACCGGTTTCTGACCGCGTTCATCTTTAATCCGTGCTGCCCGTGCGATAGGGCACCGCAATGGACGTCTACCTCCCCATTGCCAATCTTTCGGTCAACGGGCTGGTCATCGTCGCGCTCGGTGCGATCACGGGGATATTGTCAGGCCTGTTCGGGGTGGGTGGCGGGTTCCTGACCACGCCGCTGCTGATTTTCTATGGCGTTCCCCCGACGGTGGCCGCGGCGTCTGCATCGACCCAGGTAACCGGGGCCAGCGTTTCGGGGGTGCTGGCCCAGCGGCGGCGCGGCGGGGTCGATTACCGGATGGGGCTGATCATGGTAGGTGGTGGCGTGATCGGATCGGGGATCGGGGCGTTGCTGTTCCGGTTTTTCCAGTCGATCGGCCAGATCGACGTCGTGATCAGCATCCTCTACGTGGTGATGCTCGGCTCGATCGGCACGTTGATGGCGCGCGAAGCGATCGAGGCACTGCGCCCGCCCAAGGACGGCGTTGCACCGAAAGCGCGCAAGCGGCGACATCACCCGCTGGTCGCGGCGCTGCCGCTGCGTTATCGGTTCTATCGGTCGGGCCTCTACATCTCGCCGCTCGCGCCACTGTTGTTGGGCGTGGCGACCGGGGCGCTGACCATGCTGATGGGGGTCGGCGGCGGGTTCATCCTCGTTCCCGCAATGCTTTACATCCTGGGTATGAGCGCCGGGGTGGTGGTTGGCACATCGCTGTTCAACATTCTGTTCGTGACGATGGCGACCACGATGATGCACGCGTTGACCACGCAGGCGGTCGACCTCGTGCTGGTTGCGCTCTTGCTGCTTGGCTCGGTGTCGGGCGCGCAGATCGGCACGCAGCTGGCGCAAAAGGCGAAGCCCGAAGTGCTGCGCCTGGTCCTTGCCGCCATCGTCCTGGCCGTGGCGTTGCGGATGTTCTCCGGCTTGTTCTACCGGCCCGACGAGATTTTCACCGTGGTGGCCCTGTGAAGCGGCTCTTCCTCCTTGTGGCGCTACTGATGCTGTCCGCCCAGCGCGATCCCATCCTGGTTCCGGAAGTGTCGCAGAGCGAGGTGCAAGTGCGCCAGGGCTTCACCGGTACCGAACTGCTGCTGTTCGGCGCGATCCTCGATCCGCAGGGGCAGCGGGCGGGCGAACAGTACGATATCGTCGTGGTGCTCAAAGGCCCCACGACCCCTATCCGTGTTCGCGAGAAGGAACGGGTTGCCGGGATATGGGTCAATGCCGAGAGTACCGCCTTTCGATCCGCACCGTCTTTTTTTGCGGTCGCATCCTCCGCGCCGATCGAAAACCTGGTTGATGAACGGACCGCCGCAATCTACGAACTTGGCACGGACTTCATCCAGTTGTCGCCATCGGGCATGATCGACATCGAGGAGCAGCGCCGGTTCTCGCATGGCCTGGTCGACTTGCGCGGGCGGCAGGGCCTGTACAAGCAGAACATGGGCGGGGTGAAGATCAGCGAGCGAGTGCTGTACCAGGCCCGGATCGAGCTTCCTTCCAACGTGCAGACCGGCACCTACACCGCGGAAACCTTCGCCATAGCGCGGGGCCGGGTGATTGCCTCGGCAATCGCGGAAGTCGAGGTGAGGAAGGTCGGTTTCGAGCGGTTCATCGAGGATTTCTCGCAGAAACAGGCGTTCCTGTACGGACTGCTGGCCGTGTTGATGTCGGTTGGCATGGGCTGGATCGCCGGACGCCTGTTCGCCCTGATCTAACGCGTGTTCTGGCGGTGCGTTGACCCGATCTTAACCCCATCCGCCTAGCAATCCGGACTGGACTTGGGCGATGGGGATGCCTCCTGGCATGAGTGACCTCGGCAATCACGATTTCAGTCGGCGCGTGGCCGAATTCCCCGCGAGTGGCGATACTGCCACCGCGCCTGCCGCCGCGCCCGGTCGAGCGGTGCCGTCCGAAAATGCGATGCAGCCCATTGGCGTGGTGCTGGAGATCGCCGGTTCCGGCTCGCAGATCGCGCTCGATATCGAACGGTTGAACCAGTGCATGGCCGACGACGATCCCTCGGTCGCGCTGGCCGGGCAGGTCGGCAGCCAGGTCAAGATTCGCGTGGGCAATTCCTGGTTGCTCGCCAGCGTGCGGAACCAGCGGCAGGACCGGCGCGCGGGCGGCATCCTCGCCAACATCGATTTTCTGGGTGAAGGCAACGAGGAAAAGCTGACCGGGCGGATCAACGGGTTCCGTCGCGGCGTCACCCGATACCCGATACCCGGCGCGATGATCTATCCCGCGACCACGGCGGATCTGCGCCAGATTTATGCAAGCGATGGTCGATCGAACATCCAGGTCGGCACTGTCTATCCGACCAAGGACATCCGCGCCGGCATCTACATCGACGCGATGCTGGGCAAGCATTTCGCGCTGCTCGGTTCGACTGGTACGGGTAAATCCACCAGCGCCGCGCTGATCCTCCACCGCATCTGCGAGGCCGCGCCGCAAGGCCATGTGGTGATGATCGACCCGCACGGCGAATATTCCGCCGCGTTCCGCAACAATGGCCTGATCCTTGACGTTTCCAACCTCCAGATGCCGTACTGGCTGATGAACTTCGAGGAACATTGCGAAGTCCTCCTCACCAGCCACGACAGTGATCGCGAAGTCGATGCGGACATCCTGGCCAAATGCCTGCTGCGCGCGCGCCAGCGCAACCGGCTGGCCGAGACGATGGGCAAGATCACCGTCGATTCGCCCGTCCCCTATCTCCTGTCGGACCTCGCCAACGAGATCCAGAACGAGATGGGCAAGCTCGACAAGGCGACCAACACCGCGCCCTATATGCGGATCAAGACCAAGCTCGACGAGGTGAAGGGCGACCCGCGTTACCAGTTCATGTTCTCCGGCATGCTGGTGGGCGACACGATGGCGGAGTTCATCTCCAAGATCTTCCGCATGCCGGGCGAGGGCAAGCCGATCGCGATCATCGACGTGTCGGGCGTGCCGTCGGACATTACCAGCACGGTGGTGGCGGTGCTCAGCCGCCTGGTGTTCGACTTCGCCATCTGGGGGCGCGAGGAACAGACCCGCCCGATTCTGTTGGTGTGCGAGGAAGCGCACCGGTACGTGCCGAACGAGAAGAACGCCGATGGCTCAAGCGTCGGACGCATCCTCAGCCGCATCGCCAAGGAAGGGCGCAAGTACGGCATCTCGCTGGGCCTCATCACCCAGCGCCCCAGCGACCTGGCCGAAGGCGTGCTGTCGCAGTGCGGCACGATCATCTCGATGCGCCTCAACAACG
>CAZEWN010000015.1:0-85314 GCA_964516135.1 uncultured Erythrobacter sp. | reverse complement strand
GCTCGTCAGGCTCATAACCTGAAGGTCGTTGGTTCAAATCCAACCCCCGCAACCATTGCCATAAACCGGCCGCTCGCAAGAGTGGCCGGTTTTTGCTTCTCGGATCGTCAATGACGTCCAGACGAATAATTCGTTCGCGCTCTGGTTCAACTTCTGTCCGCACCAGGATTGGGCGTGCGAACCGTGACTTGTCGTTCAAGCCGTGATCGGAAAGCGCGCGTGCGCAGGCCCACTGAAACCGCGCGGCCACCATCGGTCGTCAAATCGCGTCGTGCTGGCACCCGCCTGGTAGGGCGATTGACAAAGTGGGCAAAAATCGGAACGCGCACCGCAAGATATGCGGGTCATGACAAGTATCCATCGGTGTTGGCGTGAGGTCGCGCTCTCGTCTATGCGTTGAACCTGGTCCGCTCTTGGCGCAGCATGCCCTCAATTCGAAAGAGTTTCATGTCCCGACCGATCCGCAAGGCCGTATTCCCCGTCGCCGGCCTGGGAACCCGTTTCCTCCCCGCCACCAAGGCAATCCCCAAGGAGTTGCTTCCAATCGTCGATCGCCCGCTGATCCAGTATGCGGTGGATGAGGCGCGTGAGGCAGGCATCGAGCAGATGATCTTCGTCACGGGGCGAGGAAAGACCGCGATCGTGGAACATTTCGACGTCGCCTACGAACTCGAGGCGACGATGAGCGAACGGGGCAAAACGCTTTCGGTGCTGGAGCCAACCCGGTTCACCCCTGGCGAGATCATCACGGTACGCCAGCAAGTACCCTTGGGGCTTGGCCACGCAATCTGGTGCGCGCGCGCGATTGTGGGTGATGAACCATTCGCCATTTTCCTGCCCGACGAACTGATGATCGGCTCGCCTGGATGCATGAAGCAGATGGTCGAGGCTTACAACGAAGTCGGGGGCAATCTCATCAGCGTGCTCGAAGTGCCGCGCGACGAAGTTTCAAGTTATGGCGTAATCGATCCTGGCCATAGCGAGGGCGCGCTTACAGAAGTACGTGGTCTGGTGGAAAAACCGAGTGTTGCCGAAGCACCGTCAAACAAGATCATTTCCGGTCGGTATATTCTCCAGCCCGAAGTCATGCGGACCCTGGAGGGGCAGGGCAAGGGCGCGGGCGGCGAAATTCAGCTGACCGACGCGATGGCCCGCATGATCGGGCAGCAGCCGTTCCACGCTGTCACGTTTGCCGGGCGCCGCTTCGATTGTGGCAGCAAGACGGGTTTCGTCGAAGCAACACTGGCGCTAGCGCTTGAGCGCGAGGACATGGGGGCGGAGGTGCGCGCGATGGCACGGCGGCTGCTTGGCTGAGCGCGGCTGAACCGACTTAGGATCCTTGGCGGACTTGCCGTAAAAACCGCTCTGCGTGGCTGCGTAGACTGGATGCCTGCCCCTCCAAGTCCGTCGCGGAGGAGAGTACCTGGGCGGCGGCGGCGCCCGTCGCGAGGGAAGTGGTACGCACGCTTTCGATGTTGGCCGAAACCTCGTCAGTCGCGCGCGCGGCAAGGTCGATGCTTCGCGCCAGATCCTGGCCCGCGACCGATTGCTGGTCGACTGCCGAGGCAATCGAAATGGCGGTCGCTTCGAGCTGCTCGATCTGCGTCCCCACTGACCGCAGCGCGGCGACGCTGGCCTGGGTGGAATTCTGCATAGAGCGAATCTGGGCCGCTACTTCCTCGGTCGCGCGACTGGTCTGCGCGGCCAGTTCCTTGACCTCGCTTGCAACGACCGCGAAGCCTCGGCCTGCCTCGCCACCGCGCGCTGCTTCGATCGAGGCGTTGAGTGCGAGCAAGTTGGTTCGTCTCGCGATGGTCTGGATCAGTTCGACGACCTGGCTGACCTGGTCGGCTGAGGTCAGCAGGCCGGAAATTGTTGCATCGGCCTCATCCGCGGAGGCCGACGCGTGACGCGCCAACTCAGCCGAAGTAGCAGCCTGTCGGCTGATTTCGCCGATCGACATCGCAAACTCGTCGCTGGCGGCGGCCGCGGCGGTGGCGCCCGACGACGCCTCTTCCATCGCACTGGCGACACAGCCCGCTTCATGGGCGGCGGAATCGGCGGATTCGGCCATTGATCGGGCCGTTTCCTGCAACTGGCTCGATGCAGCTGCGACGGCGGCCACGACATCGCTCACAGTGTGTTCAAAATTGCGTGCCAGCAATGCCAGCTGCTCATGCTGTGCGGCATGGAGCTGATCCTTCTCGGCGCGCGCGGCGCGCTCCGATTCAGAAAGCGCCAGCAGGCGGCGCGTGCCACGCCGGAAAATCTCGATGGTTCGCGCCATCTCGCCGAATTCGTCGACCCGCCCGCGCGCGGGAACGGTAACGTCGGTTTGTCCGCGCGAGATGCTGGTCATTACCACCGTCATCGACCGGATAGTCTGCACCACATCGCGACTGAGAACGTATCCCCCCATCACGATCAGCGCTGATCCCGCCGCCGCTGCGATAACGATCCACCAGCGCAAGGTGGACAACGCGTTCGCGGCTTCGGGCGAAATCCCGCCCTGTTCAATCCAGAACATGCCGGCCACGCAGGTGCCTGCGATCGCCACGATGAGAAGCAGCGGAATGCCAACCGTGACCAGCAGCTTGCCGTCGGAACTGAGCCCGCTGAATATGCGAACCAGCCAGGGATCGCGCTGCCCCTGCGCGCGCGCCAGTTCCGCGCGTAGCGTTTCGCTTTCGGAATACTCCTCGCCATGTTCTAGCGAGTGCAGGATTTCAGCGGCGATGGTCATGCTATCCTCTTGTCCCGCTCATCGTGAACGGCATTGAGATGTTGCGTGATTTGTTCGGCCGGCATCGGGCGATAATAGAGCCAGCCTTGGATCTGATCGCAGCCAGCGCTGCGTACGAGGTCGGCCTGGGCCTGAGTCTCGACCCCTTCGGCCGTGACATTCATCTTCAGCGCACGAGCCATCGAGATGCTCGACAGCATCATCGCCCGGCTGCATTCATCCCCGGCCGAATCGACCACCAGCGAACGGTCGAGTTTGAGTTTCTCGAACCGGAACTGGCGCAGGAACCCGATCGAGGCATAACCGGTCCCGAAATCGTCGAGCGCGACATTGACCCCGAACTCCCGAATTAATGCCAGGCTGCGCTCGGCCACCACCGGGTCGAGCACCAGACAGGTTTCGGTGATTTCCAGTTCCAGCCGCTCGGGCGGGAAGCCGGTTTCCTCTAGGATGGTGCCGAGTTGGATGGGAAATTCGGCGTTGCGTAATTGCGCGGCCGAGATGTTGACCGACAGCTTGATATCGCCCCACGCCAGCGCGTCGGTGCAACCGCGGCGAAGCACCCACAAACCGATCGGATTGATCAGCCCTGATTCCTCGGCAACGGGAATGAAGTCCTTGGGGCCAATGTCCTTGCCGTCGGCACGGTTCCACCTGATGAGGGATTCGACTGCAACCACATCGCCAGTGCGGGCATCGACGAGCGGCTGATAGTGGAGCCGGAATTCGTCCGCGAGCAAGGCGTTGCGTAACTCGGTATCGAGATCACGTACTGCTTCGAGATTCCGGTCGAATTCGGGCTTGAACCAGGTGCAGCGCATCTTGCCGCCACGTTTCGAAACATACATGGCCACATCGGCGCGGCGAAGCAGTTCAGAGGATGGTACCTCTTCGCCCCGTTTTGCCCGGACCAGGCCGATGCTGGCGCCGATCACGATGCGCCGGTCGTCAACCGCCAGCGGTTGGCTAAGCCTATCGATGATTGACCGGCACATCCCTTCCAGGATCGTTCCCGCCAATGGCCCGGTCAGGCTCATCGCGAACTCGTCGCCGCCCAGCCGATAGGCCCGCGCATCCTTGCCGCCCACTTCGGCCAATTCGGTCGCGACCAGTTTGATCACCTTGTCGCCAACCGAATGGCCGTAAAGGTCGTTGACCATCTTGAAGCCATCAAGGTCGATGAGCGCGATCGCCACTTCCTCGTTGGTTTCGGCATTCGCCTTGACTTCGGAATGGAGCGCGCGCCGGTTGGGTAGCAGGCTCAGGCTATCGGTGACGCCGAGCCGCTCCAACCGGTGCATGTGGGCAAGCGCCATCCGGCCAAGCAATCCGGCGGCCGCGACATAAATGGCGATCGTGCCGACCAGCAGCGCGGCGATCACGACGGTGGGCAAGTTCTTGCTCAGGATGAGCAAAGCACACGTGGCCGCGAAAATCGCGGTCAGCACCAGGATCGGCGCAAACGCCAAAAAGCGGGTGTTCGTCCCGCAAGAGGCCGCCTTCAAACCCACCGTGCTCCCCTCAAAGTCCTTTCAAGGCATGGGATTAGCGTTTTCCGCCTAAGGAACCGTTAAGCCGGAATTTACCCTGCGGTCGGAGCCCGCCGGCGGGCGCGCGCGTCGCTCCACCCGTTCGCATGCGCGCTGGAACAGGCCTTGATTGCCCTCGACCGGCGCAAAGATGCCAGTGCGGCCGACCACGGTTTCACCGGCACCGAGCATCACCCAGCCTTCAGGCGCAAGTGCCCGGTCAAGCCTCTCGAATGCGATCGCGCGCGTCGCCGCGTCAAAATACAGCAGCACGTTGCGGCACAAGACCAGGTCATAGCTGCCGATGCGTATTTCGGGGTCGAGAATATTGCGCTGCTCGAAACGGACCATGGCGCGCAGTTGCGGGTGCGGCTGCCAGCCCGCGTCGGTTTCACGGAACCAGGTGAGCATTTGCCCCACCCCAAGCCCCCGCTGGATTTCGAACTGGCTGTAACAAGCCCGGCGCGCCACCTCGATCGCGCGGCTCGAAACGTCGCTCCCGACGATCTCGATCCGCCATCCGCGCCAGCGCTCCGGCTGGTCGGCGAACAGCATGGCCAAGGTGTACACTTCCTGCCCAGTCGAACAGCCGGCCGACCAGATCCGCAACCGGCGCGTCGCCGTGCGGCGGGCTGCGAGGTCGGGGAGCACCTTTCGCGCAAGATGATCGAACATCGCGCGATCACGGAAGAAATAGGTTTCATTGTTCAGCAGGGCATCGACCACCTCGCGGCTCAAGTCCTCCGCACCGGGCATGGCGAGCAGGCAGGCCAGTTGATCGACGTTGGAAATACGATGGGCCCGGAACAGACCGGAAAGCGCCGATTCGATCCGCCAACGACGATCTTCGGACAGTTGCTGTCCGGTCCGGGCGTGGAGCAGGTCGGTCACGACGCGTCGTGAAGCCTCGTGGCCGGTCATTGGCATCGCCCGCACAGTGCGGCAATACGCAGGGCGAGCAGATCGGGTGGCAACATCGCGTGCGCCACCCCGGCATCGGCAACACTGCCGGGCATCCCCCAAACTGCCGAGCTTCCTTTGTCCTGAATCAGGATCGTGCCACCTGCCGCCGCCAGTTCGGTTGCGCCGAGCGTCCCGTCGCGTCCCATGCCGGACAAGATCACGGCGAGGCCGCGCGGGCCTGCATGGCGCGCGAGTGCAGCGAACAGGGGGTCGACAGAAGGCAGGCATCCGCTGGGCGCGCGCGCGTGGTCTGTCGCGATGACCAGCCCGTCGTGATGGGGGGCAACGATCATGTGCCCGGTGGCGCCAGCGACGTAGATATGGCCGTCTTTCAGAGCCATGCCGTCTTCTGCCACGAACGTCGGGCGATGCGCGGCTGTTTCGATCTGGCGCGCGAACACCTCGATGAAGCTTGCTGGAAGATGCTGGGTGATCAGGATCGGCGCGGTAACCCGGTTCGGAAGGTTCCGCAGGAGGATGCCGAGCGCGTGGACCCCACCCGTCGATGCGCCGATTGCGATCGCCGCTATATGCGCCGGGCTCGGCCGAGGCCGGGCCGGGGTGGCGCGGGCAGGCGCTCGGCGTGCCTGGTTGGCGACCCCGAGCGCGCGAACCTTGGCGACCAGCAGGTCGCGATAGGCTTCGTCGAATTCTCCCGACCTGGGTTTGAGCAGTGTATCGGCCGCGCCCATCGAAAGCGCCGCGAGCGTATGTTCCGCACCAATGTCGGTGAGCGACGACACGACCAGCACCTGAGTGTGGCGGTCGGCGGCGAGGATGCGCGGCAAGGCTTCCAACCCCCCCATGCCGGGCATGTCGAGATCGAGCAGGATCACGTCCGCGGCGGCATTGGCAAGTTGGGCCAGCGCCAGTTCGGCGCTACCGATCTTGGCGACGATGTCGAAGCCTTGCTCGGCGGTGAGCGCTCGAGACAGCACCGATCGGACGATCAGCGAATCGTCGACGATCATCACGCGCACACGCCCCGTGCGACGTTCGTCACGCTGGCGCGTCAGCGTGCCGGTTGGGCTGGGGCGGGTGTCCACGGAACGGCCCTCAGGCCATGCCGACAAGCTGAAGTTTTATCTGAAGGGTTTCATGGTCGAACGGTTTCATGACGTATTCGTCGGCACCTGCGCTGATGGCCTCGCGGATATGCGCGACATCGTTCTCGGTAGTGCAGAAAACGACCTTGGGCTTGTCACCGCCGGGCCGACGGCGAAGCTGAACAATGAATTCGATGCCGGTCATCACCGGCATGTTCCAGTCAAGCATGATCAGGTCCGGCATTGCCTGTTCGCAACGCACCAGGCCGACCTGTCCATTCTCCGCCTCGTCGACCTCGAATCCGAGGGATTCGAGGATATGACGCGATACCTTGCGGATCACCCTCGAATCATCGACGATCAGACAGCTCTTCATTTTCGCGATCCCTTGTTGCGATAAGTGTGGTAACGTTCGCAGGTTAATGTTCGGCTTACGCGCGTCATCTCGCCCCCGCTTCGCGTGGACCCGCGACAATCGCCGCGAGATCAATGACCAAAGCCGGCCCGGTGCGCGTTTCGACGACGCCACGGCTGACCCGCTGCCAGCAAGCGCCCAGTTCTGCGTCAGGTCGGTCCGCAACCCGGATGGCTTCGAGCACGTCCACCACGCGATCGACGGTGATCGCGTAAAGATGTCCGTCAATCCGGCTCACCACCGCCCGTCCGTCGTCGTCCATATCGCTTGCGGACAGGCCCAGTGCGCGGCGGGCATCGATCACGGTGAGCGCGCGGCTGCGCAGCGCGGTCAATCCTGCAACAAAGGCTGGTGCACGCGGTACGGGGGCGACATGCCCGACCTCGATAACGGACTGGACATCCGCGGAAGCGATGGCGGCACGGCGGCCAGCAATCTCCGCGATCAGGAACAACTCGGCCATCAGGCGCCCCCTGCCACGTTTTTCAACGCGTTGAGCAGGGCGTCGCGATCGTACCGATAGATGGTCGTGGCATCGGCCCCATCGGGCCGGGCATCGGAGCGGAGCCGAATGACCTGGCCTCTTCCCGTCGATCCCGTATCGGCGGCGCCGATCTGAAACGTCAGGTCGGCGGGCTCGTCCTCTCCATCAACCAGCGTGTACCCATTGCCTTCAACCAGAGGGGCGAGGAAATTGCGTACCCATTCGTCGTCGCCCGGCAACTTGCAGCGCAATGTCCTGCGGCGATGCAGCCGGTCGGAATGACGCGCGAACAAGGCATGGGCGTCGATTACCCCAGCGGTCGAACCGTCTATCAAGATGGTGCCTTCCAGCAGATCGTCATCGGCGACTGGGAAAATGCTTTCGGGAAGCGCGGCGGTGTTTTCGATGGTGTCGACGGCAAACAGCAGTTCCGATGAACCATCTCCCAGGCGCAGCACCGTCACGCGGTCTGCCGGTGGGGTTCCGCTTGCCAGCCCATCGAGCGGAAGAATCGCGCCATCACACACCGCATGGAACAGGCCGCCTTCGTGGCCGATCGCATCGGGATCGAGTGACTGGATGCGGCGAACCTGCTCCATTCGTACCGCGCGTCGACGTCCGGCCAGATCGACGAAAAGAATCACCTGCGCCCCTTCTCCGTGCGCTATATCGCCCGCTGCGAGCTGGACCGGCGACCTTGCGCTCGCTCCCTGAGTGCCGAGCCCGTACGCCTGTGCGATGCTTGGCATATCGAGCATGAGTATCGGATTGCCATCATCGAGCAGCGTCGAGCCCGAATAGATGCCGGTTGCCATGATCGCCGGAGCGAGCGGCTTGATCACCAGATCTTCGTTGTCGAGCACCCGGTCGACCGCGAGTGCGTAGAGGTCGCCGCGCGCCAGGCGCACAAATACGAAGGTCGATTGATCGAGCGGCCGGCAGTCTTCTAGCCCAAGCACTGTGGCCAGGCGAATGCAGGGAATCCGGGCATTCCGGAACATTGCAAATGACGAATCACCCAACGTTTCCAGCTGTATGGCAGCCGACGTGGCGCGGGCTATCTCTTCAATGTAGGATCGCGGCACGGCAAATCGGGCGCCGTTGCAACTGACGGTCAACGCAGCAATGATGCTGAGCGTTAATGGGAGTTGCAAGGTCAGGACCGTACCCTGGCCCGGTTCGCTATCGATCTCGATCGTGCCGCCCACGCGCTCGATGTTGGCGCGGACCACGTCCATGCCCACTCCGCGACCGGAAACGCCGCTGACCGCATCGGCGGTCGAAAGGCCAGGTTCGAACACCAGCTCGAGTTTCTGCTGGCGGGTCATCGCATCGATCCTCGCCTGATCCGCGATGCCTCCTGCCACGGCCTTGCCCGCAATGCGGTCGATGTCGAACCCGCCACCGTCATCCCGGATCACGAGGGCAATGCGATTGCCGGCTTGCCGCGCTGTAATGCTCAGCAAACCGATCTCGCGCTTGCCCCGTGCCAGGCGCTCACTTGGCGCCTCGATTCCGTGGTCGATCGCGTTGCGGATGATGTGGGTCAGCGGATCGCGGACGGTTTCGATCATTTCGCGATCGAGCTCCACATCGCCGCCCTCGAGGTCGATCATCACCTGTTTGCCCAGCTCGGCGCATAGGTCGCGTACCAACCGCGGCAGGGGATTGTAGAGGTGCTCGATCCGCTGCATGCGCATGCGGGTGACGCCTTCGCGCACATCGTCTAGGATCGCGGAAAGCCGTTCGAACGGGCCGTCGATGCTGGGTTGATTGCCAGCCTCGCGCAAACGGCGGGCGAGGTCGTTGCGGGCCAGAACCATGTCGGAAACGCCGCTCATCAAACGGTCGAGCAGATCGACGGGCAGGCGGATTGTGCGGGCCGCACCATTGGCCGTGGCAGGCTTGCGTCCGGCATGCGTTTCGGCGGTGTCGAGCTGTTCTGAAACGTCGTGGTCGGGCTCTGGCTCAAGCGCCGCGATCAGGCGTTCATCGCCGTTCTCGGGCACGGATTCCCCCGCTTCGATCGCATCGACGATCTCGGCAATCCGGTCGATAATCGCGAGCACTCCGTTGACCAGATGGGCGCCCGGCGAACGGCGACCCGCGCGCACTTCTGCCAATGCGCCTTCGGCGGCATGGCTCAGCTTCTCGAGCCGAGGGAAGTCGAAGAACCCGCAGTTCCCCTTGACGGTATGGACGAACCGGAAAATTGCATCGAGACGCGCGCGATCGCCCGGATCAGCCTCCCAGGCCACCAGTTCGCCCCCGATTGCTTCCAGCATCTCGCGGGTTTCGGCCACGAAATCCGCCAGCAGATCGTCCATTGCCTCGCCCCTATTCGATCAGGGCAGCTATGCGGCAAGATGGTTAACGAACAATCACCGGGGCGCGGGCATCCGGGCGGCGCAGCATTCGCCATACGATCCACCCGGCCAGCCCGCCGCCGCCCACGTTGGCGACCAGTTCCGCCGCGTAGATCGCATCGGCGCCCCACGCGCCCCGCATGAGCCAGGCGAACGGCAGCATCAGCAGGAAGACACGGGCGAAGCTCTGCGCCAGTGCGAAACGCGCGCGGTCGATCGCATTGAGCGCGCCATTGGCGGTGATCAGCACCCCGAAGCCCCCATAGCCCCAGACCGACAGCGCGAGATAGCGCTTGAATTCTCGCTCCACGGCAGGATCGTCGGTGAACAGTTGTGCGAGCGGGTCGCCGAAGGCGAACAGCACGGCGGCGATGGCGAGGCCGTAAGCCCCGGCGAACAACCCTGCCTCCCACATCGCCCGACGCGCGCGGACGTATTGACCGGCTCCCCAATTCTGCCCCACGATGGCGCCAATGGAACCCGACAGGGCAAGCAGCGGAACGACCGCGAAGGATTGAATGCGTCCAGCGGCCCCGAAAGCGGCGATGGCCGCGTTACCTTGGGTAGCGAGCAGCGCAGTGAGCACCATCAGGCCGATCGGGTTGATCGCGTTGGAGAATGCCGCTGGGCCGGCCACGCGCAAGATCGCGCCAGCCGATTCGCCGACGCGGCATTCGCGGATCAGTCCTGGGCGGATCGGCAAGGGGGTGCGCGCTATCAGCAGTAGCGCCAGCCCGGCCGCGAGGGCGAAACCGATGTTCGCGGCCCAAGCCGCGCCCGCCACGCCCAGCGCTGGAATGCTCATCCATCCATTGATCAGTACGGGGGTAAGCACCCAGTTCGTGGCGGCGTAGCACACGCCGATATAGCCGGTGGCGCGTGCTTCACCCTGGCCACGCAACACGCCGTTTAGACCCATCTGGAGCATAAGCATGGGCAGGCCAAGCGAATAGGGCCGCATGTATTCAGCGATCAGCGGCATCAGCGCATCGGGCGCCTGCATCAACCGGAACAGCGGCTCGATTACCGCGAACTGCGCGATCCCGAGTACAATGCCGACCGCCAGCGCGAAAACCGCGCCGAAGTTCGCGCGCCGTGCGGCGCGGTTCACGTCGCCAGCGCCTAGGGCCCGCGCGATCACCGAATTGATCCCGACCATCACCCCGACGCCAAGGCTCGAGATGGCGATGGTGACGGGAAAGATGAACGCCACCGCGGCAAGTTCGTCCGCACCCAGCCGCCCAATGAAATAGGCATTGACCAGGCCGACTGACATCAACGCGGCCACACCGATCATCATCGGCAGGGTCTGTTCGATCAGATGGCCACGGATGCTGCCGTGTGTCAGTCGGGCCGTGACGCTCATCGCCAAACGGCGTAACCGTGCCGCACGCGTGAGGGAAGGGGGCTTCGCGCTTGTGCGCGCGGCCCCCGTCATGCGATAGGTGGCGAAAGGCAATCGACAGGAGATTTCCATGGCGACGCAGCTGAAACCGCGATTGGAATGTAGCGAAGCAGAATGGCAGGCGCGTCAGGACCTCGCGGCTTGCTATCGGATATTTGATCACCTCGGTTGGTCGGAATCGATCTACAATCACATCAGCCTGAAAGTGCCGGGGGAAGATCACGCTTTCCTGATCAATCCCTACGGCTTGCTCTACGATGAGGTGACCGCGAGCAATCTGGTCAAGATCGACATCGACGGGAACGTGCTTGCGGGCAACTACCCGGTCAACAAGGCAGGTTTCACCCAGCACGCCTATTTTCACCGCCATCTCGATTGGGCACACGCCATCTGCCACACGCATACCACCGCCACGATGGCGGTATGCGCGAGCGAGGGCGGGCTTGAGCCGAGCAATTTCTACGCCTGCAATTTCGTCAATCAGATCGGCTATCACGACTTCGAAGGGGTGACCGTGCGACCGGAGGAAGGTGAACGGCTGCTCCGGAACCTGGGCGACAAGCGCATCCTGATGCTGCGCAACCATGGGCCGGTGATCATGGGGCGCACGCTCGGCGAGATGTTCATCCAGGCGTGGGCTCTGCAACGGGCGTGCGAGATTCAACTGGCGACGCATGCGATGGGCAAGCCGATCCTGGTTTCAGAAGATGTCATTGCGGTGCATCAGCGCGATATCGGTGAAACCCGGTTGCCGGGCGGGCCGGGCGCTGCGGATTTCGCCGCTTGGCAGCGCCGGATTGACAGAATCGACCCGAGCTGGCGCGACTGAGCGAATTGGATAGCCACCGATGCCCAGCTTGACGGTCAACGACCGACCCGTCCGTTTTGACCTGGAACCCGCGACCCCGTTGCTGTTCGCGCTGCGTGACGCGGCCAATCTTACTGGCACCAAGTATGGCTGCGGCAATGGTGACTGCGGCGCATGCATGGTGCTGGTCGATGGCGAGGCGCTGCGTAGCTGCCTGATCACGCTGGCGGAAGCGGAAGGCCGGGTGGTGACGACGATCGAGGGGTTGTCGCGTGACCGTTCACACCCAGTCCAGCAGGCACTGGTCGCGGAACGCGCGATCCAGTGCGGATTTTGCACCCCGGGCATCGCGATTGCGGCAGCGGCATTGCTTCGCAAGAACGCCAGCCCCCGCGCCGACGAAATCGCGGAGGCGATACCAAATCTGTGCCGGTGCGGGGTTTATCCCCGGCTGATCCGCGCAGTTGAGCGCGCCGGGCGGGTGGCTCTCCGCGTCGAAACGATCAGCGCCGCTCCCGCGCCCGGCATCAACCCGGGGGATGCCGCGCGCGAAGTACCGGCAATGTCGGATCCTCGCTAACTCGACCAGCCACGCAGGAGATTGTGGTAGCAGCCGGTCAGCGCGATCAGCGCCGGATCCTCGTCACCCACACGCGGGCGGAGCGACTGAACGGCCAGATCCATGTCAAACAGCACGTCGCGGCGCCCCGCGTCGGCGACGAGGCTTTCGATCCAGAAAAAAGACGCCAGCCGCGTCCCGCGCGTCACTGGTCTAACGCTGTGCAGGGTGGTGGCGGGATAAAGGAACAAATGCCCCGCAGGCAGCTTGACTTCCTTTCCGTCGTGCCCGTCCTCGATCACCAGTTCTCCGCCGTCGTATTCCTCGGGTTCCGCCAGGAATAGCGTCGCGGAAAGATCGGTCCGCAGCTGCCCCCCGCCAGGCAATGGGCGGTAAGCATTGTCTACATGGGTCCCGAACGCATGGCCGATGCCATAGCGGTTGAACAGCGGGGGAAAGATCGCGCGCGGCAGCGCCGCAGTCTGGAACAGGAGGCTCCTGCCCAGCGCCGCGACGATTTCAGCGCCCGCCGCGCGTGCCGCGTCGCAATCCTGCGGCAGTTGTTCGTTATTTTTGGCCAGCGCAGATTGGTAGCCAGCCGTGACCTTCCCATCGGCCCAGGGCGCGCTATCGAGCAGGTCGCGCACGCGCTGCAGCCCGTCCGCGTCAAGCAGCCTCTCGATCGCGATCATCATGAGGCAGAGCCTGCGATCGTCAGTAGTCGAAGGTCAAGGTGAATGTCGCCGCGCGCGATGCAGCCGGGATCGACTGGCCGCTCGCGAAAGAGTAGAAATAATCCTCGTCTCCCACGTTGTAGACGTTGATCCGCGCGCCCAATCGCTCGCTGAAACGGTACTCCGCAAACGCATCGAACACCCAGTAGGCCGGGGTTACAATCGTGATATTGGCGGCCGCGCTCTGCCGCACCTCGCTGCGGCGGCTGGAAACATGCTGGATGCCTCCGCCCAACGTCAGCGCGTCAGTCACCGCATGGCTAGTCCAGGCATTCAGCGAATGCTTCGGCGTGTTATCGAGGCGCTGGCCCAATTCGAAAGGCCGGTTGGAACGGGTCACCTCGCCGTCGAGGAAACTGTATCCGGCGAAGATCGCCCAGCGCGGCGTGAGGTTGCCGACGGCCTGAACCTCGAACCCCCGCACCCGCTGCTCGCCATCAAGCACGACCGCCGGGTCACCCGGATTGATGCCCGGTGTGCGGGCGTTGTCGCGCGTGATCTGGAATACCGCGCTCGACAGCTGGAGCTGACCATTCATCAGCTCGGCCTTCGCGCCTGCTTCCCAGGCCCGGCTGGTTTCGGGCGCGACGTTGAAGTTGGCGGCCGTCACCGGGGCGTTGTTGTTGCCGCCGGCAAGCTGCACCACTTCGGACCCGCTGCCCGGCTCGAATGCCGTGCCATAGGCGAGGTACAGGCTGGTTGCAGGCGTAGGTTTGAACACGACCGCGGCGTTGCCGCTCCATTCGCTGTCATCGCGGGTCAGGTCTGTAACGAAACCCGGCGCGATGCCGTTGTCGTCGAAGCCACGCACACGTGTCTCGACCCAGTCATGGCGCAGCCCCGCTACGACGCGCCACTGCTCTCCCAGCTCGATCGTGTCGAACGCGTAGAGCGAGAACGTCTCAAGATCGATCCGCGCACGGGTGCCGTTGTAGGGCAGTGTCTGCGCGGGCTGAAACACGGGGTCGAACAGGTTGGTCGCTGGGCCGTTTGCATCCAGTCGGCGGCGGTTGTGGTTCGATTCGTCGACATACTCTCCACCGATCACCAACGTGTGTCGCATCGCGGCCGAGCCAAATTCAGCGGTGAGGCTGGTTTGGTTGACGAACAGCTTGTCGATCTGGTCGCGCGGCTTGAAGTTGCCGACCACCTGGGTGTTCGCGTCGAGTGTCGTGACAGTGCCCACGAAACGCGGCGCGGACACTACCTGATCGATGCCGACCCGGGCGTAACGGGTGATATTGCTGAGGGCCACCGCGTCGCTCAGGCGATGTTCCAGGCGCCCGGTGACGATATCGGTCTTCACGTCGCGATAGTCGGTCGAATAGCCGTAGAAATTGTCGCGATCGACCGGCGCCACGCGTCCTTCAAACCCCGATCCCGCCAAACTGGGATTGCGACCGTTAGGTAGCCCGAAGTCAGGCCGATCGTTCTGCTCGAGATGCAGGTAATTGGCGATTAAGGTCGTATTTCCGCCGATGCCGAAACCGATTGACGGAGCCACCGCCCAGCGCCGGTTGAACACCCGATCGCGGCCAGGCTCGTCCGCGCTGTGCCCCATGGCGGTCAGTCGTGCGGCGATGCCCTTTTCCGCATTGAGCACCTGATTGACGTCGAAAGTGCCCCGATAAAGATCGTCCGTGCCGATCGTTGCCTCGCCTCCCACGCGATTCACGAGCTCAGGCTGGCGGGTGACGATGTTCACGGTACCCCCCACGTTGCCACGCCCGGCAAATGCGGAAGCGGGGCCCTTGGTCACTTCGACCCGCTCGGCGTAGAATGGATCGCGGAAGTAATTTCCCGGGTCGCGGATGCCGTCGACGAAGATGTCGTCGCGCGCCGAAAAGCCACGCACGCTGAAGGCATCGCCGCCACCGGGTGGGTTGCCCTCGCCCGCCTGGAAGCTGACGCCAGTGACATTGCGCATGGTGTCGCGCAGCGTCCGGCGGCCCTGTTCTGCGAGCAGGTCGTCCTCGATCACGATAGCGGTCTGCGGGGTGTCGAGGAGGGGGAGCTGATGCCCCGTGGTGGAAAGACCCTCCGCAGTATACTCGCCGGTGACAATGATGCCTGGTTGCTCGTCACCAACGGCCGTGGTTTCCGCAAGCGTAGGCGCGGACGCAAGCGACGCTCCGGTCACAAAGGCGCTGGCGAGTTGGCGGCGAATCATTGGCTGGGTCCTCCTGTGTAGAGGGGCGGCTAACGCTATTGCGAATGACAATCAATAACAGAATTCGATTTTTGGCGTGAATGGTTGCCTTGCCGTCGCCCCAGCGCCTAGGACGGCGCAACCGAGGAGCATCCGATGAAGGCGACCATCTGGCACAACCCTGGCTGTGGCACCTCGCGCAAAACGCTTGCGATCCTCGAAGAATGCCCGGGAATCGAACTTACGGTGATCGAGTATCTGCGGGATCCCCCCAGTCGGGAGAAACTCGCGCAGCTCTATCGCGATGCGGGCATCACGCCGGGCGAGGGGCTCCGTACGCGGGGCACCGATGCGGGGGAGCGGGGACTGATCGGGGCTAGTGACCAGGACGTACTCGATGCGATGGCCGCCGACCCGCGCCTGATCGAACGTCCTCTGGTCGAAACCGACAAGGGCGTGCGTCTATGTCGTCCGCAGGATCGCGTCGGGGAAATTCTCTAACGGTTCAGGACCGCGCGAGTCGGCTTAGCTCGCCCTTGTCGAAAATTCCTCGTCCGGTGCAAGCGAGCGCCAGCCGAGCACAAATACGACCGCGCAAAGCGCGCAGATCGTGGCGAAGCCCACGGTGGGGTGGTGCCCGTAAAGCCACACACCACCCGCCGGCGCCACGACATAGGCCGCCCCATTCACGGATGCGACGATCCCGCCAATCTGGCCCTGTTCCCGCCGTGTCACCGCCAGCGATGCACCGGCGGTGAACCCCGGCCGGTAAAGCCCGAACCCGAGCGAGGCGACCGCGAATCCGAGCGCGATCGCGTGCAAATCCCGCGCGACGGCGAAACCCAGGACCCCTACCACCGCCAATGCCATGCCCCACAGCGTCGAAGCGCGCGGACCGAGGCGAAGCATCGGGATCAGGCCCCATTGTGCCAGCAGCGTCGCGATCGCGCCGCCCATCAGCACCAGCCCGATCTGGCCTGTACCCGCTGCCGGATCGTCGCGCAGGCCCAGGCGATCAAGCAGGAAGAAACCGATAATCCCGAGGGTCGCCGCTTGCGCGTGCCCACCCAATAACCCCGCCATCAACCAAGGCCGCAGTCGCTTGTCCCGCCACGACAGGTCCGGAATGTCGTCGGGATTGCCGATGGCGTCGTCCGCATCGTCTGCGTCGTCCCGGCCGAGCGAAGGATTGGAATTCGCGCTGAACGGCGCGCCGACCACATCCCCGCGCGCGGCGAAGCTGGGCGTGTTGTCGGGCAGGCGTAACCGCAGCGCCACTAGCACTGCCAGTCCCACCAGTGCGAATGCGAAGAATGGCCCCGTCAGCCCAGTGCTGGGAAACACCAGCAGCGGCGCGACCGCCGGACCGATCACCGTGCCAAGGCCGAAGCTCGATGCGATAAGCGCCAGCGCCTTGGTCCGTTCGGAACGCGGCGTGCGGCTGGCCACATAAGCCTGGACGGCGGGCGGCGCGGCGGATCCGAAACCGCCATACAGGCTGCGGGCGGCGGCAAAAAACAGCAACGTCGCCGCCGCCGGCATGGCCGCGGCAAGACCGAACCACAACACCAGCCCGCACAGGGTGAACGAAGCGATGAAGCCCCCGAGGCCAATCGCCATCATTGCCTTGCGCCCGCGTCGGTCGGATCGCCGCGCCCACAGCGGCGCGCACACGACCCATAGCAGTGCGGACCAGGTGTACGCCAGGCTGATCCAGACATCGGCGACGCCCAGTTCGGTACCGATCGATGGCATGACCGATTGCATCGCGGTATTGCCCGCAGCGGTTACCAGCATCACCAGGAACAGCAGCACCATCCGCTCGTTCGAGATTGGCTTGCGCGGTCCGTGCGCGATGGTGGAAGGAAGCAGTGGATCGACCTCGGCCATGACGGTCCCGGCGCTACGCCCCGCAAGCCGCACTTGCAATGGGGCGGGGAATTTGCGAACCCGCCAGACCTATTGCCGGCGGGTCGCCGGACGCAGAACGAGGTTCATTTCTTGACCAATTCGAGCGATCTGGCGCTGGCGAGGCCGCGCAGCCTGCGCCAGCGCATTGGCCGACTGTTTGGCCAGTGGGGCGTTTTCTTCCGGGGCTTCGTCGAACATCCCAAGATGGTGGGATCGATCATCCCGTCGTCCCGCTTCACCATTCGCCGAATGCTGGCGCCGGTCGACTGGCAGCAGTGCAAGCTTTTCGTGGAATACGGCCCAGGCGTCGGCACGTTTTGTTTCCCGGTGCTGGAGCGCTTGCCGCGCGACGGCGCCCTGCTGGTGATCGACACCAACCCGCTCTATATCGATTACCTCAAGCACACGATCGCCGACAGTCGCTTCCATGCTGTTCATGGCTCAGCGGTCGACGTGGAGGAGATCGTCCAGGCATTGGGTTACGAACACGCCGATTACGTTCTGTCGGGCTTGCCGTTTTCCACTTTGCCCGATGGCGTGGGCCCGGCGATCGCGGAGGCAACCCACAGCGTACTGCGTCCGGGCGGGGCATTCCTGGTCTATCAGTTCTCGACCCGCGCGCGCGATTTCATGGCGCGGCATTTCCGCCACATCGACCAGGATTTCGAACCGCTCAACGTCCTGCCGTGCAAGCTGTTCTGGGGCTGGAAGGACGAGGCGGCCTGAGCCGCCCCGCTCTCGCAGTCTATTGGAACGTCTCGCTGACGCTGGCCGCGGGTCCGGCGAGCTGGAGATAGATCCCTACCACCACGCCGGAGAACACCATTGCGACCAGCGCTCCGATCAAGCCGTTGAGGAACCCTAGCGCGCTCGGGGCGCCGAGCGCGGCCACCACGACCCCCATGATCATGAAGGCGACCAGCGCGATCACGATGTATGCGATGAACAGCAGCACGTAGAAGAATAGCAGGCGCCACTGCACCGGGCGGGTCATGCGCCACGAGCGGCCAAGCGCGCCGATCGGATTAAGCGAACCTTCCAATGCAAGCACCGGCAACGTCATCGAAAAGCGGGTGAGGACCCACAGCATCGCGAGGATCAGCGTAACGATCAGCACGGTCGTGACCGCCGCGGCGAGGCCAGTGGAAAGCGCGCCAGCGCCCGCTACCAACAGCCCGAACAGCAGACCGGCCAGAAGCCCCACGACCACGTAACCGATCAGGAACATCACCAGGATCGCAAACAGGGGCAGGAGAACCTTGACGCCGGTTCCAATCGCTTCGCCCACCGCGATCCGGCGCGGATCGCCCATCAGCGCAATCATCGCTGTCTGGCCGATGAAACTCGCAAGGATGATCAGCAGGTAGATTGCGAAAAACCCCGCGCCCAGGCCCGCCATCACCTGTTCCATGTTCGCGGTGTTCATGTCGGGACTCATCATCGCGCCCATCGCGTCGGGCATGGCGACGAACAGCAGGACCGATGGCAGGAAGAAGAATATCCCGCCCAGCACCACCAGTAACTGGAAGTTCGCTTTCACGCGGGCGATGCCGTCGCTCCACGCCTGTCCCATGTCGAAGTTCATGCCCAAGCCCTCATGCTGCAACCAGTTTTGCTTGATAAGCCCGTGCGGAGCCGCCACGCAACCGCCGATGAACCTGCCATCCACCGCCGACATCGAATGGCGTGTCACCAGGGCCCCGGTCCCCTATCGCACGGCGCTGGCCGAAATGGACGCGCGCAACCGCGCGATCGCGGCGGGCGAGGCACGCGAACTCGTCTGGCTGCTCGAACATCCGCCGGTTTACACTGCGGGGACCAGTGCCGTGGCGGACGAACTGCTCGATCCACGGTTCGAGGTGGTCGAGGCCGGGCGCGGCGGGCGCTATACCTATCATGGACCGGGTCAGCGGATCGGTTACGTCCTGTTGGATCTGGCGCGGCGCGGGCGGGACGTGCGCTGCTTCGTCAACGCTGTGGAGGGCTGGGTGATCGCCGCATTGGCCGATCTGGGCGTCGAAAGTTGGCGGGCGGAGGGGCGGATCGGAATCTGGACCCGCGACATCGACGGACGCGAGGCCAAAATCGGTGCCATCGGCGTGCGGGTGCGCCGCTGGGTGACGATGCACGGGTTCTCCGTGAACCTGTCGCCCGACCTGGCGCATTTCAATGGGATCGTGCCTTGCGGGATCGAGGCATTCGGTGTGACCAGCCTTGAGAGGCTGGGTTTGCCGCTTGCGCCCGATCGCTGGGATGCGGCATTGCAAGGGCGAATGGGCGAGTTTCTCGCCGCGCTGAACGGGACGAACGGATGATCGACAGGCGATGTGGGATGGCGGTGTTCGCGCTGGCGTTTGTGGTGGCCGCGTGCAACGGCGGCGATCCCGCGCAGACCGCGCCGGACGACACGCGCGCCGAGGGTGAGGTGCTGGGGGGCACGATCGACGATGGAATGATCCCGCTTGACCAGTTGCGTTCTCAGTCCCCACCGCGGCGGCCCGTGCCCACGGCAGCGCCCACCGGCGGCGCCGCGTCCCCCGCGGCTGAAGACCCTGGAAACGAGGAGCCGGGCGACGGATCAGCTCCCGGCGAGGAGCCAGAACCTGCCGCGCAAGCGACAGACCAGGAGCAGTAACGCCGGCGCGGGCTAGTCGAACTCGATCCCGCGTTCGGTCGCCCAGGCGGACAGCGCGGCACGCATGTCTGGCGGCGGGGTAACCAGCCAGGCATTCATCACCGCAGTGATCTCGTTAAGGTCCACCTTGCGAATCAATTCCTTGATTGGCCCGACCGAGACGGGGGTGATGGACAGCCGCCGATAACCCAGTCCAAGCAGAGCAAGGGCTTCGAGACGCCGTCCGGCCATCTCGCCGCAGATCCCCAACGCCACATCGGTGCCAACGGTCGCCAGTGCGATCCGCTTCATGAAACGCAGGATCGACGGGCTCAGCCAATCGTAGCGTTCCGCCAGCTTGGGGTTGGCGCGGTCGGCGGCGAACAGGAACTGGGTCAGGTCATTGGTGCCAATCGACAGGAACGACAGCTTCGGCAGGAGGAGGTCGAGCACCTCGGCAAGCGCGGGAACCTCGAGCATCGCGCCATAGCGAATGGTTTCCGGCAGCAACTTCTTTCGCTGCCGCAGGAAGGTGTGCTGTTCGTCGAACACGGCCTTGGCCGCGTCGAACTCCCAGGGCTCGCTGACCATCGGGAACATGACGTGCAGCGTGCGCCCGCCCGCCGCCTCGAGCAGGGCGCGCGCCTGCGCCTTCAGCAACCCCTCGCGCTCGAGCGCAAGCCGCAGCGCGCGCCATCCCATCGCGGGATTCTCGTCGAAACGCGCCTCGTCCTGACGCAGGTAGGGAACCGCCTTGTCGCCGCCGATGTCGACGGTGCGGAATACCACCGGCTTCTCGCCCGCCGCATCCATGACATCGCGGTAGAGCCGCGTCTGTCGGTCGCGCTGGGGCAGGGTGGCCGACACCAGGAACTGGAACTCGGTCCGGAACAGCCCGACGCCGTCGGCGCCGCTCAACTGAAGCGCGCTCATGTCGTCGCGCAGCCCGGCGTTCATCATTACCGTGATGCGCGTGCCGCAACGGGTGAACGGCTCGACATCGCGCAGCCCAGCATACAGCGCCTGCCGTTCGCGCGACTTGGCGAAACGGGCGTCGAACGCGTCGGTCATCGGCTGGGTCGGGCGAACGGTCGCTGAACCCTTGTCCGCGTCGAGCAGGATCGCGTCGCCTTCGCGCACCTTGCCGCGCAGGCCATGCACGCGTCCGAGCACCGGAACGCCCATGGCGCGGGCCACGATCACCACGTGCGCGGTCAGCGAGCCTTCCTCGAGCAGAACGCCGCGCAGCTTGCGGCGGTCGTATTCGAGCAGTTCGGCCGGGCCCAGGTTGCGCGCGATCAGGATCGTGTCACGGCGCAGGCCCTGGCTCGCCGCCGTGCCGAACTTGCCCGCCACGATCCGCAGCAGCCGGTTCGACAGATCCTCCAGATCGTGCATCCGGTCGGCGAGCAGGGGATCGTCGATCTCGCGCATCCGCATCCGGGTGCGCTGCTGCACGCGCTCGATCGCCGCCTCGGCGGTCAGGCCGGAATCGATCGCCTCATTTATGCGGCGGCTCCACCCCTCGTCATAGGCGAACATCTTGTAGGTTTCGAGCACCTCGTCATGCTCTCCGCCCGTGCCGAATTCGGCCTGGCTCGCCATCTGGTCGATCTGTTCGCGCATCTTGTCGAACGCGCGGTAGACCCGCTGCCGCTCGGCCTCGATGTCGTCGGCCATCACCTGGTCGATGGTGACCCGCGGTTGGTGGAACACCGCGTGGCCCGAGGCCAGGCCCTTGACCAGCGGAAGCCCGTCCATAACCTGCGGCTCTATGCTGGCCTGCGCCAGGCCCAGCGCCTCCTCCTCGTCGACCAGCTCGGCATTGGCGATCAGTTCGGACAGGACCATCGCGGTGGTCTGCAACGCCTCGATTTCGATGTCCTCGTACCGGCGCGGATCGACGTGCTGAACACACAGCACCCCCACCGCGCGCTCACGATAAACGATCGGCACGCCGGCGAACGAATGGAACTTTTCCTCACCCGTTTCGGGGCGATAGGCGAAATCGGGATGCGCCTTCGCTTCGGCCAGGTTCAGCGTCTCGACATTGGCGGCTATCGTGCCGGTCAGGCCTTCGCCCACCGCCAACCGCGTGACGTGTACCGCGCTCTGGTTCAGGCCGCGCGTGGCGTAGAGCTCCAGCATCCCCTCGCGCAGCAGATAGACCGAACAGACCTCGCTGTTCAGGCTCTCGCCGATGATCTCGACCACGCGGTCGAGCTTGCCCTGCGCGTGCATGCGCGAAGCCATGACCTCGTGCAGTCGCGTGAGGATGGTGCGTGCGGCGGTGGCTGCGGACATGACCCGCAGCTATAACCGCGCCCGGCCGAATGGCAAATGGCGGTAAGGCGCTAGATCGCCGCCAGTTCTTCCTTGATGCGGAGCTTCTGGCGCTTGAGGATCTGAATCGTCGCGGCGTCGGGCGAGGGCCGGTTCATCTCGAGGCGGAGCTTCGCTTCGAGGCCGGCATGTTTGCTCTGCAAGGCGCTGGTGTGCGACGATTCCATATGGTCTCTCCTACTGGCGGAATTATCCCCGTCCGTAGGCGACTCGGCCAGGCAGCCGAACCGCCCAATGACCATCAGAACATACACGCGAGACCTTGCGAAGCCCCTACTTGTCCCTAAACGACGAATGCACGCGAGGGCGCGGCGGACGGACGAGCGGGGCACGGGTGAACGAACAGGAACTGCGCAAGAGGCTGGCGACGTTGCGGATCGAGCATCGCGACCTCGATGCCGCAATCCACGCGCTGCGCCAGTCGGGTTCGACCGATGAACTGCAGATCGCGCGCTTGAAGAAGCGCAAGTTGGCGCTCAAGGACCAGATCGCCGCGGTAGAGGATCAGCTGCTGCCCGATATCATCGCCTGATTTCTGTCCCTGTGCGGGACATGGAGAAATTCGTCAGGGATAGTACGTGGCCAATGCTGGCTTATCGAGGCGCATGGGAATAGCGCGTCGGTTCCCATGGGTACGCCGAGTGACATCAGCGAGCCGATTATCGAGGCTCTCTATTGCGAGGCGCTGATCCTTGCCGACGAGGCGCGCATGGTTTTCGATCTGCGCCCGGTGGATGCGGCCGAGGACGAGGATCCCCATTGGCGCCTGGCCATGTCGATCGAGGGGCTTCGCACCACCACCCGGATCATGCATGTGTTGGCCTGGCTGCTGAACCAGCGCGCCTACTACGCCAGCGAGCTGAGCGAATTCCAGCTGCGCCGCTACGGTACCCTGCCCGACGATCGGCCGACCGACCCGGTAAATCTCGGCTATCTTGAGCCGCAGACGCAGAGCCTCATCGCGGCGAGCGAAGCGATCCATGCGCGCATCGGCCGCCTGGACCGTGCCTGGCGCGAAGGGTTTCGGCTGCGCCCGTCAGCGGTCCACAGCCTCCGTGCGCGTCTCGGCCGCGAGGTAGGGCGGATCTAGGATCACACCGCCGACAGCGCACGGCGCCAGGCGGCCAGTCGCTGCTGGCGGACCTCGTCTTCCATCGCGGGCGCGAATTGTCGCACCGGGCCGCGCATCGCCAGGGCTGCCTCGGCAAGCGAGAGGTGCATGGCGCAGCCGACCGCTGCCAGCATGGCCGCGCCGAGCGCGGTCGTTTCCACCATGTCCGGCCTTTCGACCGGCAGTTGCAGCATGTCGGCCAGGTCCTGCGCCATCCAGTCGTTGGCGCTCATCCCGCCATCGATCCGCAGCGCCTGCCAGGGCGCTCCGTCGGCAGCGAATGCGGCGCAAAGATCGTGGGTCTGGTGCGCCATTGCTTCCAGAGCCGCGCGGGCGATCTGTGCCCGGCCGCTGGCGAAGCTCAACCCCGCAATGACCCCTCGCGCGCCGGCATTCCAATGCGGCGCGCCCAGTCCCGACAGTGCCGGCACGATCACCACGCCGCCGCTATTCGGAATGGAGCGGGCAAGCGCTGCGGTTTCGGCGGCACTCGAGATCATGCCCAGTGTGTCGCGCAGGTATTTGACCAGGCTTCCCGCGACGAAGACCGATCCTTCCAACGCATAGGTCCGCGCCCCATCCTGTTGCATCAGCACGGTGCCGAGCAGGCGGTTCGCCGAATGCGGGATGTCGCTGCCCATGTTGGTCAGCACGAATGCCCCGGTGCCATAAGTTGCCTTAGTCTCGCCCGGGGAGAGACAGGCCTGCCCCACCGTCGCCGCCTGCTGGTCCCCCGCCAGGCCGCAGATGGGGATCGCCCGGCCGAACAGGGCTGCGCCTGTTTCCACAATCGCGCCGTGCGTGTCCACGACCTCGGCGAGTGCGCCTAGCGGCACGCCGAACAGGTCGCACAGTCCCGGATCGAACTGTGCGCTTTCCAGCGGAAGCAACAGGGTGCGGCTGGCGTTGCTGGCGTCGGAGACGAATGCACCGCCGGTGAGGTTCCACACGAGCCAGCTTTCGATTGTGCCCAATGCCAGGGTTCGCCGCTCGGCCGCAGCGCGCACGGCGGCCTCGTTATCGATCAGCCAGCGCATCTTGGTGGCCGAGAAATAAGGATCGAGCAGCAGCCCCGTCTGGCGCTGCACAGCGCGTTCGTGCCCGCGCGACTTCAACTCGTCGCACAATTCTGCCGTGCGCCGGTCCTGCCATACCAGCGCGCGCGCCAGCGGTTCCCCCGTCGCGCAGTCCCAGGCAACCACGGTCTCGCGCTGGTTGGTGATCCCGATCGCCGCGATCCGGTCGGCCCCGCCCGCTTCCGACATCGCCCGCCGCGTGCAGGCGAGCGTGCGCTGCCAGATCTCGCCCGCATCATGTTCGACCCAGCCGGGGCGGGGATAATGCTGGGTCAGTTCCTCCTGCGCCAGCGACAGCAGCCGGCCATCGCGCGCGAAGACCATCGCGCGGGTCGATGTCGTGCCCTCGTCGATAACCAGTATCGCCTCGCCCATTCCCGTCCCCACACGTCTCGGACGTGACATGGCGCAGACCTGGCCCCATATGCAAGCCATGGCAGGACCCCCGCCCAAACCCTGGCCCACCGGCCGTTCGGAACAGTGCGAGCCGCTGGTACGGCGGGTGCTGGCGCCCAACCCCTCGCCCTATACCTACACTGGCACCCAGACCTACATCATCGGCGCGGGCGATGCGGTTGCGGTGATCGATCCGGGGCCTGCGGAAGAAGAACATGTCAATGCGATAATGGCCGCCGTGGGCGAGGCGCGCATCGCGGCGATCATGTGCACGCATACGCACCGCGACCACTCGCCCGCGGCCAAGCCGCTCTCCGATAGGACTGGCGCCGCGGTGGTAGGCTGCGCGCCGCTGGTGCTCGACGTTTCGGGGCCCCGTGCCGATGCCTCGTTCGACCGCGATTACGCCCCCGACCGGGTGTTGGAGGATGGCGAGGCAATGACTGGACCGGGCTGGACCCTGCGCGCGGTCCATACGCCCGGCCATACGTCCAACCACCTGTGCTTCGCGCTTGAGGAATCGCGCGCGCTGTTCACGGGCGATCATGTCATGGCGTGGTCGACCAGCGTGGTCGTGCCCCCCGATGGCGATATGAGGGCCTATATGGCGAGCCTGGAAAAGCTCCACGCCCGCGACGACCGCGTTTATTATCCGGCACACGGTCCGGCGGTCGCGAAACCGCGCCAACTCGTGCGCGGCATGATCGGCCACCGCCGTCAGCGCGAAAATCAAATCCTGCGACTGCTGGGCGAGGCCGCGCGGCCGGTCGCGGGCTTTATCCCGGCGATGTACAAGGGCCTTGACCAGCGGCTAGTCGGCGCGGCGGAGATGAGCGTCACGGCGCATCTGATCGATCTGGAACGCAGGGGCCTTGTCGCCCGTTCGGATGACATATGGCAGACGACCTGAAGCATTCGCCCGATACCCTCACCCCCACCGTCCGGCGCGAACAGGCGTTGGCGCGCGTTCAGGCCGTGCCGTGGTTCATCGTCATCGCGCTGATCGCATTAAGTGCATGGCTGGGATATAAGGCTTTCTTCGACCGGGCGGAAGGCGACCCTGTGGGCAGCGCCATGCTGGCGTTTCAGAAGCAGAACTCGCTGACGGTGTTCAGCTCGCGGTTTGAGATTGTCGCGACCAGTGAGGATAATCGCGGCGTACTGAACATTGATCTGCTGCGTTCGCGACAGGCCGCCGTGATCCCGGCAATGGTGGAATATCGTATCGACATGGCCCAGGTCGACCGCGACCGTTTTCAGTGGGACGACGGCGCCGATACGCTGACGGTGACCTTGCCGCCGCTGCGGGTCTCCCGCCCGAACCTGGATGAAGGTTCGGCGCGCTATTTTACCGAAGGCACCTTCGTAACCCGCGACGCCTCTCGCGACCTCAGCCGCAACAACACGGTGCAGGCGGAACGCAAGGCGATCGAATTCGCGCGCAATCCCGAAATCATCGCGCTGGCCCGCAATGCCGCCCGCCAGGCGGTGCGCCAAAATCTGGCCATTCCTCTCGAAAGCGCCGGGTTTGGCGACGTGCGGGTCGAGGTCCGGTTTGACGGAGAAAACGCAGCCTCGCCCGCGGGCCAGTAACCCCTCGCCTCGCGCGACATAGCGACTATAAGCGCCCGGTCGGCGGCGCCAGATGGGACGGAACATGAGCGTAGAGACCAAACTTCCCACTGGGCAGGATCTGCTCGCCGAGATCGACCGCTTGCGGAAAGAACGCAACGCGGTGATCCTGGCACACTATTATCAGCGCCCCGAAATACAGGATATAGCCGATTTCGTCGGCGACAGTTTGGAACTGAGCCGCAAGGCGGCGGACACCGACGCCGACGTCATCGCGTTTTGCGGCGTCAAGTTCATGGCCGACACCGCGAAAATCCTCAGTCCCGAAAAAATCGTCGTCCTGCCCGACATGGACGCCGGCTGCAGCCTGGAAGATTCCTGCCCGCCCGCGAAGTTCAAGGCCTTCCGCGAGGCGCACCCCGATCACATCGCGCTGACGTACATCAACTGTTCGACCGAAGTGAAGGCACTGTCCGACGTGATCGTCACCAGTTCCAGCGCCGAAACGATCCTCAGCCAAATTCCCAGGGACCAGAAGATCATTTTCGGCCCCGACCGACACCTGGGGGGATACCTGTCGCGCAAGTTCGACCGCGAGATGCTGTTGTGGCCGGGCGTGTGCATCGTGCACGAGGCATTTAGTGAAACCGAGCTGCTCAAGCTGAAGGAGCGGCATCCGGGCGCGCCGATCGCGGCGCACCCCGAATGCCCGCCCGCGATCATCGACCATGCCGATTATGTCGGTTCTACCAGCGGCATCCTGCAGTTCGCCCGGACATTCCAGGGTGACACGCTGATCGTCGCCACCGAACCGCACATCATGCACCAGATGGAGCTGGCCATTCCGGACAAGACCTTCATCGGCGCGCCCGGTGCGGACGGAAACTGCAACTGCAACATCTGCCCCTACATGGCGTTGAACACCATGGAGAAACTCTACATCGCGCTGCGCGATCTCGAGCCGCGCATCGAGATCGAGGAGGGTTTGCGACTGGCGGCCAAGAAGAGCCTCGACCGGATGCTGGAGATGGCGAGCGGGACCGTGGGCAAGGGAGACCTGGGGCCGACAGGCGATTGATGTTCGACCGGGGGCGCGCCTGATGAGTGCCGACATCCGCTGGTTCCTGGCGCGGCTCAACGCGAACTACTGGTTCTACCCCGCACTGTTTTCCGTAAGCGCCGCGCTGTTGGCATTCGTGCTGGTCTGGCTCGACCGGCACGGGTTCGGCGATTGGATACTCGATAACGAGTGGATCATCCCCGCCCGCCCGCAGGTCGCGTCTGACATGCTCACGGTGATGGCCGGATCCATGATCGGCGTGGCATCAACCGTGTTTTCGATCACGATCGCCGCAGTTGCCTATGCCAGCGGCACCTACGGGCCCCGGCTGTTGACCAATTTTCTGGAAGACCGCGGCAACCAGCTCAGCCTGGCGACATTCATCGGAAGCTTCGTCTATGCCATCGTCGTCCTGCGCAGTGTCCGCGCGGAAGACGAGGTCGCCCCATCCGGGCTGGACGTAGCCGCATCGCTACCCGGATTCACGCCGCAACTGTCGTTGCTGGTCGCCTACCTTTTGATGGCAGTCTGCGTCGGGGTGCTGGTCTTTTTCCTCAACCATGTACCGTCGAGCATCCAGATCAACGTGGTGATTGAGCGGATCGCGCGGCGCTTGCTCAAGACGATCGAACAGACTTACCCGCAGGTGGACGATTTGCGCGAAGCGCGCCCGCCCGTGCCTGGGGCGCCCGTCGTGGCCCAAGCCACCGGATACATCCGGCTGATAGACTTCGCGGCGCTCGCCGACATTGCCCGCGCCAGCCACGCCACCCTCTCGCTGCGCGTACGTACCGGAGACTTCGTTCATCCCGGCCTGACGCTGCTTGATGTGACCGGAGGGCGGCCTGCCGAGCGCGAGGCGATCATCGATTGCTTTTCGCTGGGCGCCACGCGAACGCCCGAGCAGGATCCGCATTTTCTAATCGACGAATTGGTCGAAATCGGTCTGCGCGCGCTTTCTCCGGGCATCAACGATCCGTTCACAGCCATTACCGCGATCCATTGGCTCGGTGCGGCGACGGCCGATCTGGGGCAACGCGATTTGCGGAAGGACGTATGTGGCCAAGAGGGGGATGATTGCCCGGTAATTCCCTGCCCCGATGATTTCTCGCACTTCCTCAAGCGGGGGTTCGGATCACTGCGCAGCGCTGTCGCCACAGCGCCTATCGCCGCCGAGATCATGTTCCAGGCGATCGCCGACGCGCGCCGGGTGGTAGCCGCATCCGAACGGCGTGAAGGGCTGCGGCACCAGGCTAGCGAACTTATCGCCCAGGCCCGGCTCGCGCTGGCTGGTCCTGACCTCGAACGGGTGGAGGCTGCCTACAGCGACGCGCTAGTCGCGTTTGACAACTAGCGTCGGCGGATCTGATCGCTCGGCCCGCCCGCCGCGTGCCATTGCCAGCGCGAGGCCAAGCATCAACATGCCCACCACGTCCGCCACGTCAACGCCCTCGCCGAAGGCCCACCAGCCGCTCAGCGCGGCGACAGCGGGCTGGGTCAGGAGAGCAAGGCCGATCACCAACGGGCTGAAATGCTTCAGTGAGAACACCAGCAATCCCTGGCCCACGAGTTGGCTGCCGACAAACAGCGCGATCAGCGGCCACCAGTTACTCGGCCAGACCGGCTCGCCCAGCACTAGCGCGATGACGAGGCACACCGGCGCCCCCGCCGCACTGGCCCAAAACAGGAGAGTCCAACTGCCCAGCTTTTCGCGCTTGCCTTGCAGCAGCAGCAGATAGCCGGCGTACAAAAGGCCTGCGAGCAGGCAGAACAGGTCGCCGATCAGCGTGCTGGTCGAGATTTCGAGCGAACGGCCCAGCAGGATCGCCGAGCCAGCCAGCGCGAGCACGATCGCGCTCCATTCGCCCCCGCGTGGCAGGCGCCTCAACACGAAGAAGGCCCATACCATCAGCACAAGGCTGCCAGCGTTGCCGAACAGCGTCGCATTACCCAGCCGGGTCAGTTCGATACCGACATGCCAGCTCGCCAGGTCGAGCGCGAAAATCACGCCCGCCAGCAGTACCGGCCACATCGCGGAGCCGCGTATTTCACCCAGCCGTTCGCCACTTGCGCGCGCGAGCAGCGCTAGGAATGGCAGCGCCAGCGCAAGCCTCCAGAAACCTGCCGCCACCGGCCCGCTGTCCGCGAGCCGCACGGCCCACGGTCCAAGCGCCAGCGCGATGTTGCCCGTCATCAATGCGCCGAGCAGCAGCCACCGAGGCCAGACGCGCGGCGCGAGGGGAACGGTTGCAATGCTCACCCGCGCGCCTTAGCTCCACAACCGGGTTTGCACAGTCGCTTTTGCGCGAAGGATCGGTACTTGCACGAGATATTGTTTCAGCCCCTGCGGCTGGGCGCGCTCGAGGCGCGCAATCGCATTGTTATGGCCCCGCTCACGCGTGGGCGTTCGACGCAGCCGGGTTCGATCCCCAACGAAATGATGGCGACATATTATCGCCAGCGCGCGTCCGCCGGGCTGATCATCACCGAGGCGACGGGGATCAGTGTCGAAGGCCTGGGCTGGCCCGCCGCGCCCGGCATCTGGAGCGACGAACAGGTCGAAGGGTGGAAGCTGACCACCGATGCCGTCCACACGGAAAGCGGGCTCATCGTGCTCCAGCTATGGCATATGGGCCGCCTGGTCCACCCGGACTTCCTTGGCGGAGAGCCGCCGGTTTCGGCGAGCGCCACCAAGGCGCCCGACCACGCGCACACGCCGACCGGGCGCAAGCCCTACGTCGAAGCTCGGGAGCTGTCGGTGGAGGAGATCGCCCGCGTGGTGGACGATTACCGCGTCGCGGCCGAAAACGCGAAGCGGGCAGGGTTCGATGCGGTCCAGCTTCATGGCGCAAATGGCTATCTCGTCGACCAGTTCCTGCGGGACGGCACCAACCTTCGGACCGACGAATACGGCGGCCCGGCTGAGCACCGCGTTCGTTTCCTGCGCGAAGTGCTGGAGGTGTTAATCGCGGTGTGGGGCGCCGATCGGGTCAGCCTGCGCCTGTCACCCAATGGGGAAACGCAAGGGTGCGACGACAGCGATCCGGCAACCACCTTCGCCGCCGCGGCGCGGGTGTGCGAAGATCTGGGAATCGCTTTCTTGGAATTGCGCGAGCCGGGGCCGGAGGGGACGTTCGGCAGTACCGATGTGCCCAGGCAGAGTCCTATGATCCGCGATATCTACACCGGGCCGCTGGTGCTCAACAGCGACTACGATGCCATAAAGGCAGCCGACGAGATAGGTTTTGCGCGATGTGACGCGGTCAGCTTCGGACGGCCCTTCATCTCGAACCCGGACCTGGTCGAACGGATCGCGCAAGGTGCCCCGCTCGCGCCGAACCGCAATGTGCCGCACAGCTGGTATCTGCCTGGTCCAGAGGGATATATCGACTACCCGACCCTTGCGGAAGCGGGTGCGCTTGCTGACGGCTGAGGGGCGGGGAGGCCCCTGTTTTGGCGTGCCTTCGCCGCTCGGACGATGCGTTCCGTCGAATCGCCGCGCATGCGTGGTTCACCGCGCTTGACACCCTCGTTCATCCGGCATTCTGTTATGCAAAACTAATGTGCGCGTCGGAAAACCGGGGTCGGGATGGAAGAAAAGTCAGACGTTCTGGAAGAACAACTGCCGCTGGACAGTGTCGGCATGCGACTTCGCCGCGCGCGCGAGGCAGGGAAGTTATCGGTCGAGCAGATCGCGGCGGAAACGCGCATTCCCCAGCGGCATATCCAAACGCTTGAGAGTGGCGAATATTCGCGGCTCCCCTCGCGTGCTTATGCGATCGGCTTTTCGCGCAGCTACGCCAAGGTGGTCGGGCTCGATGCCGCCGAGATTACCGATCAGGTGCGCGGCGAGCTGGCCCGTGCCAGCGGTGATGACCGGGGCGAGGGCCAGAAGTACGAACCCGGCGATCCGGCGCGCGTCCCCTCGCGAGGGCTCGCCTGGTTGACTGCGCTTGCCGCGGTGCTCCTGCTGGTCGGTGGTTTCTCCTTCTATCGCAGCTACTTCGCCCCGGGGCTTGGTCCCGCACCACTGAGCGATCCGGTGGATCAGGCTCCACAGGCGGAACGGCCCGCCGACGCCACGCGCGCCGCTGTGGCGACGGCTGCGTCGCCCGCTGGCGGCGAAGTCGTGTTTACCGCGATCGAGGACGGGGTGTGGGTCAAGTTCTACGACGCCTCGGGCGCGCAGTTGATGCAAAAGCAGATGGCGGTTGGCGAGCGATACGCCGTGCCCACCGATGCGGAGGGGCTGCAGGTATGGACCGGACGCCCCGACGCGCTGAGCATCACCGTAGGCGGGCGCGAGGTGCCGAAGCTGGCCGAGGAACAGCGGATAGTCCGCGATGTACCCGTCACTGCCAGCGCGTTGCTCGCCCGTAACGATGCCGTCGCCGAAAGTGGCGCGGCTCCCGCGCCGGCGCGGGAGCCCGCGACAGGCACCTGACGGCCGCGCTTTCCCCGGCTTTGCCATCAGGCACGCTCGACAGCGCGGTTTCGCTTGGGCAGAGATTGCCGCATCTGTGCAGCCCCCGTTTTCCCGTGCTCGCGAGGCTGACGGGAAGTGATGATACAGGAGCGACGAGGACAATGATTTCCCGCACCAGCCGCGCCGCGATCGGCGCGCTTGCCATGATCGCCACCGGACTGACAGCCGCGCCCGCGCTGGCGCAGGACAATTCAGCCGAGGCGCGCCTCCGCAAGCTCGAAAGCGAAATGCGCGCGGTGCAGCGACAGGTTTTCCCCGGTGGAGACGGACGTTTCTTCGAACCGCAGATCGCCAGTGGCACCCAGCCGCGCACCACCCCGACGACGCCGAGTACCACAGCGGTTACCGATATTCTGGCCCGGCTCGATGCGCTCGAGGCACAGATTGCCACCTTGACCGCGCAGACTGAGCAGAACAGCAATGCGATCGTCCAGTTGACCACGCGGCTCGGCGCGCTGGAGGTGACGACCACTGCCGCCAGCACACCCGCGCCCACGCCGGCGCCGGTGCCTGGCACGGCCTCGACTGGCAATCTCCAGGCGATGGGCGCTGCCCCCGCGACGCGCCCCGCCGCACAGCCCGCCGCGCCAGCCGCTGCTGCCGCGACCGGGCCAACCGCTCAGCGGCTCGCCGCGGTCCAGGCCATTGCCAAACCGCAGACAAGCGATGCGGCGGATGACGAATATTCCTATGGCTTCCGCTTGTGGGAAGCCGGTTTTTATCCCGAGGCGCAGCAGCAGCTCACCATGTTCGTAGAGAAGTATCCGCGCCATTCGCGCGCGACCTTCGGTCGCAACCTGCTCGGCCGGGCCTATCTCGATGATGGCAAGCCGCGAGAAGCGGCCTCATGGTTCTTGCGAAATTACCAGGCGGACAAGAGCGGCGCCCGCGCTGCCGACAGCTTGCTTTATCTGGCCGAAGCGATGATCGCCTCGAACGACACCAATCGCGCCTGTATCGCGTTGGCTGAATTCAGCGAGACCTATCCCGCCATCGCGACCGGGCGGCTGTCCTCGCAATACCAGGCCAGCCGCCGCAAGGTGACCTGCAATTGAAACCGTGCCTGATCATGATCTGGTAGAGCGCTTCCGGGCCGACCTTGCCCGGTTGTGGCCGATGGGTGAGCGGATCGGCCTGGCGGTCTCGGGCGGCCCGGACAGTCTTGCCTTGCTCCTCCTGGCCCATGCGGCGTTGCCTGGCATGGTCGAGGCGGCCACGGTCGATCATGGACTGCGCCCCGAAAACGCGGACGAGGCGGCGATGGTGGCGCGCCTTTGCGAAATGCTCGGCGTTCCTCATGTCACTCTCAAGGTGGAGGTGGGCGGGGGAAACCTTCAGGATCGCGCCCGCGCCGCGCGATACGGCGCGCTCGGCGGCTGGGCTGAGGGACACGGGCTCGCGGCGTTGCTGACCGCGCACCACATGGACGATCAGGCGGAGACCTTGCTGATGCGATTGAACCGGGGCAGCGGGGTGCGCGGCCTTGCCGGCATTCGCGCCCGGACGACGGTTCCAGGCAATCGCTTGCCGCTGCTGCGCCCGCTTCTCGGATGGCGGCGCGCAGAGCTTGGCGCGCTTGTCGCGGTGGCAGGATTAACGCCTGCCGCCGACCCGTCCAATTTCGACGAACGGTTCGACCGGGCCCGCATGCGCCGCGCGTTGGCCGGTGCGGACTGGATTGCGGTGTCCGGCCTGGCGCGTAGTGCGGCACTGCTGGCCGAGGCGGATGACGCAATCGTTTTGGCAGTCGGGCGCGAATTCGACGAGTACGTGCGCGTTCACGGGGATGGCTTGGCCTATGCCACCTCATGCGCCGCAAGGCCGGGCGCGAACCTGATCCGGGCCGGGGTGATCCAGGCCGTTGCGAAAGCGCTCGGGCTGCCGCTCGACACGGGGGAGGCCGCGCGCATGGTCGCCTCGCTGGTGGACGGGCAACCATGCAATATCGGCGGCCTGGCCGCGCGGGTCGCGATCAAGGAAGGCGAAGCCGTGTGGTTGTTCGCGCCCGAAAACCCGCGCCGGACCGGCTAGCTCAGGAAACGATCGCGTCACCCACGCCGATGCGCTTGCCCCGCGTGATGATGACCTTGTCGCCTTTGCTCGCTTCGGCAAACAGCCGACTTGCAAGGCCGTCGGGGATGGCGATGCAGCCATGGCTGGCATAGCCGTTTTCGACTTCAGAACCGCCATGGATGGCAATCCCATCAGGTGTCAGCCGCAGTGTCCAGGGCATTGGCGCATTGCCGTATTTTTCAGAAACGTTGTGGCGTTCCTTGCTGATGATCGGGAATGTGCCGGTGGGGGTGGGATGGGCCTCAGTGCCAAGCATCGCCGCCGCCGCGCCAATCTCGTAGCCATCGCGGAAGATCGAAATCACGCGCGCCTCGAGGTCGACGGTGATCACCAGCGGTCCGTCGGGCACGCCCGCGTCGTCCCAATGCCATTCGCCGTATTTGATCGGGCCCTTGATGGGCAGCACGCGCTTGATCACCAAGCCCTGGTTAACTGGAGCAACGGCTGACTCGGCGGAGGCACTCGGCACGCGTTCGTCGGTCAAGGGTATCTTGGCGGGGTCGATCGGGATCGCGGTTTCATGTTTTTCGGCAGGTTCCTGAGCGGAGCTGGTCAGGAGGTTGCCACCCGCGCTGGCGAGGACAAGGGCGGCAACGACGGCGGCCGTCGCGCCGCCGATCCATTTGATCATCGGGTCCATGCTGCGCATCATGGGCCGCGCGAATTAAGATTTCCAGCATCGCCGCCCCGCCGTCCCGGCGGCGGACGATCCGGTGGAAAAGGTTAACGCGGATCGAGCGCAAACGCCTCGCGCGCCAGTCGTTCGACCTCGGCGACGTCAACGGCTCCGCGCGGGGCAACCCAGCTTCCCCCCACACACAGCACCGGGTCGAATACAAGCCATTCGGACGCATTGCCGAGCCCTATGCCCCCCGTCGGGCAGAAACGGCATTGCCCGAACGGCGCGGCAAGCGCCTTCAGCGCGGGCAGCCCACCCGCCGCCATGGCGGGGAAGAACTTGAAGTGCGTGAGCCCGAGGTCGAGCCCGCGCATCACGTCACCGGCGTTTGCGACACCCGGCAGGAACGGAACGCCACGCGCGATCGCTGCGCGGCCGAGCGTTTCCGTCAGGCCCGGCGACACCACGAATTCGCTGCCGACAGATAGCGCCCGGTCGAGGTCGTGTTCGTTGGTTACCGTGCCAGCGCCCACGATCGCGCCGGGCACGCGCTTCATCGCCGCGATCGCATCGAGCGCGGCTGGCGTGCGCAGCGTTACCTCGAGCACGCGCAGGCCGCCTGCCACCAGCGCTTCGGCCAGCGGTTGGGCATGGGCCACATCGTCGATGACGATCACGGGAATGACTGGGGCGGTCCGCATCACGGTGGCGATCTGGGTCATTTCAAAATCCTGCTGTGGCGAGCATCGCGCTGCCGCCCTGTTCGGCTCCATCGGCGAACCGGCGGAACATGGTGAAGAGCTCGCGGCCCATGCCGTGCTGGTCCTGCGGATCGGGGGCCGCTACGCGCGCGGCGAGATCGGCGGTGGTCGAAAGTTCACCGGTGGCCGCGCACAGGCGAACCATGTCGCCATCGCGCAGGCGGGCGAGTGGACCGCCGCCCAGCGCCTCGGGCGTAACGTGAATCGCGGCGGGCACTTTGCCGCTGGCGCCCGACATGCGCCCGTCTGTGACCAGCGCGACGCGGTAGCCGCGGTCTTGCAGCACGCCCAGCGGCGGGGTCAGTTTGTGCAACTCCGGCATGCCATTCGCGCATGGACCCTGGAAACGGACCACCACGACCACATCGCGATCGAGCTCGCCCGCGCCAAACGCCTCGATCACGTCGTGCTGGGTCTGGAACACCCGGCACGGCGCCTCGACGGTCCAGCGATCGGGATCGACCGCGGAGGACTTGAAGCAGGCCCGGCCGAGGTTCCCCTCGACCAGCTTCATCCCGCCATCGGGCTGGAACGGATCGGTGGCTGGACGGAGCATTTCGGGGTCGCCGCTGCCACCGACATCGCGCCAGGCGAGTGTTTCGCCGTCCAGCCCCGGTTCCTTCGCATATTCGGCGAGGTCGCCGGTCCCGACGGTCAGCACGTCGCGGTGGGCGAGGCCGGCCGCGAGCAGTTCGCCGATGACGAAGCCCATGCCGCCCGCGACGTGGAAATGGTTCACGTCGCCCGCGCCATTGGGATAGACGCGCGCGATCAGCGGCACGGCGCTGGAAAGTTCGGCAAGGTCGGTCCAGTCAAATGCGATGCCCGCCGCCCGCGCCATTGCCGGGATGTGGATCGCGTGGTTGGTCGAGCCGCCGGTCGCCAGCAGGCCCACCGCCGCATTGACGATCGCCTTCTCGTCCACGCAGCGGGCCAGCGAGCGATAGTCGTTGCCGCCGCGCCCGATCGCCGCGACCCGGTGCACCGCCTCGCGGTCCAGCGCCTGGCGCAGTTTCGTGCCCGGCTGGACGAACGCGCTGCCGGGAATGTGCAGCCCCATCATTTCCATCATCATCTGATTGGAATTGGCGGTGCCATAGAAGGTGCAGGTACCGGGCGAGTGGTAGCTGCCCAGTTCGCTTTCGAGCAGCTCGGCGCGACCCGCCTTGCCCTCGGCATAAAGCTGACGGACGCGCTGCTTCTCCTTGTTGGATACCCCGGTCGGCATCGGGCCGCTGGGCACGAAAATCGTCGGCAGGTGGCCGAACCGCAACGCGCCGATCAGCAGGCCAGGCACGATCTTGTCGCAAATGCCGAGCATCAGCGCGCCGTCGTACATCGCGTGGCTCAATGCGACGCCGGTGGAGAGCGCGATTACGTCGCGGCTGAACAGGCTTAGTTCCATGCCTGTTTCGCCCTGCGTCACCCCATCGCACATTGCCGGGGTTGCGCCTGCGACCTGCGCGGTGGCGCCAACCTCGCGCGCGTAAATTTTCAGTCGCTCAGGATAGCGACCATAGGGCTGATGCGCGCTCAGCATATCGTTGTAGCTGGTCACAATGCCGATGTTCGGGCCACGGTTTGCCTTCAGCGCCGCCTGGTCCTCCAGCGCGCCGGCAAAGGCATGGGCGAGGTTGGAGCACGAGACGAGGCTCCGGTCGGGCGCATCTTCGCCTTCGCGCTCCATCAGCGCCAGATAAGCGGCGCGGCTGGCGCGCGAGTTGGCGATGACCCGCTGGGTGACGCGATGCACGGTATCGTGAACCGTCATGGCCAACCCCTGACTGTCTGCGTAAACCTACTCATGCCAAGTCACCCCGTCGCGCTCGGCCAGCGCGATCGCAGCGCTCGGTCCCCACGTGCCGGAGGGATAGGGCCTGGGTTCCAGGCTCTGCTCGGTCCAGCCGGCGCGGATGCCATCAATCCAGTCCCATTGCGCCTCGACCTCATCGCGGCGCACGAACAGCGTCTGGTCGCCCTCCACCAGGTCGAGCAGCAGGCGCTCGTACGCGATCCGGCGGACCGCCCCGGAAAATGCGTCGGGCATAGCAATGTTGAGAGGTACGCTGCGAAGGCGGATGCCCTCGCGGTCCAGACCCGGAACCTTGGCCATCAACGAAAGGGTGATGTTTTCTTCCGGTTGGATGCCGATAACGAGCTTGTTCGGCGTCATCCGCGCACCTTTGTCAGCGAAGATCGAGTGCGGCACGCAGCGGAACTGGACCACGATTTCGGTCACGCGCTGCGGCAGGCGTTTGCCGGTCCTGAGGTAGAACGGCACGCCCTTCCAACGCCAGTTGTCCACATGCGCCTTGATCGCGACGAAGGTTTCGGTGGCCGACGGCTTGCCGAGTTCCTCGTCATAGCCGGGCACGGCCTGGCCCGCGATCGCCCCGGCGCGGTACTGGCCGGTCACTGTTTCACCCTCGGCCACCTTGCGAAGGGACCGCAGCACCTTGACCTTCTCGTCGCGCACGGCGGTCGCATCGAAGTTGCCTGGCGGTTCCATCGCCACCAGCGCGAGGAGCTGGAGCATGTGGTTCTGGACCATGTCGCGCAGCGCGCCCGCATCGTCGTAAAACGCGACGCGGCCCTCCAACCCCACCGTTTCACCCACGGTGATCTGGACGTGATCGATATGCGCCGCGTTCCACAACGGCTCGAACAGCACGTTGGCGAAGCGCAACGCCAAGAGGTTCTGGACCGTTTCCTTGCCCAGATAGTGGTCGATGCGGAAAATACGGCGCTCGGGGAAGGCGGCCGCGACCGCGTCATTTATCTCGCGACTGGAAGCGAGGTCGGTGCCGAGCGGCTTTTCCAGGCACATGCGAACATTCGCGCCATCCAGCCCGGCATGCTGCAAGCCGCGAATGGTCGGTTCAAACAGGCTGGGCGCGGTCGACAAGAAAATCGCCAGCCCCTGCTTGGGGTCGCCTACCTTTGCAGCGAGATCCTTGAACCCATCAAGAGAGGTGGCATCAAGTGCTTGATAATAGAGCCGGTTAAGGAACCCGGCCATGCCGCCTCGGCGGTTGGCGGGAAGATATTTCTCCAATGCCGCGCGGGCGAAATTGCGGAATTCGCCGTCACCCATTTCGGTGCGTGCTGTGCCGACGATCCGCAAATCGTCAGGCAGCAGTCCATCATGATCGAGTGCTGCCAGCGATGGCAGCAGCATCCGTTGCGCGAGGTCGCCGGTCGCCCCGAACAGCAGAAGACGATCGGCGGTGAAGCTCATCGACGGGCCTTTCCAATGCCCTGCCTCCCCTAAGGGCACGGGCGGCGCAGCGCCAGTGGGTCGCATACATATTCACCTGTGGACGCCGCGATTGTTGGCAGCGGAGCCTCCGTGCTTGCCCCCTGCCCGTCAATGCCGATAGACCCCATGCGGCATGAACGACCAGCGGCCCACACAGCGGAACCGGCGCCCAACTTCCTTCGACGTGGCCGAGAAGGCCGGGGTCAGCCAGTCGACCGTAAGCCGCGCGCTAGCGGGATCGCCCGTGATCGCCGAGCCGACACGGACCAAGGTAGTGCGCGCGGCGGAGGAACTGGGTTATTTCGTCGACGAGCGCGCGGCGCGGCTGCGGCGGGGTTCGACCGGCACGCTGGCAGTGGTGGTGATCTGTCGTCCGGGCGAAAGCGCGTCGACGATCAATCCCTTTGCCTATGCCCTGCTCGGCAGCGTGTGCGTCGCCGCGTCCGGGCGCGGGTTCGAAACGCTGGTTTCGTTTCAGGCGAGCGGGGAAAGCCTGTTCGGGCATTATCAGGAGCGCGGCTGGGCCGATGGGCTGGTCGTGATCGGAACCACAACCAATCAGCCCGCGTGGGACTATTTTCGCGGGCTCGACAGCGATGGCCGACGAGTGGTTTACTGGGGATCGCCCTTCGATGAACTCGAATGGGTCCGGTCAGACAATCGTGCCGCCGGGCGGATCGCGGTCGAGCATCTGCTGGCGCAAGGATATCGCCGCCCCTGCTTCCTGGGCGCGCTCGACACCCCGCAGGTCCAGTTCACCGAGCGCTGGGAAGGCTATGCCGGGGCGATGCGCGCAGCGGGGCTCGATCCCTATCTGATGGCCACGGTCAGCGACGCCAGCCGCGAGGCGGAAGGGCGCCGCGCGGCACAGCGACTGATCGAGCGCGGCGACGGGGTCGACGCGATCTTCGCAGCCTGCGATGCGATGGCGCTGGGCGCGATCGAGGCGTTGACCAATGCTGACATCCGCGTGCCTGACGAGATCGGAGTGGTCGGTTTCGACGATTTGCTTGCCGGACGGTTCAGCCGCCCTCCCTTGAGCACGATTGGCCCCGACCCGGCCGCGGCCGGAGCGGCGCTGGTCGACGCGGTGCTGGGGAGCGGCGACGCGGACAATCGCCGCGTTCCGGTGACGCTGGTGCCGCGCGGCAGCACCATGCGAAACTAGTCCGCCCCGTTTCGGGCAGGATTAGCCGTGCGCGCCGAATTCGTTGGCAATGGCCGTGCTTATTCGGAGCGACAGTGCATGTGCCCGCTCGATAGGGGTGATGCAGTCGCGCTCGATCACTCCATATCCTTCCTCGCTGCCGTCAGGATAGTCGCTCGGCTGGTCCAGCGCGAAATCGCCAGGGCCAGGCACGCGAACCGGAAAGGCGCGGCGTAGCTGGGCGAGCGCTTCGTCAACCCGCAAGGTCAAAACCATCTCGATCACGTCGCCCCGACTTACGTCGTTGACGCGGCTGAAAGCCGGGACAGAAACCGCCCGCAGGAACATATGCTGGAGCAGGGCGAGGCGCAGTGCCTGGAGCACACCGATCCGGCGGCGCACGCTCTCGCGGTCGTCGTCGGCCTTCTCTTCGGGCACGAGTGCGAGAAGGCGGTGCAGCTTCAACGCGTCGATCCGCAGGCGCGATGCGAGGCGGCGGAACACGCCGGTCCGGTCATCGGCAACCAGATGTTCGGCCAGCATCGCACATGGTTCGGCAATTCCCGGCTCGGTGCCGCGATAGGTCCGGCTGGCCCAGTAGGCGGAGTTGAACAGTTCGCCGAAAGCCGCGACCGTCTTGATGCTGGCGACCGCGTTCGCGGCGCGGACCAGCCGCATGATCTGCCGCCCGCGCGGGCTTTCCCCGAGCAGCGCCGCCAGTTCCTCCCGATTGCCCTCCGCCGCGCTACCAATTCCGGCGATCACGTTGACGGGATAGCCGAGTTGCTGGAGGATCGCGTTATGCGGGATTGCGCGGATTTGCCGCAAGCTCATCTCGCGGTCGGCGTTGATGTCCGACTGGCGCCGCGACACGCGGCTGCCGGTCGGGTTCAACAGGCCGAGCCCGAATGCCGTGATGGCGCGGCTGTAGGTGCGGCTTTCGAGATGATCGCGTTGATGATCCTTTACCGCGCGGTAGAAATCGAGGCTGAGGTCGGTGCGCCGGTAGAACGGGTCCGCAGGCGCGGCCGCGTCGGTTTCCGCCGGACGCAGTTCGGCGATTCGGGCGAGGGTGGCCAGCGCGAGGTCGGGATTCGCGAAGAACAAATAGCCATCACCGCCCTGGAAGCTGACCTCGGGTTCGATCCGGATCCCCGCGCGCGCGAACCGCCGCCGCGCCCACGGCGACAGCGGCCATTCAATCCGGTCCCGGAAACCGCCGGGATGCGCGCCACGGCCCATGCTTTCGCCATGCGTGTCGAACACGAGCGCGGCGATATCGGTGAGGCCGTTCGCGGCCATCGCCTCGGCCAGCCGTCCTTGCAGGCGCTCGATCGCAAGGCTGGCGGGAATTTGGCCGACGAAGCGCCCCGCATCGGAAAAGCCCGTCTGCACCGACACCCGTCCGCGTTCGCGCGCATAATTGCGATAGGCGGGTTCCGCGAGGAGCGCGTCGAGAAAACGTCCGCCGTGCTCCAGCGCGGTTTCGGTTTCGAACAGCGGCGATACATCGACCTTATCCGCCACCCCGAACAGCCGCGCGAAATAGAGCGCGGCGAGCATGGTGGAGGGTTGCTCGCATTCGGCCACAAGCATGCGGATTGGCGCGTCGGCGTCGATGTGTCGCAGAATTTGAGCCATCGCGATGAACTGGCGGATAGCGGTCGAACTTTCGGTGGCGAGCGCGGCAAAATTGGTCCGCAGCGGGCGCGCGTCCTCGACCATGCGGCGCAGAACGGCGAGTGCGCCCTTGCTGGCGAGATCGATTGCCTCGCCCTCGGGGAGGCGGCGCCGTACCGCGTTATGAAGCTGCTTGGCGTTCACGCGGAAGTGAATCCAGCCCATCCCCAGCCCGTCGGCACGCATCGCAGCGGCTAGCGTGCGTAATGCGATGGCATCATCCGCATCGCCGCGCGCTTCGTCCTCCAGCGCCGCGATCAGCGGGGCGAGGGTCAGCAGCTTGGCCGGATCGTCGGCGGTGAGGCGGTTCGCGGCGCTGGCAAACGCCTCCCCATCACTCATGTCCCCGCTGAAATCGGCGGCGCGCGCGGCGGCATGGTCGGCCGCCGGTCGCAGGGTGCCGAGCAATTGATGCGCCGGATCAATTGCTTCGAGCTGCGCCACATAGCGCGCCAGTCGTTCGGCCTTTTCCGCAAGCCGGAACGCGATCGAGGTGTGCCAGCCGATATCAGTGCGCCCGTCCATGTCGTAGCCGACCCAGGTGGCGAAGCGGAACGGCAAGGGCGCGAAGTTCCGCCATTCGCCCGGCCAGCGTTGCCGCGCCTCGGCCAGCAACCCCGCCACGATGCGGTCGCGCGCGTCCTGCCCGTGGGCCATTGCCGTCATCGCCTGTGCGTGTTCGTGCGCCAAGGTCACTGCCGGGCGCTCGCTCGCCAGGACGCAAACCCCTTCGTCGATATCGGCATCTCCGGCCGCCGCCCGGGCAACGGCGGCGCCCTGCTCGGGAGTCAGCAGGAAAGTGGGATGCGCGGTGAACACGCAATGCATCTGCGGCCGTTCCCAGCGCGCACGAAAAGTCTCGAAATCCGCCGCCGCCTCTTGCGTGCGGTCAGGCGCCGCAAGCAGCGCGCGAAGCCGCCCCGCGCGCGTCTTCATGCTCTCGCACTCGAGCTCGGCCACGAGGCTTTCGAGCGCGGTGAAATCAAGCGTTCCGGCTTCGATGAGGCGCGACAGGTCGAGCGAGAGTTGGAACACCGGATTGAACAGCGGCGTCTCGCGCGTTTGCTGGTGCAGCGAGCCGAGCCTTTCCTCAAGATCGGCGGCGGTCTTCATGTTCCAATCTCCGCGTGGCCATGTTCCGCCACGAAAGCCGCCGCCGCGCCGAACAGGCCGGGCTGGGGGTGAACGATCAGCTTGACCGGAATGGCCGCCATCAGGCTTTCGAACCGGCCCTTGGCGCGAAACCTTTCGGCAAAGCCACTCCGCGTCAACGTTTCGCGCAGGCGCAAACCCAGCCCGCCGGCGATCACCACTCCGGCAAAACCGCCTTGGGCCAGGGCAATGTCGCCCGCGACCGAGCCAAGCGACAGACAAAATCGGTCCACCGCCGCCGCGGCCAGGCTTTCATCCCCTTTGATCCCGGCCGTCCATACATCTTTGTCGTCCCGGTCCGGAACCGCGCGGCCTTCCATCGCGGCGAGCGCCTGGTAGATGTCGACGATGCCTGGCCCGGCCACCACGCGTTCGACCGACACGCGGTTGTGGCGCTTCCTGAGGCGCGCGAGGATCGCATCCTCGATGCTGTCTAGCGGTGCGTAATCGATATGGCCGCCCTCGGTTGGCTGCACGCGGTAGGTTCCGTCACCGCGCCATAAGTGCGCGACGCCCAGCCCGGTGCCCGGGCCGATCACGCTGATCGTGCCCTCAGCGCCAAGCGGCTCGTCAGGCCCCGCCAGGTGAAGGAACTGGTCGTCGGGTGCGCGCGCCACCGCATGCGCGACCGCGGCGAAATCGTTGACCAGGGTAAAGCGCGTCACGCGCAGCTTCTCGCGAACAAGCGCGGGGCGGATGATCCACGGATTGTTGGTGAACCTGATCACCTCTCCACCCACCGGCCCGGCGATGGCAATGCTGACGGCTGCGGGCAGTGCACCGCCCTGCCGCTCGCGAAAATCTTCCCACGCGGTCTGGAAGCTGGCATGATCGCTGGTGTGAAGCGTTTCCGCCTCGCCGAGCGCGATCGCACCATCCGGCCCAACGCTGGCGATCGCGAAGCGCGCGTGCGTGCCGCCGATATCCACCGCCACCAGTTCCATTGCCGTCCTCCGTACCGGCGAGCGGCGTAGCAGCGCGGGCGGAATTTGCCCACGCGCCGCATACATATTCACCGTGTCCGTTCAGCCGCGTGTTACCGTGACGGTCTTTTCCAGGAACTCGTTCGGGCCGAAGCTGGTGAGGAAGCTGACATCGGCGGCATCACGCCCCACGCCGATTTTCACGGTTTCGGTGGGATCAGCCATCCCGGTCGCGTCGACCAAGTGCCACGCGCCTCCATCAGGCACCGTGGGATCGGCCAGGAACACCTCGGTCAGCGCATGGAAATCGGGCGGATCGACACCCGGCGCATAGGCCGCGACATAGCGGGCCGGGATCGCCGAGGCACGGGCGAGGGTGATGAGCATGTGGGCGTAATCGCGACAAATTCCGCGGCGTTCGATGAAGCTGTCGCGTGCGTCGGTTGCGGAATGGCTGGTGCCGGGGGCATATGTGAAATGATCAGCGATCCAGCTACGGATAGCCTCAACCCGGGCACCGCCCGCGCAGTCACCGAACTCGGCCTCGACGAACGACTGGAAGCTGTCGGCCGGGCAATACCGGGAATCCAGCAGGTATTTCACCGCTTCGCCGGGCAGGTGATGCGGGGCCAGGCTTGGCAGAGATCCAATGTCCGCCACGATACGCCGGATTTCCACCTGCGCGCGGTATTCCACCTCGAACCGCCCCTCGATATCCAGCCAAATCCGCTCGCCGATGTCGTCTTCCGCCGCCACGCGGGCAAAATGCTCCGCCGTTCCCATGCGGGTATGGGTTGTCAGGATGCGTTGTTCAGGAATGGCTGCCGCTTCGAATTGAAGCAGGACATCGGTCGGCGTTTCGCAGGCGAACGCGAAAGTGGCGTGGATGGAAACGCGCATCAGGGCTGCTGATCGCGCTCAATATCCTTGCGCAGGTCGCGGGCACCCTGTTCTGACCGCGCTACCTCGCGTTTCGACGATGCGCGATTACGCAGGGTCAGCCATATTATGACGGCCAGCAAGACGATGGGGCCGACAATGGTGGCCAGGCTGAGTATTTCGCTCATGCGATGCTTTCAGGTTCGAAGGTTACATTGCATCAACGGCGTGGCGCTTGACGCGTTCCTCGATCTTGGCCCTTTGCGGACATGCCCAATAGAAACGGGTGGCCCCAGTGAAGCGACCCGTTCCGAAATCTTGCGATGTGATCAGCGTTGGTTTTGCCGATTTTCGTCACGATCCTCGTCACGATCACGATCGCGGTTTTCGCCGGGCTGCTTGACGCCGCCTTGCTGTTGCTCACGCTGCTGATCGCCGCGCGTGCCGCCCTCGTTGGGTTGGCGATCGCGCTGGTTCTCGTTGTTGTTATTCTCAGCCATGACATCGTTCTCCTGCTAGCTCCGCTGCCGCGGGGCACGGCGATGGAGGCAGTGTTCGAACGGATCCAGCCGTGCGGGGGTTTCAACCCATCGGACGGGACGCGCTATAATTACGTCGGGACGCCAATATGATTGATAAACAATATGATATTGCCTTCACCAAGCGTGTTTTGGCATACTGGATCAACCTTCGTCTGACGTCGAGACCAACAGTGGCAGGTAGTTCGCGCTATTTGCGAAAATGAACACCTTCGACACAAATTTGCACGAAAAAGGTCTTTGAACCGTAACTAAACTGCCTCTGCCCTGAAACGCTGGCTGCCTATCGGCGCCCTGCGGATCGCAATTCTCAGGACAGGGGCTTTTCAATGACCACGACTTCAATGGCGCGCCGGTGCCGCCGTCACGCCTTGGCCATGTCGCTGCTGCTCACCGCCGCGCTGCCTGCGCAGGCTTGGGCGCAGGCAATCGGCGGGACGGTGACTGACAGCACGGACACCCGCGCGCTGGAAGCGGTCGAGATCGAACTGGTCGAGCTCCAACGGACCGAGGTCACGGGCCGGGACGGCGGATTCCGGTTTCCCGATGTACCCGCCGGCACCTACACGCTGGTGGCCCGCTATACCGCCGCGCCCGTGGTGACACAAACGGTTACCGTGCCCGCGCAAGGCGAGGCCCGGGCCGATTTCCGCTTGGGGCGGCCCGATGAAGGCGCGATTCTGGTGATCGGCCAGCGTGCGAACCTGGCCAGCTCGCTTTCGCGGCAGCGCGCCGGCGAAGGCGTTTCGACCGTGCTGACCCGCGACGCGATCGGCCAGTTTCCCGATCAGAACGTGGCCGAGGCGCTGCGCCGCGCGCCGGGCATCAATGTTCTCAACGACCAGGGCGAGGGCCGGTTCGTCTCGGTTCGCGGTCTTGATCCCGAATTGAACTCGACCTCGATTAACGGCAACCGCGTACCCGCCACGGGGGGCGATTCGCGCGCCGCCGCGCTCGACGTGATCCCGTCGGAGCTGGTCGAGGCGATCACCATCAAGAAGTCGCTCACGCCAGACATGGATGGCGACACGCTCGGCGGTTCGATCGAGATCGAGACGACCAGCGCATTCAGCCGCACCAAGCCTTACGTCGGGGTGAGCGTCGAAGGATCGTACAACGACCTGCGTGATGCATGGAGCCCCAAGGCTGGCCTCGACTTCTCCATTCCTTTGAGCGACAGTTTCGGCGTGGCGGGCGGCTTCAGCTATTACGATCGCCGGTTTTCCAGCGACAATGTCGAAGCAAGCGGTTGGGCGACCACCGACGACGGTGTGGTCTATGCCGAGGAGGTCGATTATCGCGACTATGATGTCACGCGCGAGCGGATCGGAGCCAGCCTGTCGTTCGATGCGCGGGTCGGCGAGACGACCGAACTTTATCTGCGCGGCCTCTACAGCCGGTTCGATGATGACGAGTTCCGTCGCCGCCTGATCTTCATCTTCAGCGAGGAACCAGCGAGCGGCACCGATACCACCGCCAGCTTCGATTCCGCCGACGGCCGGATCGAGGTGCGTCGCGACATCAAGGACCGCGGTGAGGCGCAGGAAATCCGCACTGCGTCCTTCGGCGGCAAGACCGAGCTGGACGGCTGGAAGTTCGTCTACGACGCGTCGTGGTCGCGCGCGACGCAGACCGAGGCGGGCTCGACGGATCCCATGCGTTTCCGTCGCCGTACCGCCAGCGCGGGCCAGCTGGGCGTGACTTTCGATTATTCGGATCCCCAGGTTCCCGGCTACACGATCGACTTCGGCGAGGCAGGGTTCCTCAACCCCGCCAATTATGGGCTGACCTTGTTCGAGCGGACGACCGAGGAGGATGCCAAGGACGAGGAGTACGCGCTGCGCGCCGATGTAACCCGCGAGATCGCGCTCGACAGTGGCACCTTCGAAATCCAAGCCGGCGCCAAGATGCGTTGGCGCGACAAGGGTCAGGACTTCACCATCGACCTGTACAACAGCTTTGCCGGGGGGCTGACGCTCGACCGGCTCGCAGGTCCATCGTCTTATGGGCTGGCGTCGATCGACCCCGTTCCCGGGACCGAGGCCCTGCGCGATTTCCTCGACCAGAATGGCCTCACCGGCTTCGTGCGGAATGACTTCGAAAGTACCTTCGTTTCGGCCGCTGAAGATTACCAGGCCAGCGAAGACATTCTGGCGGGCTACTTGCTCGGCCGCTACGTCACTTCGTCGCTGAGGGTCATCGGCGGCGTTCGCGTGGAGCGGACGGAGAACGAATTCTCGGCCAATCGCCTCGAAATCAACGAAGACGCCGAAACGCTCGCCATCGTTCCAGTCGGGTTCGAACGCAGCTACACCGACTGGTTGCCCAGCTTGAACGTCCGCTTTGAACCGACCACCGACCTCGTCTTGCGCGCCGCCGCTTACAAGAGCGTCGTGCGCCCGCGCATCGCATCGGTCGCGCCACGCTTCATCATCGAGGAAAATGAAGACGGCGAGCGTTCGGGCGCGTTCGGCAACCCCGATCTCCAGCCGTTCAGCGCTTGGAATTTCGACGCGGCTGTCGAATACTACTTCGCGCGTGACGCGGCGGTTTCGTTCGGTGCGTTCTACAAAACCATCAAGGATTTCATCGTCACCGGCGAATTCGATGACCTGACGTTCAACGGCATTACCGTCGATGAAGGCACCGTGCCGCTGAATGGCGAGAAGGCAACGGTCAAGGGGCTGGAATTCTCGTACCAGCAGGCGCTGACCTTCCTGCCCGCCCCGCTTGACGGGTTGCTGGTCAACTTCAACTACACCTTCACTGACACACAGGGGCAGCTCGCTGATGGCGAACTAACCACGGGAAGGTTCATCCCGCTGCCGGCGTCGTCGCGCCACACCATCAACGCGGTGCTCGGTTACGAGAAGGGTCCGCTCAGCCTGCGCGCGGCGGGCGCCTATCGCTCAGGCTATCTCGACGAGATCGGCGGAGATCCGGAAGAAGACCGCTACGTCGACAAGCACATGCAGGTCGATTTCACTGCCAAATACCGGGTGACGCCGAACATCCAGTTGATCGGCGAGTTCATCAACGCATTCGATGAACCCTATTACGCTTTCCAGAATGGCCCCGACGGGCGCCGACTGCTTCAGTACGAAGAATATAGCTGGACGGCGAAGATCGGCGTAAAGGCGACCTTCTGATGCGCCCGGCCATGATCTCGCTTGCCCGCCCAACGCTGCTCGGCCTCGTGTTGATGGGCACCGCGCTTCCGGCGTGCGCGCAGGAGCGCGTTGCCACCGTCGTGCCGATGGTCGGCACGCCGGCGGCGGGCATGCCATTCGCCGCGACCGGCTATCCCGACCGGGTCGTGATTACCCCGGGCGCGAATCCGGCGGCGGAAATGGGGATTGCCTGGCGTACCGACACACGGCAATCAGTGGCGGAGCTGCAACTTGCACCGGCGATCGACGGGCCCAACGTGGCCCATTTCGCGCAAGGCCTCACGGGTACTTCCGCGCCAATCACCACCGAAAACGGCGCGGCGATTTATCACCAGGTCCGGCTGACTGGGCTAACTGCGGACAAACCGTATCTCTATCGCGTCAAGGGTGCCGACGGTTGGAGCGAATGGCACCAGTTCCGCACCGCGGCGGCACAGTTCCGGCCGTTCACGTTCCTGTATTTCGGCGATACGCAGAACGACATCCTTTCGGTCGCGGCGCGGGTAATCCGTCAGGCGTTCATCGCCACCGCCTCGCCCGCGCTGGCAATCCACGCGGGTGACCTGGTTGCTCAGCGCGAGGAGAAGGTGCACGACGATGAATGGGGCGAATGGAGCGCGGCGGGCGGGTACAATTTTGCCAGCATCCCGCAACTCCCGGCAAGCGGCAATCATGAATATGTCGACGCGACATTTCCCGATGGAAGCGAGACTCGGCTGCTGGGGCCGCACTGGCCGTTGAGCTTCGCGCTCCCGACAAATGGCGCAGAAGCGGCCAAGGCGACAACCTATTCGGTGGATTATCAGGGCGTGCGGTTCATCGTGCTCGATGGCACCGCCGCGATCGACCTGGGCGCGATGGACAGCCAGGTGGCCTGGCTCGATGGGCTGCTGGCGGACAACCCCAATCTCTGGACCGTGGCGCTGTTCCACCAGCCGATCTTCACCTGCGCGCGTCCCGAAGACACGGCCGAACTGAAAGCACAGTGGAGGCCGGTGTTCGAGCGGCGCAACATCGACCTCGTCCTCCAGGGTCACGACCATTGCTATGGCCGCCTGACCAGCGAGGCGGGGCGCGCAGCCAGTGCCGCGGCCCGGGCCGAAGGCGCGGCACAGGGGCCGGTCTATCTCGTGTCGGTGACCGGCGCGAAGATGTATGGCCTCAACAGCCGGTCCGCGACCCAGCCCGACCGAGTGGCCGAGGACACGCAACTCTACCAGCGCATCGATGTCGAGGCGGACCGGCTGGTCCTGCGGGCCTTTACCGCGACCGGGCGCCTGTACGACGGGTTCGAGCTTGTTCGCGCTGGTGACGGCACCAAGCGCATCCGCACGCTGGCGGAGGTCACCGGCCCAGACCGGCGCTGTACCGGTACGACTGGGCCCGACGGTGCTCCGTGCGTGGCGGAGGTGAAAGATTGAACCGAATTCCGGCTACCAGGCAAATCCCTGGCCTAGGCGAGGGACTCCGCCAGCACGGAGTGGCGGGGTACTGGCAATTCCCATGACAGGTTTGGCCGCAGTCGTTCGGTGAGGAAATCCACGAAAGCACGCACGCGCATCGGGATTACCTCGTGTTGGGGGAACACGGCGTAGAATGATGTCCCCGGGGTCCGCCAGCGGGGCAGGATTTCCACCATCGCGCCGCGCGCCAGGTCGCGCTTGCAGATGAAGTCGGGGAGGGCCGCGATGCCAAGCCCGGACAGCACCGCCTGGCGCAGCAGCATCATGTCGTTGCAGGTCAGGCGCGGCCGGAATTCGACCCGCACCTCATCATCCCCGCAGGTCATGTCCCAGTGCGCGCGCGCGTCAACGGTGCCCCAGGCGAGCAGGTCGAACCGGGGCAGGTCGACATGGCTCTGCGGCATGCCGTTGCGTTCGACATATCCGGGCGCGGCGTAGATGCCATGCTCGCTCGCGCCCAGCTTGGTGGCGAGCAAAGAGGATTCGGCTTGGGGCAGGCGCCCCGCAATGATCGCCAGGTCGAATCCGCCCTTCAGCAAGTCGACCTGTTCGTCGGCGAGCACGCTGACCAAGCGCACGTCGGGATATGTTTCGAGATAGTCGGTCAGCAGCGGCCCCAGCATCGAGCGGTCGAGTTCGTGCGGCACCGCGATCCGCAACACCCCCTGGGGCGAGTTGTGCTGTACCTGCACAGCGCGTTCGCCGTCGCGCAGCACGCCAATGCAGCGGCGGCTGTATTCGAAGAAGATCAACCCCTGCTCGGTCGGCGAAACGCTGTGCGTGCTGCGACGCAGGAGCTGGGCACCGAGGTGCTCCTCCAGGCGCGAGACCTTACGGCTCACGCTCGATTTCGGGCAGCCAAGCGAGCGAGCCGCGCGCGTGATGCTCTCCAGCTCGACCACACGCGTGAAAGTCAGCAGGTCGTTGAGTTCGATCATCGCGCGTGTTCTCCCGCATCGCAGGATATCGTTCCATCTGGCGCAACACAATGTTCCATCGCGCGGGCTATTCGCTGCGTCATGCGGCCGTCATCTGGGAGATGCAGCGGCGAATTCGGACGCATCGAGATTCGGAAAAAACGCGCGCTGAAACATGGGAGAGAACGATGGCCACTTCGACAGTCAGCCGCGAACAGCGGGTCGCCCGCGCCATGATCCGCGCCGCGCTGCTTGCCTCGGTCGCAACCGCCGCCCCGGTGCTGGCTCAGGACGCCGCCGGGCCACAAGCTGGCACCAGTGAAGAAATCATCGTCACCGGCTCGCGCGCATCGCGCCAGCAGGCTTTGGAACGCAAGCGTGAAGCGCCCACCATTATCGACGCCGTGTCTTCCGATAACGTGGGCAAACTGCCCGACTACAACCCGGCCGAAGCCATCCAACGCCTGCCTGGTGTTTCCACTCAGCTCGACCAAGGCGAACCGCGTTACGCGGTCATCCGCGGCGTCGATCCCAACCTCAACGATGTGACCGTCGACGGCAATCTGGTCGGCGCTCCCGAGGCGGAGGGGCGTCGCGTCTCGCTCGACACACTGCCATCGGACCTGGTCGCCGCGATCGAGGTGGTCAAGGCGGTAACACCCGACATGGATGCGAACGCAGTCGGCGGGAATATCAACATCGTCACGCCGTCGGCGTTCGACCGCCCCGACGATTTCTTCTTTGCCAGCGTGCGGGGCACCTACAACAAGAAAGCTGATCGCCTGGGATATGGCGGGAGCGCCAGCTACGGCGCGAAGTTTGGGCAGAACGATGATTTTGGAGTGGTGATCGCGGCCAGCTACAATCGCCGCCCGTTCGACAGCGACCTTTACGAAGCGCTGGGCTGGGCCGAGATCGAGCCGGGGACCTTCGCGCCCAACCAGATACGCCTGTTCGATTACGAGATCGTGCGGGAGCGGATCGGCGGCATCCTGAACCTGGAATACCAGCCCAGTGACAGCCTGAAGCTGTACCTGCGGAATATCTACACCGAGTACACGGACAAGGAAGGGCGTGATCAGCTCGACTTCGAATTTGGCGAGGGTACGCAGACCCGCGTGGGCCCTAACCAGTTCAGCTACGACGAGGGCGTTGCTTTCCGCGAATTTCGCCAGAACGAGCAGACGCAGACCATTTACAACATCTCGCCCGGGGGCGAGATCGTGTTCGGCGGGAATACGACGCTGAGCTTCAATTATACCCATGGCCGGGCGGAGGAGATCACGCCGGTCCGCAACGATGTGGAATTTCAGAGCCGATCCGATCTCGGCAGCGCAATCGAGCTGGGCGGGCCGCGGGTGGAGTTCACCAATATCGACCCGCTTTATTTCGACCCCAACGATTTTCGTTTTCGCCGGGCGTTCTTCCGGACCGAGGACATCGTGGAAAAGCTGAACGCGGTTAAAGTCGACCTCCAGTTCGATTTCGCCAGTGAGCAACCCGCGTTCGTCAAGATTGGCGGCAAGTTCATCGATCGCAACAAGGATCGTGACGTCAGCCGTTCGCGCTTCGATGTGACGCGCAATGTCGATCTCGCCGACCTCGGGCTGGCCTTGCCCGAACCAGCAAACTTCTTTGGCGGCTATCCGTTTGGCCCAACCTTCAGTTATCCTGGCATTATCGACCTGTTCAACGCGGATCCCACGCTTTTCCGACTGAACGGCGAAGTGACGCTCGAGAATGAATTCAATCTCGATTACACGATCGATGAGAAGATTTACGCGGGATACGTGATGGGAAGCGCGGAACTTGGCGCGCTCACCGTGCTCGGCGGGTTGCGGGTGGAACACACCGACGCGCGTTATGGCGCATTCGCTGTGTTCGATGCCGACGGCGACGGTGATCTTGAGCCGAGCGACATCACGCCGCTTACTGGGCGCAACACCTATACCGACGTGTTGCCCGGCCTGCACCTGAAGTACGCGCCAAACTCCGACTGGCAAGTGCGCGCGGCCTGGACCAACACCATCGGACGGCCAAACTACGACCAATCGGTGCCCACCTTCGCGGCAGAGGATGGCGAAGGCGAGGCGGGGAACCCCGACTTGCAGCCTTTCCGCGCGATGGGTCTGGACCTGTCGGCCGAATTCTATCCCGATAGCGAGAGCATCGTGTCCGCGGCGCTGTTCTACAAGCGGATCAAGAACCCGATCTTCAATCGTACCATCTTCGACGTGACCTTCAACGGCGTCGATCTTGATGAACTGACGAGGCCGGAAAATGCCGACAGTGGCTGGTTGCTGGGCATCGAGGCGAACGTGCAGTATCGTTTCGCCATGCTGCCCGCACCGCTGGACGGGCTGGGTTTCTCGCTCAACGGCACCTACGTCAAGTCACGGGTCGACGTGTTCGGGCGCGAGGACGAGAACATTCCCTTCTTCCGCCAGTCGAAATGGATCGCCAACGCAGCGCTGTTCTACGAACGCGGCCCGTTCGAGGCGCGCGTGGCGCTCAGCCATCGTTCCCCTTACCTCGAAGCAATCGGCGGCGATGCCGACGAGGATATCTACTTCGACCGCCGAACCCAGTGGGATGCCAAGGCGAGCTATCGCATTACCGAGGCGTTCGAGGTGTTCGGATCGGTTTCCAACTTCACCACGACGTCGCGTAATGAATTTCAGGGCATCCGTGCGCGCCGACTGGCCGAGGAGCGCTATGGCCCGACCTTCAATTTCGGCGTGAGTGCAAATTTCTAGGCGCGGTTGGTTCCCCGGTCGGCAAGGGAGTAGGCTGGTCGCATGATGCTCGTCCTGATCCTTCTCGCGCTGGTCGCGTTCATCGTGCTCGCGACTGCGCGGTGGAAGCTGCACCCGTTCCTCGCGCTTGTCGCGGCCGCTCTGCTTGGCGGCATCGCTTATGGGCTGCCGCTGGCGGAGTTGCCGGGGCTGGTTGGCGAAGGGTTCGGTGCAATTCTCGGCTCGATCGGGATCGTCATCCTGCTGGGCACCGTGATCGGGGTTATCCTGGAACGCAGCGGTGCGGCGATCACGATGGCCGAGACGGTGATCCGGCTCCTCGGCAATCGTTTCCCGACTTTGTGCATGAGCCTCATCGGCTATATCGTCTCGATCCCGGTGTTCTGCGATTCAGGGTACGTCATCCTCAATTCGCTCAAGAACGCGATGGCGGAGCGGATGCGCGTGCCGACCGTGGCCATGAGCGTGGCTTTGGCGACGGGACTCTATGCGACGCATACTTTTGTCCCGCCCACGCCCGGCCCGCTGGCGGCGGCGGGCAACCTCGGGCTCGCCAACCTTGGCCTCCTGATCGGGGTCGGGCTGGTCGTGGGGCTAATGACCGCGCTCGCCGGGATGGCGTGGGGTAATCGGTATCTCGGCCGCGAGGTGGCGCTGGTGGATACGCCGCTTCCCGCCGCGCCCGAGGCGTTCGCCGAGCAACGGGCCCGGCCCGGCGCGCTGGCCGCCTTTGCGCCGATCTTCGTGCCGATCGCGCTGATATGCCTGGGCTCGGTCGCCGCTTTCCCGACCGCTCCGCTGGGCGAGGGAGCCCTTGCGGCGGCCGCGCGGTTCGTCGGGCATCCGATGGTCGCGCTGCTCGTTGGCCTTGGCGCCGCCGTCAAATTGTTGCCGCGTGGTGAGCGGGCCGGGCAGTTCGGGCGCCATACCACCGACGGTCTAGTCGCGGCAGCGCCGATTATCGCCATTACCGGCGCGGGCGGGGCATTCGGCGCGGTGCTGAAGGCGACCCCGCTCGGCACCACAATCAGCGAGGCGCTGGTTACTTACAATCTTGGCCTGCTCGCCCCATTTCTGATCGCGGCAGGTCTCAAGAGCGCCCAGGGATCGACCACCGTGGCGCTGGTGACCACCTCGGCCATGTTCGCGCCGATGCTGGGCGATCTCGGCTTCGACAGCGACATGGGGCGGGTGCTGCTGGTGCTCGCGATCGGGGCGGGGGCGATGACCGTCAGCCACGTCAACGACAGTTTTTTCTGGGTTGTGTCACAGTTCAGCCGCATGCCGCTGTCACTCGCCTATCGCGCCTTTACCGCCGCCACGCTCGTGCAAGGGCTAACCGGCATCACGACCGTTTATCTGCTGAGCTTCATCCTGCTATGACAATCCTTGCAATGCTTTCCGCCGCGGCGCTGGCCGCGCCCGCCCCCTCGCCCGACGTGGTGGCGCGCTTCGTGGCAGACGAGGCACGCCAGGGCGTGGCCGCCGATGGCGAACATGTCTATGTCAATGCCAACAGCGCCATCGGGAAATACGACAAGCGGACCGGCGAACGGGTCGATGCCTGGCAGGGCGAACCGGCCCAATTCATCCACATGAACAGTTGCGCGGTGGTGGCGAAGGAGTTGGTCTGCGCCGCCTCCAACTATCCCGCAACGCCAATGACCAGTTCGGTCGAATGGTTCTCTCTTGCGCCGCTGGCCCATGTCCGGAGCCGAAGCCTGGGGCCCGGGCGTGGATCGCTGACCTGGCTCGACTGGCATGACGGGAGCTGGTGGGCCACATTTGCCAATTATGACGGTCGCGGGGGTGAAGCGGGCCGCGATCATCGACTGACCACAATGGTGCGATTGGACGCGGATTTTCGCGAGCAGGGGGCCTGGCTGTTCCCTGCCAGCGTCCTCGACCGGATGAAGCCCTATTCCAGCTCGGGCGGGGCATGGGGGGCGGACGGCCTTCTCTATGTTACCGGCCATGACCTTCCCGAGGTCTACGTGCTGAAGTTGCCGCAAGCCGGCTCGCAGCTTGTCCATGTGGCGACCCTGCCGTTGGGCAGCAACGGCCAGGCGATCGACTGGGATCCCGACGCGCGGATGCTATGGTCGATAAACCGCCCCACGCGCGAGGTACTGGCGACGCGCGTCCCTCCAGTCGAGGTTGCGGGCGAATGATTGACACCGCTCATGCGAGATCGCCGGACCAGGCGGTTCGTCAGATCCTGCTGAACCTGTTTCGCGAAGTAGTTCGTTCGGTGTCCGCCGAGGCGTGCATGCCGGCCCGCCTCGACCGGGCGGTCGACGGCCGTACGCTCGTCATTGCGCTTGGCAAGGGCGCGGCGGCCATGGCAGCGACTGCGGCGGCCCGGATCGACGGCCCCTGTGATGGGCTGGTTATAACCCGATCGGGCCATGCGGGACCGCCGCACCGGCTTCCACCCCACTTCGAGCTGATGGAGGCCGGGCATCCCGTGCCCGACACCGTGAGCACGGCGGCGGCCAACCGCGCGATGGAACTGGCCAGCGCGCTCGGGCGGCGCGACCGGTTGCTGATGCTGGTTTCGGGTGGCGGTTCGGCCCTGATGTCGATGCCGGCACCGGGGGTCACATTGGCCGACAAGCAGGTGGTGACCCAGTCGCTGCTCCGCTCGGGCGCCACGATTGGCGAGATCAACTGCGTCCGCAAGCATCTGTCGCGGATCAAGGGTGGGCGGCTGGCGGTGGCGGCAGCGCCCGCGCAGGTAACGACCTGGCTCATTTCCGATGTGCCGGGCGACGATCCCTCGTTCGTTGCCAGCGGACCTACGGTTGCCGACCACACGACCCTGGCTGAGGCGCGCGACATCATCAAGCGGTACCGGATCGACTGCCCGGAATCCGTTGCCGGCGCGCTCGACGATCCCGCCAACGAGACGCCGCCGGCCGACGCGCTCGGCCTGGCAGGGGGCGAAGTGATCACACTGGCCAAGGCGCGGGACGCGCTCGCCGCGGCGGCGACCTATGCCGCCCAACATGGCTACAAGGTCACCGATCTGGGCGACCATCTTCAGGCGGAGGCGCGGCATCTCGGCGCGGGGCATGCCGCGCTCGCGCGTCGCCTCGCGACAAGCGGCGAAGCACGGGTCATAATTTCGGGCGGAGAAACGACCGTCACCGTCACCAATCGCGACGGGCGGGGCGGGCGTAACCTGGAATATCTGCTGGGGCTCGCCATTGCGCTCGATGGTGCACGGGGGATCTCCGCGATCGCCTGCGATACCGACGGTATCGACGGAACCGAGGATAATGCCGGGGCGATTGTCACCCCCGACACCCTGGCCCGGGCGGCCGCATTGGGTCTCGATCCGGCCGAATACCTGCGAATGAACAACGCTCATGCCTTTTTCTCGGCGTTGGGCGATCTGGTGGTGACCGGTCCCACCCGTACCAATGTCAACGATTTCCGCGCCATCGTGATTGACCCCTAACCGCTTCGAAAGGACCAATGCCATGGCTCTGTCGCGGAGAAATGCGATCGGCTTGTTGGCCGCTGGCGGCGCGCTGATCCAGGCGGCCTGGGCACGCGCGCAATCGATTACCGGGTATTATCGGTTGATGCAGGGGCCGATGGTCGGCGCTGTCGGCCCGGACACGGTCACCTTGTGGATGCGGGCGAGCGCGCCCGTACCCCTGTCGATCGAGTACGGTACGGACCCGAACCTCGCCGGCGCCGTTCGCTCCGCGCCGGTGGAGGCGACGGTGGACGGCGATTACACCGCGCTTGTCACGCTGAGCGATCTCGACCCAGAAACGACGTATTACTACCGACCGCTGCTGGCTGGCGAACCCGATCGGTATCTGCAGGATCAACCGCCGTTCGCCGTTCGTACCGCGCCGCGTTCGGGCACAAGGGGCAAGCTGCGCCTCGCCTTCGGCAGTTGCGCGCGCATCCAGGCGCACCGCGTGCAACCAATCTGGGACGCCGTCATCGCCTGGCGGCCCGACGTGTTTCTGTGGCTGGGCGACAATGTCTATCACGATACACTCGAGCCTCGGATCATGGACGAGATGTACCGTTGGCAGCGGAGCGTGCCCAACCTTCAGCCGCTGCTGCACTCGGTGCCTAACCTGGCGATATGGGACGATCACGATTACGCGCTGAACGATCAGGATCGGACCAATCCCGCGAAAGACGCCGCGCTTGCCTCGTTTCGCAAGCACTGGGCGAATCCGGCTGGCGGGCTGGCGGATGTGACCGGCGTATTCTACGACTTCAGTCATGGCGCGGTCGACCTGTTCATGCTTGATGGGCGCTGGCATCGCGATCCTGCGCAGCATCCCGACGGTCCCGGCAAGACGATGCTGGGGGCCGGGCAACTCGCCTGGCTCAAAACGAGGCTGCGGGAAAGCCGCGCTGCGTTCAAGCTGGTCGCGTGCGGCAGTGGGTGGTCGAGCGCGAAGGGGCCACAAGGAGATGCCTGGTCGGCTTATCTTCATGAACGCGATTCCCTGTTCGATTTCATCCGGGATGAAGAGATCAAGGGCGTCGTGCTGCTTTCTGGCGACACCCACGTCGGCGAATGCAACGCGATTCCCCGCTCCGATCAGGGCGGATATGACTTGTACGAGCTGGTCAGTTCGCCACTGGCGCAGGATACGCGCACGAACTGGCTTGATCGGCGACCAGAGATGCGGATCCGTGAAGTTTATGTCGGTGATTGCAATTTCGGCGCAATCGAGATCGACACCACCTTGCCCGATCCGGAAATGCGCCTCAACCTGATCGACACGCGCGGCAATCGGGTGTGGGAGCCGCTGGTTATCCGAGCGAGCGATCTCGTGAACGCAAGAGCCACCTGGCAGGAAAAGATCGATCCTGTTTCGCGCGAGCGGTTGGATCGCGCGCGTGCCGGGTTCGGCTATTACGGGCCGCCGGATCGTTGACCCCCGTGGCCAGGGATGGCCGCCTGACTGCGAATCCCGGCCACACCTAGCCGCGCCGGCATCGCAACCAGCGCGCTTGTCCAGCCCGGCTTTTTGCGCGACTTGAGCGAAATGTCCGGCGAGTGGCCACGATGACTTTCGAACAGGGCGCGATCATCGCGATTCTCTTGGCCATGCTGGTTGCCTACGCATCGGAGCGGTTCAAGGTCGAGGCGGTCGCGATCACTGGCCTGGCGGCAGCCTTCGCAGTTGGCGTGGTGCCTGTGCAATCGGTATTCGGAGGGTTTTCAAGCCCAGCGGTGATAACCGTGATCGAGGTGCTGCTGATCGCGGGAGTGCTGGCCAAGACGCGCGTAATGGACGGTTTCGCCCGTCGGGTCATCGCTGCGGCGCCAGACGAACGGACCGTGATCCTCCTGCTGGGTGGTCTGGCTGCTGCCATATCGGTGTTCATGAACAACATCGGGGCGCTCGCGCTGGTGTTTCCGGTGGCCATGTCCGTGTGCACGCGGCTGGGGATCGCGCCAGCGAAGGTCTTGATGGCTCTTTCCTTCGCGACGCTGCTCGGCGGAATGTGTTCCCTCACCGGTACGCCCGCGAACCTTGTGGTGAACGAATGGGTGGTCGAAGAAACCGGGCGCTCGCTCGCCTATTTCGAGCTGGCGCTGGTCGGTGGCCCTGTCGCGCTGGTTGGCCTGCTGCTGCTGGTGGTGCTCGCGCCGCGGGTGTTCGCTGGCGCTTCGGCGGGGGCGGGTGATGCACATGATGGCGGCCCGTTCGAATACGTGGTCGAGCGGGTCGTCACGCCGGGGTCAACCCTGATCGGGATGCATCTGCCTGATCTGGAGCGCGCGCAGGGCATCGCTGTTCATGCCGTCATCCGCAATCGCGCCCACGTGTTTGCGCGCCGGGGGGACATCGTCGTCGCGGCGGGGGACGTGCTCGTTATCGAAGGCCACCTGACGCTGCTCGATGAACTGGAGGAGGCGGAAGACCTCCAGTTCGTCAATGGCGGGAACGCCACACCGGACCAGGCGACCCTTGAGTTCGTCGTGATGCCCGACAGCCTACTGCTCGGTTCGCGGGTGGAAGATCTTGCTGGCCACGCGCAATCCGATCTCGCGGTGCTGGCGGTGGCCAGTCGGCGGGGGCGCATCGAGGGGCGACTGGCCGATGTCCAGTTGGCAATGGGCGATGTGCTCTTGCTGGCGGGCGAGCGGGACGACATGCGTCGGCTGGCGGCGGAGTGTGGGCTGCTCGCCTTGTCGCCCCGCCGAACGGCTCGGCCCGGGCGGGGGGCTTTGGCGGGGATCGCCACGTTCGCACTTGGCGTGTTGGCTACCGCCCTGGGCCTGCTGCCGACAGAGATCGCGTTCGGGGCAGTGATCCTGGTAATGACGTTGACCGGCCAACTGGCGCTGCGCGGCGCGCTGCAAGACGTCAACTGGACGATCGTGATCCTGCTCGCCTGCATGATTCCGCTCGGCGCCGCCGTTTCCGAGACGGGAGCAGCCAGGATGATAGCCGACGGAATCGCGGAATGGCTTCCCGCGCGTCAGCCACTGGTGATCATCATCGTGATGTTAATGCTGGCCGTTACGATCACGCCGTTTGTGGACAATGTGTCGACCGCAATTGTGCTGAGCCCGATCGCGGTGGGCCTGGCGGCGCGGACGGGGATGCCGGCGGAACCCCTGCTGATCGCGGTCGCGATCGGCGCTTCGCTCGATTTTCTCACGCCTTTCGGACACCACAACAACGCGGTGGTCATGGGGGCGGGCGGTTATCGATTCAGCGATTTCGCGCGCCTCGGCTCACCCCTCACCTTCGTGTCGATCGTGGTTGCGACGGCCGCGTTCGCGGTCCTGCTGGCCTGGTGAGGTTGCACGCGAACCGCGATTATGTTAAAGCCGATAGATTAAGTGGGGAATGTGATGATTTCCAACAAGGCTCGTTACGCTTTCCGCGCACTGCTCGTAATCGCTTCGGCCACAGAGGGGGAGGCGGTGACAAGCGCGGAAATCGCGCGCACGCATGCCATTCCGCATAAGTTCCTGGAGCAGATTCTCCTCGACCTCAAGAAAGCCGGCATCCTCGACAGTCGCCGTGGGAAAAGTGGCGGATATGCCATGCTGCGCCCTGCGGATACCGTTAGTTTCGGCGAAGTTCTTCGGTTGTTTGAAGGGCCACTGGCGCCGCTTCCGTGCCTTTCGCGTCAATCCTATCGCCGCTGCGAGGATTGCGTGAGCGAGGCAACCTGCGAAATCCGCCGCGAGTTTGGCCGGGCCTATGACGCCAGCCGGCGCGTGCTTGATTCGCGCACTCTCGCCGATGCCTTGCGTGACAGCCCTTATGGCATGCCGGCGCGCGCGGACGAACGGCGCGCTGGATAGGCGTAGAAAATCTATCTTCCTTAAACCCCACTATCCCGATAGGTAAAAGGTGAAACGGCCGCTGGTATGGACCGCGGTACCGGAGATGGTGGATGGCTCCTACGAAGCTTCAGCGTGCGCTTGTGGCGGTTGCGGCTGCGCTCGCTCTTGCGGGGGCGGCTTGCTCCGACGGATCGCGTGACCCGAACGCGGTCGAGCTGCTCAATGTTTCCTATGATCCCACGCGCGAGCTGTACGACGACATAAACCCGCGCTTCATCGCGCAGTGGAAGCGGGAAACGGGCCAGGATCTCACTATCAACATGAGCCATGGTGGATCGGGCAAACAGGCGCGCGCTGTAATCGACGGGCTTGCGGCCGACGTCGTGACCCTCGCGCTTGCATATGACATCGACGAGATCGCCGCCAACACGGACCGGATGCGTGGCGACTGGCAGCGCGACCTGCCTCAAAACAGCGCGCCATATACTTCGACCATCGTATTCCTTGTCCGCGCGGGCAATCCGGAGGGGATCCGCGACTGGAACGACCTGGTGAAGCCGGGGGTGGAGGTCATCACCCCCAATCCGAAGACCAGCGGCGGCGCGCGGTGGAATTTCCTCGCTGCCTGGGCCTATGCCAAGGCGACAAGCGGCAGCGATGCGGCGGCCGAGCGGTTCGTGCGGCGGCTCTATGCCAACGTCCCGGTGCTCGACAGCGGGGCGCGCGGATCGACCACCACCTTTGCCGAGCGCGGCATTGGCGATGTGCTGCTGGCGTGGGAGAACGAAGCGTTTCTCGCGCGCAAGGAATTGGGCACCGACAAGTTTGAAATCGTGGTCCCGTCGATCTCGATTCTGGCTGAACCGTCAGTGGCGGTCGTGGATGCCAACGTCGCGCGCAGAAACACCGGGGCGGTCGCCAAGGCTTATCTCGAGTTCCTTTACACGCCCGAGGCACAGGATCTGATTGGCAAGCATTACTACCGCCCGACTGGCGAGGCGGCCAAAGTCAAATATGCGAGCCAGTTTCCCGACATCAACCTGGTGACCATTGATGGTGAGTTTGGCGGCTGGCGTGCCGCGCAAGATCGGTTTTTCGCCGATGGCGCGGTATTCGACCGTATCTTCACGCGCCAGAGCCGCTGAGTGAGCGCGCCATGGCCATCGCGTTGAGCACACCGTTGCAGATGCATCCCAACGCTCCCACGCGGCGAAGACCGGGGCGGCCGGTCATTCCCGGCTTCGGGCTGACGATGGGAATTACGCTGGTGTGGTTGGGGCTGATCGTCCTGCTGCCGCTGAGCACGATCTTCGTCCGCAGCGCAGGAATGGGGTTGACGGAGTTTCTCGCGGCGGGTTTTTCCGAACGCGCGCTCGCTGCCTACCGGGTCAGTTTCGGCACGGCGCTGGCGGCGGCAATGGTCAACGCGGTCTTCGGGCTGCTCGTCGCCTGGGTGTTCGTGCGTTACGACTTTCCGGGCAAGCGCCTGTTCGATGCTTTGATCGACCTGCCCTTCGCCCTGCCGACCGCGGTGGCGGGTATCGCGCTCACCGCGCTCTATGCGCCCAACGGCTGGCTTGGCAGCGTGCTGGTTCCGTTGGGGGTCGAGGTCGCGTACAACCCGATCGGCATAACAGTCGCGCTGATCTTCATCGGCCTGCCGTTCGTCGTGCGCACGGTCGAGCCGGTGCTGGCGGACCTGGGTGCGGAGGTCGAGGAAGCCGCGCTGTCGCTAGGCGCCAATGCCTTCCAGGTTTTCGCGCGGGTAATCCTGCCCGCGATCCTGCCTGCGCTTCTCACCGGCTTCGCGCTCGCGCTGGCGCGCGGCATCGGCGAATACGGATCGGTCATCTTCATCGCCGGCAACATGCCGTTCCGCTCCGAAATCGCACCACTGCTGATCGTCACACAGCTCGAACAATACGACTATGCCGCCGCCACCGCGATCGCGACGGTGATGCTGCTGGTCTCGTTCGCGATGCTGCTGCTGATCAACCTGATCCAGGCCTGGAGCAGGCGGAGGATGGGCACATGATCGGCACCACCGACACCCCGCGCCGCGGCGTGGGCAACCCTGCGCTGCTGCTCGCCGCGCTGTCGTTCCTGCTGCTGTTCCTGCTGCTGCCGCTGCTGGCAGTCTTTACCGAGGCGCTTTCGCGCGGGTTCGGCGTATTCGCCGAGGCGCTGGTGGAACCCGACGCGGTCGCGGCGATCCGGCTGACCCTGCTGGTCGCGGCGATCAGTGTGCCGCTCAACATCGTGTTCGGCGTGGCTGCCGCCTGGGCGATCGCCAAGGTCGATTTCCCCGGCAAGAGCGTGCTCGTCACTTTCATCGACCTGCCCTTCTCGGTGTCGCCCGTGGTGGCGGGGCTGGTCTATGTCCTGCTGTTCGGCGCGCAGGGCTGGTTCGGCCCGTGGCTGGCGGAACGCGACATCCAGATCATCTTCGCCGTGCCCGGGATCGTGCTGGCGACGATCTTCGTCACCTTCCCGTTCGTCGCGCGCGAGCTGATCCCGCTAATGCAGGAACAGGGCCGCGACGACGAGGAGGCGGCGCTGTCGTTGGGCGCGAGCGGATTCCAGACGTTCTGGCGCGTGACCCTGCCCAACATCCGCTGGGGCCTGCTCTACGGCGTGCTCTTGTGCAACGCGCGGGCAATGGGCGAATTCGGCGCGGTCTCGGTCGTGTCCGGGCACTTGCGCGGTCTCACCAACACGATGCCGCTGCATGTCGAGATTCTCTACAACGAATACAACTTCGTCGCCGCCTTCGCGGTCGCGTCGCTGCTGGCGCTGCTGGCGCTGCTGACGCTGGCGCTCAAGTCGCTGCTCGAATGGCGCGTTGGATATTCTCACGGGAGCACGCGGGCATGATCAGGCTCGATCATATAACCAAGACCTTCGGCGACTATGCCGCGCTGCGCGATGTCAGCCTGGAAGTACGGGATGGCGAGTTCCTGGCGCTGCTTGGTCCATCAGGTTCGGGCAAGACGACGCTGCTGCGGATCATCGCCGGGCTTGCCTTTCCTGACGCCGGGCGCGTGGCGTTCAACGGCGATGACGTGACCGACCTCAAGGTGGCGGACCGCAAGGTCGGATTCGTGTTTCAGCACTATGCCCTGTTCAAGCATATGACGGTGGCAGAGAACATCGGCTTTGGCCTTTCGGTGAGGAAACGCGCCTTGCGCCCGGCCAAGGCGCAGATCGCGGCACGTGCACAGGAACTGCTCGAACTAGTGCAACTGGGCGATCTCGGATCGCGCTATCCGGCGCAGCTTTCCGGCGGCCAGCGTCAGCGGATCGCGCTGGCCCGTGCGCTGGCGGTGGAACCACAGCTGCTCCTCCTGGACGAACCTTTCGGGGCGCTCGACGCAAAGGTCCGCAAGGAACTGCGCCGCTGGCTGCGCCAGCTTCACGACAGGATGGGCCTCACCTCGATCTTCGTCACCCACGACCAGGAAGAAGCACTGGAACTGGCCGACAGGGTGGTGGTGATGGATCACGGGGTGATCGAACAGGTCGGCACTCCAGAAGAGATTTACATGGCCCCGCGCAGCAGTTTCGTGTCCCGCTTCGTCGGCGATACGAACAGCCTGCCGGTGCAGGTAAACGGCGGCAAGATCGTCATCGCCGACCATACGCTGGCGGTCGATCCAGGCCCGTTATTTGATGGTCCAGCGCGGATCGACTTTCGCCCGCATGATGCAGAGATTGTCAGTGCCGAACGTCCTGGGACACTGCCCGTTGTCGTGGGCGCGGTTTACCGCCGCGGCGGCCAGTGGCGGATCGAAGCCAAGGTTCCGAGCCTCGACAGCGTGATCGAGGTCGACATCGATTCCGGCGTCAAGCCGCCCGCACTGGGCGAAACGATCACGCTCGCACTCAAGCGTTTTCGCGTGTTTTCGGCCGAGAAGGTGGCGGCATGACCTTTCAACCAGCGGAGGCTTCCCCGATGCCCGACGACGCCCAGCGGCTGCTTGACGAAAGCCTGGCAAGCGTGCGCGAGGCACTAGCCGGGCTGCGGTTTGGCACCGTCGCCCTGACCGTTCACGAAGGCCGCGTTGTGCAGATCGACGTGACCGAGAAGCGGAGGATTAAAGCCGGCTGATCCGGTCAGCCTTCGTTTTACTGAAATTACCTCTTCAAGAAGCCGACCGGACAACCGGAGGCATCGCTACCCTCACTGAAGGATATGACGATGACTCCGCGTACCTGCCTTTTGGCGGGCGTTGCCGCAGCCTCCCTCACCGCGCTTTCCGATCCGGCTTACGCCGCCCCCGACCCAGGTGGTGTTACTTCGCCAACGCGGGCCGATACCTTTACCGACGATCCGACCGCGGCGGCTGACGATGCCGGCGCGATCATCGTTACCGCCCGTCGCCGACAAGAAACCGCGCAGGACGTGCCGCTGGCGATCTCGGTCGTCGATGCCGCTGCGATCGAGGCAACTGGCACGTTCAATATCCAGCGTCTTCAACAGCTTGCACCGACGCTGCAGGTCTATTCCTCCAACCCGCGCAACACGTCGGTCAACATTCGCGGATTGGGCGTGCCGTTCGGCCTCACCAGCGATGGGTTCGAGCAGGGCGTCGGCATCTACGTTGACGATGTCTACAACGCCCGTGTCGCGGCGGCGGTGTTCGACTTCCTCGACGTCGCCCAGGTCGAGGTGCTGCGCGGGCCGCAGGGCACGCTGTACGGCAAGAACACCACGGCAGGCGCAATCAACGTCACTACCAATCAACCGACCTTCGATTTCGAGGCCAGGGCCGAGGTGACAGTGGGCAATCTTGATTACCGCCAGGCCAAGGCGGCCGTCTCGGGCCCGTTGTCCGACACTTTGGCCGCGCGGATCGCGGTATCCTCGACCAGTCGCCGGGGCACGATCTACAACGTCACCAGCGAGCGGTACATCAACGAGCAGGACAACCTCGGCCTGCGTGGCCAGTTGCTATGGCAAGCCAATGACGACCTGGCGATCACGCTAGCGGGCGATTTCAGTCAGCAGGACCCGGAATGCTGCGGTACGGTTTTCGTGCGTACCGGGCTGACCCAGCGGGCGCTCGCTCGGCAGTACGAAGCGCTGGCAGCACTGCAGAACTATCAGGTCGTCAGCCGCAATCCCTTCGACCGCCTGACCGATATCGACGCCAGCCTGAACGCCGGCAACGACATTGGCGGGGTTTCGCTGCGCGCGAATTGGGATCTGGGGCAGGGGACACTGACATCCATCACTGCCTGGCGGTTCTGGGACTGGCGACCGGAGAACGATCGGGACTTCACAGGGCTGCCGATCGTCTCGCGTTCGCAGAACCCGTCGCAGCAGGATCAGTATTCGCAGGAACTGCGTTACAGCTACACCGGCGACCGGTTCGATTTCGTACTCGGCGCATTCGCTTTCAAACAGCGCATCGATACGCAGGGCACCGAACAGCAGGGCGCCGCGGCGAGCCGCTGGAATTTGACCGGCGCTCTGGCCCTCGATCCCAGCGTGCTCGAAGGACTGACCGCCAGCAATACCCAGTTTCTCAAATCGACCAGCCTCGCGCTTTTCGGACAGGTGAGCTGGAAGGTAACCGACGCGCTGACAATCCAGCCGGGCCTGCGCGTGAACTATGACAAGAAATCGGGCTTCTACGAGCGCCGCGTAACCGACGGTGCGGGCAATCCCGTCACATGCCCGGCGCCTGCCGGAACGGTGCAGGCGGCGCGCTGCGGGGTCTATCAGCCGCAGGTGAGCGCCCCGGAAGCGAGCGACTGGAACCTGAGCTACGACCTCACCGCCAGCTATGAACTGGCGCCGCAGGTGCTCGCCTATGCGACCTATGCCAAGAGCTTCAAGACGGTCGGCATCAACCAGAACGGCCTGCCCACCAATGCTGCTGGGGTGCCCATCGCAGAAGCGGGCGCGATCCGTCCAGAATCGGTCAACCATTTCGAGGTGGGGCTGAAGACGCAGTTCTGGGACCGGCGCGCCACCCTTAACCTCGCCGCCTTCCGCACCGACATCCGCGATTATCAGGCGACCGTCACCAACGGGCAACTCGGTGTGCTGCGCGGCTACCTGGCCAACGCGGGCAAAGTGCGGTCGCAGGGCATCGAGGCCGATTTCTCGGTCCGCCCGAGCGATCGGTTCAACGCCTATGTCAGCGGCGCCTACACCGATGCCAAGTACGTACGCTTCATCGATGCGCCGTGCCCGCCCGAACTTTCCGGCGGCACCACCGCGCAGCCCGGCCAGACGCCCAGCGCCCCCGGGACACCCGGCGGCTTGAGCCCTGCCAACTGCGACATTTCCGGCCAGCGCCTGCCCGGCGTGTCGAAATGGTCCGCTTCGCTCGGCGCGGAAGCAAACGTGCCCGCCACGCTGCTTGCCCGCGAGGGCGAGGTCTATTTCGGCGTCGACGGCAATTATCGCTCGCGCTTCTCGTCCAACCCGTCGCCGTCTGCCTACACCTGGATCGGGGGCTACGCGCTGTTCAACTTGCGCGCGGGTTTCCGCACCGACAACTTCGACGTCTACGCCTGGGTGCGCAATGCCTTCGACGAGGAGTACTTCGAACTTCTCCAGGTCGCTCCCAGCAATGTCGGCCTGATCGCCGGCCAGCCCGGCGACCCGCGCACTTGGGGTGGTACTATCAGGCTGAGCTTCTGACTGGATCTCGAAGCGCGCGTACCGTGCCAGTCCTCATATGGCGAATAATCGCGATGGCTCGGCGGGTGGGGCCAGGCCGTAGAATTCGATGTTGGGGGCGACCCAGAATGCGATTCGCGCACCGCCTGGCCACACGATCCTGGGGCAGTCGCGATAAGGCCACCAGTCATAAGCGCCCAGGGTGGCCTTCACGCCGGTCGCGATCCGTTATGCAGCGAAAGGACCTGCTGCGCGGCGGCCTGACCCGCGAGCCGCCCGAGCGTCGTTGCGGTCATCAGCCCGTTGCCCGCGACATAGCCAGCCGCGGTCGGTCCGGAGAGACCGCGCGCAGCGCCCCCACCGGCGAACAGGTTGGGAAAGGTCGTGCCATCGGTTGCCATCACCCGTGCATCATGATCAACCTCGAGGCCGCCCTGCGTGTGAAATAGCGCTCCGTTGACCTTGACCGCGACGAACGGTGGGGCAAGGCGTCGCGTCGGGATAAAACGGCGGCCGAACCTGTCGGGCTCGCCGCTCTCGATCGCTGCGTCGATAAGGGCGAATTCGCGCGCGAGGATGTCTTCAGGCACGCGGATCTGTTCCGCCAGATCGGCTATGTCGTCTGCATGCCGGAGCGCGCCTGCTGCCACCACATCACGGTACTCGGCGATCGGCGTCATCACGGCATGGACCCGCTGGTCATAGATCGTCCAAGCGAACGCGTCGGGTTGCGCGGCGACGTGGGTCGCCTGTTCCGAATAACCTAGTCCTTCGTCGGAGAATCGTTCACCCCCGGCGTTGACCTGGAACCCGCCTTCAGTGATCGAAAGCCAAGACACGAGCAATCCATGCCCCGCTGCCAGGTTGCCGTGGCCCTGATAGCCTGTGAGGTCGCCGGTCGCGGCTCCCATTGCCTCGCCCCATGCCAGTGCATCCCCGCGTGATGCGGGGTGCGTGTGCGTGACGGCGGCCTGGATTTCGGGGATATGCCGCGCGATCAACCGTTCGCTGGCCGCGTAACCGCAGGTCGCGAGGATCAGCGTGTCGCATCCGATGCGCTCGACGGAACCATCGGGACGATCGACCTTGACCCCACGCACCCGCCGCACATCGTCGACGATCAGCGCGCTGACCCGCGCGTCGGTCATTATGTCACCGCCCGCCGCGATCACGGCATCCTGCAGGCTCGCCATCAATTCCTCGCCGGTCCTGTTGGGTGTGCCGTGCAGCCGCGAACGGCTGTGGCCAGGCAACGATCCCGCCGCCTCGAACAGGGTCAGCGGCAGGTGGTGCACGTCAATCAGCCAGTCCACCGTGACGGTCGATTGCGCGCAGACGTGCAATGCCCGTTCGCGATCGAGCGCGTTGCCGACCTTGTCGACCAGATCGTCGGCGAAGCGCTCGGGGCTGTCATCGGTAATGCCCGCCGCCCGCTGCGCGCGCGTGCCGGCGGCCGGGATCAGTCCGCTTGACATTGCGGTCGTGCCAAGCGGAACGGGATCGCGCTCCAGCACCAGCACCTGCGCGCCGGCCTCTGCGGCCGCGAGCGCGGCAGTCAATCCGCAGGCGCCGCCTCCTGCCACGAGCACGGGCACGGTAAATTCGAAGGCGGCTCCATCGAAAGTCTCGATGCTCATTGGCTCAGCGCTCCCGGTTCGATGCCGAAGGCGTTCACTGCGGGATCGTAGCGTCCGCCGAGTTCCAGCAGCGCGGTGGAGAGCACATCGTAGCAGTCGGGCGCAAGCCAGGCTCCAGCAATGAGGCCGCGCAGCCCGTTTGCACCGGAAAGTTCCTTGGACATCATGCCCGACCTGTGCGCGCACTTGCGGGGGCGCGCATAGGCGCGGTAAAATGGATGTTCGTCCAGCGAGCAGTTGCCGCCGTCCCTGCATGACGGGGTAGGGAGGCGCGGCGTGCGCTGGGATGGGCGCTGGTGTCGATGTCGCGTACGTTGTGGGGCGGTGTCGCGATGACGGGGACGGGGCGTTGCCTCCTGCGGCAAGGCGCTGGTTCTTGTGCGATCCCGGCTCGCCCTGGGCTCGCCGCAATCACGTAGCGACCGATTATCGAACTGCGGTCAGCGGAATATTCCGGCGCGCCTTGGCCCGCCGGAAATTAGAACATATAGAGAACTAAATGAGCGATTCGCTTGCCCTCGATATCTTGCGGCGTCACGTCGCGCAGGCCGATTTTGGCTGCGCTGCGCGCGTGGAACATGTCTTCACGACCGGGAATAGCGATCTCGACGAAGCGCTCAGGAATGGATTGGCGCAAGGCCGCCTGCACGAACTTTACGCATCCGACATCGATGATGCGGCCAGTGCGGCGGGTCTTGCCGCCATGCTGGCCTTGCGGGTCAAGGCGGGTGCCCTGGCCTGGCTGCGAACGGAAGCCGGCGAACGCGGCATGGGCCAGCTTTATATGCCCGGCCTGGCCGAACTGGGCGGCGATCCAGGCGCGCTGATCCTTTCCGTCCTGCCCGACGATCGAATGCTGTTGCAGGCCGCGGCTGATGCCGCCGCTTGCCCGGGCCTGGCCGCGCTGGTGGTGGAATGCTGGGGCAAGGCACCGCTGCTAACCCTGACCGCGAGCCGGCGACTGGCACTGGCGGCCGAGAAATCGGGCGTGACCCTGTTCATGCTGCGGATCAACGCCGTCCCGACACCCAGCGCTGCGACCACGCGGTGGAATGTGTCGGCGGCTCCCTCGGTCGCACTGGCGGCCAATGCCCCGGGTCATGGAATGATCGAGGTCGAATTGCTGCGGCAGCGTTCGGGGCCGGCGGGAATGCGCTGGCAAATGGAGTGGAATCGTGACGAGCGTGCCTTCCGCAAATCGCCGCTATCTGGCGCTATGGCTGCCGTGGCTCAGCATCGAACGGGTGACGCGGATCGGCAGGGGCGCCGCCGCTCCGCCTGATGCGCCGCTGGCCATGGTGGAAAAGGTCAAAGGCGCCCTGCGCCTGGCAGCGGTCGATCGCGGTGGGGTGGAGTTGGGTTTGCGTCCCGGCATGGGGCTGGCCGACGCCCGCGTCGCGGTGCCCGAACTGCTGGTCTTCGATCATGATCCCCATGCCGATGCGGTGCTACTCGACCGTCTGGCTCAGGGTTGCACGCGCTATACCCCGCATGTGGCGATAGACGGCACCGATGCGCTGGTGCTGGACGTGACCGGCTGCACCCATCTGTTCGGGGGGGAGCGGGCGCTGCTGGCCGATGTGGAAACGCGGATGGAGCGGTTCGGCCTGGGGCTGCGCGCGGCCTTTGCCTATGGGCCGGAGGCGGCGCTGGCGCTGGCGCGGTTCCAGCGCGCACCTGCTGTCGATGAACGCGCGGCGGTGATGCGCCTGCCGGTGGCGGCGCTGGGGCTGGGTCGCGAAGGCGAAGTCGCGCTCGGCCGGGCCGGCCTGCCCACCATCGGGGATGTCGCGCGCCGCCCGCTGGCCGCCATCGCCGCGCGGTTCGGCGAAAGCGCGGTTCAGGCGGTGCGCCGGATGACTGGCGAAGCAGCCAGCCCGTTGACTTTCCGGACGGTTGAGGCATCACTGGTATTTGATCGTCGGTTTGCCGAACCTGTTGCGCGGACCTCTTACGTGCTCGACCGGCTCGCTGATCTGGCGGGGCAGGCGATGGAGGCGCTGCGCGCGCGCGGCCACGGCGGGCGGCGGTTCGAGGCGCTGTTCTTCCGTGCCGATGGCATGACCCGGCAGCTGTCGGTCGAAACGGGCGCCGCGACGCGCGATGCCAAGGTGGTGATGCGGCTCTTTCGCGAGCGGATCGACACGCTCGACGATCCGCTCGACCCCGGTTTCGGTTACGACATGGTGCGCCTTATGGTGCCCGCGCACGAACCGCTGGCGGCAAGCCAGCTGCGGCTGCAAGGCGGGGCCACGCGCGCCGGGCAGGATGTCGATGAACTGGTTGACCGGCTCAGCAACAAGCTGGGGCGCGGGCGGGTGCGCCGCTTTTCCCCGCGCGACAGCCATATCCCCGAACAAGCCCAGCTCGCCCTGCCGGCGGTCGCCGTGGGCCAGAGGCAAGGCCAGGGCGAATGGGCGATCTCGCCGCCCGGCAATCCGCCGCTGCGCCCGCTGCACCTGTTCGACCCGCCCCAGCCGATCCAGGTGATCGCAGAAGTGCCCGACGGACCGCCGCATCGATTTCGCTGGCGCAAGGCGCTGCACGAGGTGAGCCGTTTCGAAGGGCCGGAACGGATCGCATCGGAATGGTGGCGCGCGCGCGATGGTAACCCCGCGCACGGTGCGCCGACACGCGATTACTACCGGGTGGAAGATCGCCGGGGCCGGCGCTTCTGGATATTCCGCCACGGCCTTTATGAAGACGAAGAGCGGCATCCGGCCTGGTACATGCACGGACTGTTCGCATGACCGGTTTTGCCGAACTGGTTGCCGCCACCAATTATTCGTTCCTGCGCGGCGCATCGCATCCCAGCGACATGGTCGCCCAGGCCATTGCCCTGGGCCATGCGGGTATCGGAATTGCCGATCGCAACACCGTGGCCGGGGTGGTGCGCGCCTGGTCGGCCCTGCGCGAGGCGAACGGACAGGCACGGGCGCTCCATGGCCACGGGGTCGACTTCAAATTGATCGTGGGTGCGCGGCTGGTGTTCAGTGATGGCACGCCCGATATCGTCGCCTATCCGGCCAATCGGCGCGGGTGGGGTCGGTTGTGCCGCATGCTGAGCGCGGGCAACCGGGCGGCGGACAAGGGAGATTGCCTGCTCACTTTCGCGCATCTGGCCGAATTCTGCGACGACTTGCTGCTGATCGCCATGGCAGGTGACGGGGATGATGACGAGGACGTGCTACGCCGCCTGTTGTGGCGTGCGCGCGGATCGCTGTGGCTGGGCGCAACGATGCCCTGCAATGGCGATGACCGGCGACGGCTGGCCCATCAGCAGGCCATGGGCCAGCGGCTGGGCATTCCGCTGATCGCCACCAACGATGCCCTTTATGCCAGGGCGGCGGATCGTCCGCTGCAGGATGTCGTCACCTGCATCCGCGAAGGCATGGCAGTAGCTGGTGCCGGGCGACGACTGCTGGCCAATGCGGAACGACATCTCAAGTCGCCGCGGGAAATGGCCCGGCTCTTTCGCGACGCGCCCGATGCCGTGGCCGAGACGCTGGCTTTCCTAGCGCGGATCGAATTCGACCTGTCGCAGCTGCGCTACGAATATCCCGACGAACCCGTGCCCGAAGGGTGGGAAGCGCATGACTGGCTGGAAAACCTGGTCCGCCAAAAACTGCCCGAACGATATCCCGACGGCCTGTCGGCGGCGGACGAAGCAAAGCTGCAGGTTGAATTCGACCTGATCCGCGCCAAGCAATATGCCTGCTATTTCCTGACCGTGTTCGATGTGGTCGAATATGCGCGGGGCGTGGGGATCCTGTGCCAGGGGCGCGGATCGGCGGCCAATTCGATCGTCTGCTACGTGTTGGGCATCACCGCGATCGACCCGATCAAGGAAAAGCTGCTGTTCACCCGCTTCCTGTCGGAAGAACGTGATGAGCCGCCCGATATCGACATCGATTTCGAACATGAACGGCGCGAACTGGTGATGCAGTACATCTATCGTCGCTACACCCGCGAACGAGCCGCGATCGCCGCCACGGTGATCCATTACCGCCCGCGCAGCGCGGTGCGCGAAGTGGCCAAGGTGCTGGGTATTTCCGAAGATGTCGTCCAGCGCCTGACCAGTACGGTGTGGGGCAGTTTTTCGGGAGAGATGGAAGCCGAACGCTATCGCCAGGCCGGGATCGACATCGACAACCGCGAAATCACGCGGCTGCGCCTTCTTGTCGACCAGTTGCTGACCTTTCCCCGCCACCTGTCGCAGCATGTCGGCGGTTTCGTGCTCACCCAGGGGCGGCTCGACGAACTGGTGCCAATCCACAATGCCGCCATGCCCGATCGCACTTTCATCGAATGGGACAAGGACGATATCGACGCGCTGGGGCTGATGAAGGTCGATATCTTGGCGCTGGGGATGCTGACCTGCATTCACAAGGCGTTCGTCCTGATGCGCGAATGGGGGGCGGGCGATCATCACCTGCACACCATCCCGCCCGATGATCCGGCGACTTACGCAATGCTGCAGAAGGGCGACAGCATCGGCGTGTTCCAGGTCGAAAGCCGCGCGCAGATCAACATGCTTCCCCGGTTGAAGCCAAAAGAGCTCTACGACCTGGTGATCCAGGTTGCGATCGTCCGGCCCGGGCCGATCGAAGGTGACATGGTGCATCCGTACCTGCGCCGTCGTTCGGGCAAGGAGAAGGTCGAATGGCCATCCCCCCACCCGCCGCACGATCCCGACGAATTGAAGGAAGTGCTGGGCAAGACGCTGGGCGTCCCGCTGTTCCAGGAACAGGCGATGAACCTGGCGATCACCGCCGCCGAATTTTCGCCCGCCGATGCCAACAAGCTACGCCACTCGATGGCGACGTTCCGTAATGTCGGACGGATGGAACGCTTTGCCGAGAAGATGGTCGCAGGGATGGTCCGGCGCGGATACGAACGCGAATTCGCCGAACGCTGCTTTCGCCAGATCGAGGGGTTCGGCAGCTATGGCTTCCCCGAAAGCCACGCCCAGTCCTTCGCGATACTGGTCTATGTGTCCAGCTGGATCAAATGCCACCATCCGGCGATCTTCGCCTGCGCGATCCTGAATTCGCAGCCGATGGGCTTTTATGCCCCGGCGCAGCTCGTCCGCGATGCCCGCGAACACGGCGTGGATGTGCGGCCGATCGACGTGAACCGGTCGGGCTGGGACCATGGAATCGAACGCGGCGTGGATGGCGCCCTGGCTGTCCGGCTGGGTTTCCGGCTAATCGATGGATTCCGGCAGGCTTGGGTCGATACCATCACCGGCGCCCGGGCGGTCGGGCCATTCACCAGCATCGAACAGCTTGCGCGCGCCGCACGCCTGCCGCCGCGCGCGCTGCGGTTGCTGGCCGATGCCGATGCGCTGCAATCGTTAGACCTGGGGCGGCGCGAGGCCTTGTGGGAGGTGCGCCGCACCCCGGCCGGCAGCCTGCCGCTGTTCGACCACGCCGCTGCCCGCGAACTTGGCGAGGAAACCGACGCGCGGCTGCCCGCGCTGGACCAGTGGGAGGAGGTGACCACCGATTACCAGACCACGCGGCTGTCGCTCAAAGGGCATCCGATGCAGTTCCTGCGGCCGATGTTCCAAGCCGAAGGGGTGCTGAGCTGCGCCCATACCAATACTGCCCGCAATGGCCGGATTGTGCGCACGGCCGGCGTCGTGCTGGTCCGGCAAAGACCGGGCAAGGGGAACGCGATCTTCGTCACGCTGGAGGATGAAAGCGGCATTGCCAATATCCTCATCTGGGCGCGCCTGTTCGAGCGCTTTCGCCGCGAGGTAATGGCATCACGCCTGATGTTGGTGGAAGGGGAGGTACAGCGCAGCGAGGAGGGGGTGGTGCACCTGATGGCGCGCCGCGTGTTCGATCGTACCCAGGCATTGAACCAACTGGTACGCGGCGCGACAGCCGGAGGTGGGCCGGGCACCCAGGCGGCTCATCCGCGCAATCTCAGGGTCGTGCCGCCATCGCGCGACTTCCACTGACCATGGCCCTGGCAGCATCACCGGCTTCCCGATCGAGGCTGGCGTGTGAAAATACTTGCAGTAACGGCGGAGGCAGTGCCTTGACCCGAAAAACCGCAATCGGGTGAGATTACCTTGGCAAAGATTCTGGTCGTCGACGACGATGATCTCGTGATTGGTCTGATCAGCGCGCATCTCGATGCAGCGGGCCACGACATCTGCGTAGCGACCGATGGCCGCAGCGCGCTCGACATGATCGCGAAGGATCGGCCCGATGCGCTGGTGCTCGATGCCCTGATGCCGGTGCTTGGCGGGCTGGACGTGCTGCGCGCCTTGCGGGCAAGCCCGGCCACGCAGACCCTGCCGGTGATGATGCTGACCGCGCGGACCAGTGACGAAGACGTAGCGACCTATTTGCAGGCAGGCGCGAACGAATACCTGGCCAAACCCTTCAACGCGCGGGAACTGGTCATGCGGCTCGAAATGATGCTCCGCAAGGCCGCGCGCGACGGCTGAAGGTCAAGAACCCAACGCAGCGCGGGCTTCCGCCGCGATCGCGAGCCGGCCACCGATGTCCTGTGGCTGGCCCAGCCGCCGTTCCATGGTGCTCGCGGCTTCACCGAGCTGCCCCTCTCCGAAAATTGCAGCGATCCCTGCCAACTGGTGCAGCGCGCTCGCCAGCGCTCGCCATTCTTCTTCCCCGGCCTGCTCGTCCAGCTGCGCGATCAGTGTCCGCAGGGCCGCCTTGCGAGCCTCGTACTGGTCGCGCAGCGCAGGATCGACCGGCATTTCGCCTGGCAGCGGACGGCGATTTGGCGGCGCGGGCACAACTTCCGCGAAACGATCCAGCGCATCAATCAGATCTCGCACTCGCAGCGGCTTGGCAATATGGCCCTGCATCCCGGCGGATACGCACATTGCGATGTCTTCGGGATAGGCGTTTGCGGTCAGCGCCACGATCGGCAACCGTTTCGCGTCGTAACCTTTCGCGCGCAGCGCGCGGGCCGCGGTCAGGCCGTCCATCACGGGCATCTGAAGGTCCATCAACAGCAGGGCATAAGGTTCACCAGCCGCGTCGGCTTCGATGACTTCGTGGATGGCAGCCGCGCCATCGGCAACAATGTGCGGCAGGCACCCGGCCTCGATCGCCATCGCGTGGATCAGCTTCTGGTTTATCTCGTTGTCCTCCGCCACGAGCAGGCGGATTGTCGCCGTAGATGCATCGAACTGCGGCGGCGGTGGGGTGGGGCGCGGCACGGTCGCATCGGGCGGGTCGGCCGCGACCAGCGGCAACACGACTCGGAAGGTCGAACCCTCGTCAACCACGCTCGTCACTGATATCTCTCCGCCCATCAGCTCGGCCAGCTGGCGACTGATCGCGAGGCCCAGGCCCGTTCCGCCGAACTTGCGCACGACCGAGCTGTCGGCCTGGGTAAATTGCTGAAACACTGCTTGCAGGTTTTCCGGCGCAATGCCGATGCCGGTATCGATCACGTCGATCCGTAACGAACGGCCCGCGTCGATGGCGCAAACTTCCACGCGCACGCTGCCGCGCTCGGTGAACTTAACCGCGTTGCCGACCAGGTTCAGCACGATCTGGCGCAGCCGCAGCGCATCGCCCATTAACCACTGGGGAACCCCCGGGGCGACGGCGAGCGACACCGCCAGGCCCTTTTCCGCCGCGATCGGCTCCATCAACCGCACGATCCCGCCCAACTTGTGTCGCACATCGATCGGCTCGATCGTGACGCGCATCAGCCCCGCCTCGATTTTCGAGATGTCGAGAATATCGTTGAGCAGGCGCATCATCGCACGTCCCGAATCCGCGATCAGCTGGACATGGTTGCGCTGTGTCTCGTCGAGGTCCGATTTCGCGAGAAGCTCGGTGAAGCCAAGGACACCATTCATCGGCGTGCGGATTTCGTGGCTCATGTTGGCGAGGAATGCCGATTTCGCCGAAGCCGCGTCTTCGGCTTTGCGGCGCGCGAGCCGCAGGTCCGCTTCCAACTGGCGCGCATCGGAAACATCGACTGCGGCCCCGAAGTATCCGGTGACCATGCCGTTCTCGTCGAATTCGGCGGCGTTGTAGGTTTCCATCCACAGGTCGGCGCCGTCCGCCCCGCGAAAGTGGATGACGCGGCGCCTGAGCTCGCCCGGGCGAAAGCCCTGAAAGGGGGGATCCTGGATCAGCGGTGCGGGGTCGGCGACGGCGCTCAGCCAGCCCTTGCCCATCATCTGATCCACCGTCATGCCGACTTTCGCGGCCCACCCAGGATTGATGTAGGTCAGTTCGCCGGTCGCACTGGCACGGAAGATGCCGACGGGAGCCGATTCAGCCAGGCGCCGAAACCGCTCCTCGCTGGCGGCGAGTTCACGCGCCTGGGCCACCTGGTCCGTAACGTCACGGATATTGCCGATTGTTCCGTCGAACGAACCGTCCCCCGTGGCGAGCCGCCGGATACTCACCTCGATATGTCGCACATTGCCTGCGCGGTCGATGAATCGTTGCGGCAGGGTCGCCTCGTCGATCTCGCCACCAACGATGCGGGGATAGATCTCGCGCGTGGCGGCGAGATCGTCCGGCACCAGCAAGCGCGTGGTCGGCCAGCCCAGGCTTTCAGCAACAGTATATCCCGTCAACCGTTCCCAGGCCGGGTTGAGCGAGGTCCAACATCCGCGCGCATCGGTGCGGAAAATGATCTCGCGGACATTATCCAGGATTTCCTGTTTCTCGTCGCGTTCGGCCCGGAGTTCGGCACGGTCGCGGGCGCGCTGGTTCAGCATCGCGGCGACGGGAAAACCCATGCCGAAATTGGCTGCGAGGAATACCTGGAATGCGATCAGTTGCAGTTCTGGCCCGCCCCTGACAAGCGAGATCGGCCCGCTGCCCATCACCGTGGCAATCGAAGCCACGACTGTCACGATCAATACCGCCACCGCCGTCCCGTTAAGGCCCGTGCGGAAAGCGGCGTAAAGCACCAGCGGCGAGACGAGGAACAGGAACGGGAAGGTGGATTGCGCGAAGATAAGGCAGGTGCCCGCCGTCACCAGCGCTATCATCACCAACCAGCGCTGCATCACCGCACGCGTCGGCCAACGCCGCGTATTCCAAGCATCAATCGCCACGAGCGCGATCGGCAGGAGGATCATCAGGCTCAGCCCATCGGCGATGATCCACCGCTCCCAATCGCCGAGCGAAAGAACGGATCCCGCCCCGGCGAGGAACACGCTTGCGACCGTGGCAGACAACACGGAGCCGACCAGCGCCGAAGCCAGCAGCCAGACATGACTATCGACCTCGCCCATGTCAGGCCGCCGGCCGCGGCTCCAGCGCATCACCCACACTACCGCCAGTATTTCGATCGCATTGGCGAGCGACAGCCCCGCCGCGACCCACCAGCTATCGCCGACGATGCGGTTGACCGCCAGGTTGGCAAGCGCGCAGGCCGCGATGTAAAGTGCCCAGGCGTCGGACCGGTTGCGAAGCAACCATGCCGCCACGATCGCGTTCGGCAACCACAGCAGGGCGATCCGCCCGCTTTCGCGCGTCAGCCAAATTCCCGCGTAGGCAAGCAGCCCGAACAGCGCCGCGACCACGGCAATCCGCAACACCTCGCCTCGCGTCAATTCAATCCGCACCCGATCGCCCTCGAATATTCGCGGCAGCATTCGCACGAGCGTGGTTAAGCGAGCGCTAACTCGCGGCACGGCGGGCTAGGGAGCTAGGTCGGCAACGGCCGCGACCACGCCGTCGTAAAGCAGCGCGAGATCGGCATCGTCGATGCAGTAGGGCGGCATGACGTAGACCGTATTTCCCAAGGGTCGCAGCAGCAGGTCGCTGGCCGTAAATGCGGCGAGCAGGGCGGGGCCGATGGCGGCGAGATAGCCGTCATCGGCGCTGGCCACTTCGAACGCTGCAATCGTGCCGATGCACCGCGCCGCGCCAACGCCCGGCTGCGATGCGAGCCGCGTCAGGTGGTTCTGCTGCCGATTGGCGAGGGCGGCGATCCGCTCCATCACCGGTTCATCGCGCCAGATGGCCAGATTTGCGTTGGCCGCGGCGCAGGCAATCGGGTTCGCGGTGTAGCTGGAGGAATGGTACAGCATCCTCGCGCGGTCGTTTGAGTAGTGCGCAGCAAAGATTTCGGGCGTCGCCATGGTTACGGCAAGAGGGATTGCGCCACCGGTCAACCCTTTCGACAGGCACAGGATATCGGGCGTGACGCCCGCCTGGTCACATGCCAGCAGGGTGCCGGTGCGGCCCCAACCGGTCATCACTTCATCCGCTATCAGCAGCACTCCGTGGCGGGTGCAGATCGCGCGCATTTCCGCCAGCACCCAAGCGGGATAAATCAGCATCCCGCCCGCGCCCAGTATCAGCGGCTCGACAATCAGGGCCGCGGGCGCGCCTTCGCGGCACAGCGTTTCCAGCGCGTCGAGCGTCGCCTGCTCGCGCTCGGGGGCGGGGAAGGGAATGCGATCGACATCGAACAACAGCGCGTTATATGCGCGGTTGAACACGCCGCGCGCGCCCACTGACATCGTTCCCACGGTATCCCCGTGATAGCTGTGCTCCATCACCACGATCCGATGGCGCGGTTCGCCTCGACCAATCCAGTATCCCAGCGCCATCTTCAGCGCGACCTCGACGCTGGTCGATCCGCTGTCGGAAAAGAACACGTGATCGAGCGGGCGCGGCATCATCGCCACCAGCGCGCGTGCGAGCGTTTCCGCCGGTTCATGTGTCCAACCGGCAAAAATCACCTGATCAAGCGTGCGCGCCTGTTCGGCAATGGCGCGCACGATGCGCGGGTGATTGTGGCCATGCGTGGTGACCCACCATGACGAAATGCCGTCGATGATCCGGCGGCCGTCCCGCGTCCATAACGCGGCGCCATCGCCGCGCGCGACGACGGGGATCGGTGCCTCCAGCCCATGCTGGGTGAAGGGATGCCAGACCGGGCTGCGGGTCACGCGAATTGCTCCAATGCGAAATTGTCGCGGAATGCCGCGGCGAGGCGCGGCGCATCGAGCGGGGACAGGATCGGCAACCGTCCCAGGCGTGGCACGCCGCCAATCCGGCAGATGGTCGCCTCGCTGTCGGGCTCGCTGTCACCCAAGAAGGCGATGCCAAGCACACCGATGTCGCGGCGGCGCAATGCCTCCAGCGTCAGCAGGCTGTGATTGATCGTGCCAAGCGCGGTGCGCGCGACCACGATCACCGGCGCGCCCCAAGCAGCGAACTGATCCAGGTAGAGGCGATCAGGCGCGAGCGGCACCGCGACCCCGCCTGCCCCTTCCACCACCAGCGGACCGTCGATCCGGGGCAGGGCGAGCTGCGCCGGATCGATCACGATCCCGTCGATCGCGGCCGCGCGATGTGGGGAGCAAGGCGTGGTAAGCCGATAGGCCTCGGGCAGGATATGCGTGCGCGGCAGGCCCGAAAGCCGCGCCACCATGTCCGCGTCCCCCCCTTCGTCGAGCCCGGCCTGCACTGGTTTCCAGTAATGCCCGCCAAGCGCGCCGGCCAGCGCGGCGGCAAATACCGTCTTGCCGATCCCGGTGTCCGTGCCGGTGACGATCAGCGCGCTGGTCATGCGAGGGCGCTTTCGATGGCGCTCGCAAGGCTCGTCACGTCAGCCATGTTGGCGTTGAGGGTTATCGCGACGCGCAGTCGCGCAGTGCCTGCCGGAACGGTCGGCGGGCGAATGCCGCGAACGTCGAATCCGGCCTGCTGGATCGCCGCGGCCACGGTCATGGTGCGCGCATCGTCGCCAATCACGATCGGGATGACCTGCGATCCATGGCACCGGGCGCCCAGCGGCTGCAACATGGTGCGCGCATGGCCGACCAGTGCCGACAGCGCCTCGCGTCGTTCCGGTTCGTCCGCCAGCACGCGCAGCGCCGCGCGCACCGCGCTGGCCATCAGCGGCGATGGCGCGGTGGTGAAGATGAAGCCGCGCCCCCGGTTGATCAGGAAATCGCGCACGAACGCGGGGCCGGTGATCAGCGCCCCTTCGCAGCCCAGCGCCTTGCCGCAGGTGCGTAGCGTGATCACGTTTTCCAGGCCATCCAGATGCGCCGCCAGCCCGCGCCCCTGCGGCCCGAACACGCCGGTCGCGTGCGCCTCGTCGATCAGCAGAAATGCATCGTGGTCATCGGCAAGCGCCTGAAATGCGTCGAGCGGCGCCATGTCGCCGTCCATGCTGTAGAGGCTTTCGACAGCGATCCACACCCGCCCGCGCCCGCCGCGCGCGCGCCACGCCACGATCGTATCGGCGAAAGCCTGCGGATCGTTGTGCGCGGCGGCGAAGCATTCGGCGCGGCCCAGCCGCATCCCCTCGTGCGCGCTCGCATGGATCAGAGCATCGTGCACCACCAGGTCCCCGCGTTGCGGCAGAGTGGCAAACAGGCAGGCATTGCCGGCGAACCCGCTGGAGAAAAACAGCGCCGCCTCGGCGCCGAAGAATTGCGCCGCCTCTTCTTCCAGCACTTCATGTTCGGGGTCGTTGCCACGCAGCAAACGCGATCCGCCCGAGCCTGCCGGAACCCCCCGGTCGAGCGCATCACCCACCGCCGATGCAATTTGCGCCGAACCGGCGAGCGCCAGGTAATCGTTGGAAGAGAAGTCTACGCCCGCCCGGCCGGCCAAACGGCGATATCGCGCTTGCCCGGCCAAATCCGCCAGCAGTGCACGGTGATGGGCATCGTATTGTGTCCGCAGATTGTGCATGGCGCCGCCGTAGCGTCAAATCGCCGTGCTGCCAGATGGAAACTCTAGCCGGCCGCGAAGTCCATCGGGCGCGGGCGACTAGCGATCGAGCCGCTGCGCGAGCCGCACCCCCAGGGTGATAAGGAAGGGCACCAGTACCAGGCTCAGGGCGACCTTGGCGATGACCTGTCCGATCAGCAGGTTGGTGATCGGGAATTCGCCATAGAATGCCAGGGTGACGAAAATTACGGAATCGATCGCCTGGCTCAAGGCCGAAGCAATCGCGCCGCGCACCATCAACCCGATCGTGCCCCCTTCGCTCCGGCCGCGCAGGCGCGAGAAGATCCAGATATTGAGTAGCAGGGAGATGAGATAGGCAGCCGGTCCCGCCGCCATCACGCGCCATAACTGGTCATGCACGAGCTGGAATGCCGCCAGCCCCTCGCCTCGCTGGGCGATCATGTCGGGTGACGCGGGCAGGCTGAGGACCAACAGCATTAGCGCGGATGAAAGCGCGAGCGGAAGGAAACCCCACCACACGATCCGGTTGGCAAGCTTTGGGCCATAGAGTTGCGCCACCGAACTGGTGATGACCACCAGCAGCAGGAAGGCGAAGATGCCTGCCTCCACCGCCAGCCCGGTCGGCCACAGGCGGACCTGCTTGAATGCCAGGAAACCAGCCAGCACCGTCATCCCGCCATACAACAACAGATACACGAACAGGCCGCGGCGAAAGTCGATGGTGGGGGTCTTGATCTGGGTCGGTGTCGTCATGCGCGAATGGCTATGCGTGCCGCAGCGAAAATGGAAGCGGTCGATTATTGCCGTCCCCGGTTTGACTGTCGGCTGGCAAAGGCAGAAAGAGCCGAGGTTTCCGTTCCCATGCGAAGGGCCGTATGCACCCGATCCTTGCCAGCCTCGTCGGCATTCTTCTCATCCTGGCCATGGCCTTCCTGTTGTCCACCGGCAAGCGCCGGATTCGCCCGCGCGTGGTCGGCGCGGCGTTTGCCCTGCAGGCGCTGATGGCGTTCCTGGTGCTCGGCACGACCTGGGGCCGGTCAGTGATCGAGGGTATGTCGAACGGCGTTGCCGCGTTGCTGAGCTATGCCAACGAAGGGACCGCGTTTCTATTCGGGGCCGACAATCCGCTCGCCAACACCTTCGCGCTCGGCGCGCTGCCGGTGATTGTGTTTTTCGCCGCGCTGGTATCGATCCTCTACTACCTGGGGATCATGCAGCGGATCGTGCGCTGGGTCGGCGGCGCGATTGGCTGGATCACCGGAGTCAGTCAGGTGGAAGCGCTGGGCGCGGCCGCGAACATCTTCGTCGGCCAGTCGGAAAGCCCGCTGGTGGTGCGCCCCTATCTTGCCGCGCTGACGCCAGCGCGGTTGTTCACGCTGATGACGGTCGGGATGGCGGGCGTCGCCGGCACCATCCTGGCTGCTTATGCGGGGCTGCTCGGCGAAGAGTATCTTCCATTCCTGCTCGCCGCGGCATTCATGTCGGCACCGGGCGGCATCCTGATGGCCAAGATCATCATGCCCGACGAGGACAAGGCGCCCGTTCTCGCCGAGGGCACGATCGAATTGCCCAGGGCGCGGATCAGCGCCGAGGGGCCGGCCGCGCTGACCGAGGGGGGCAAGCCGCACGAGGTCGAGGTTGCCGAGGCGTTCGAGGATGGGCAGCGCCCCGCCAACGTGATCGAGGCAGCCGCGCAGGGCGCGCAGACGGGCGTCAAGCTGGCGGTCGCCGTCGGTGCCATGGTCCTGGCGTTCGTGGCACTGGTCGCGCTCGCCAATGGACTGCTCGGCTGGGCGGGCGGGCTTTTCAACTATCCGGAGCTGTCGTTCCAGCAGATCCTCGGCTGGGTGTTCGCGCCGATCATGTATCTGATCGGAATCGCCGACTGGAATCAGGCGCAGATCGCGGGCGGCCTGTTCGGGACCAAGGTGGTGCTGAACGAATTCGTTGCCTTCATTGATCTTGGTCAGGCCACGGGCCTTACCGACCGCAGCCGCGCGATCGTGACCTTCGCGCTGTGCGGCTTCGCCAATTTCTCCTCGATTGCGATCCAGATGGCGGTTACGGGCGGCCTCGCGCCGAATCAGCGCCCGGTCATCGCCCGGCTCGGCCTGCGCGCGCTTGCGGCGGGCTCGCTCGCCAACCTGATGAGCGCGGCGCTAGCCGGCCTGTTCCTGCCTTATTGAGTCGCCCACCTATGTCCGAAATCGCCGTCGTATCGATCGCCCGCCCACTGGAAGAAGTTGCCGAGGAACTGGGCAAGAGCTTCGAGGAATACGGCTTCGCGGTAATTCGCGACCATGGCATCCCGGCCGACCTGATTGCCCGGGCAGAGGAACTGTCGAAAGCGTTCTTCGCGCTGCCCGACGAGGTCAAGCGTGCCTACCACATTCCCGGTGGGGGCGGGGCGCGCGGCTATACCCCGTTCGGCACGGAAAAGGCCAAGGGTGCCCAGGTCCACGACTTGAAGGAATTCTGGCACGTGGGCCGCTCGCTGCCGGCGGGGCATCCTTTGGCCGAATACATGAAACCGAACCTGTGGCCTGCCGAGATCGAAGGCTTCGAGCAAACGTTTGAGGAACTCTACGCTGCATTCGAGCAAGCGGGTGCCCGTGTGCTCGAAGCGATCGCGCTTCACCTGGGCCTGCCGCGCGATTGGTTTGCGGCCACGGTCGAGGATGGCAATTCGGTTATGCGCCTGCTGCGCTATCCGCCACTCGAAGGCGTCGAGGCCGAGGGTGCGATCCGCGCCGCCGCGCACGGCGACATCAATACCATCACCCTGCTGCTGGGGGCCGAGGAGGCCGGGCTCGAACTGCTGACCGCGCAAGGCGAATGGAAGGCGATCGCCCCGCCCGAAGGGGCGCTAGTGGTCAACATCGGCGACATGCTGGAACGGCTGACGAATGGAAAGCTGCGCTCGACCACGCACCGTGTCGTGAACCCGCGTGGCGAAGCGGCTTATCGGGCGCGCTATTCGATGCCGTTCTTCCTGCATTTCCGGCCCGATTTCACCATCGAAACCCTGCCCGACTGCATCGATCCCGATTCGCCCGATGATCATCCCGCGCCGATCTCGAGCCACGATTTCCTGCTCCAGCGCCTGCGCGAGATCAATCTGGCGTGACAGCGCCCGCAGGCGTTTGGCGTACAAATAGAATCTTATCTTCTGTTGCAATGCAGCAACAGTCTTAAATCCATGTTTTAAAAGACATTTTGTCCAGAGAGTTGGACCGTATCCGATTTGGTGGGCAGATGTCACGCGGCGGTAACAAAAGATACTTCTGTGCGTAGCGCATCGCCCCTATCGGGCGCTCATCCAGTTTCCATTCGTCGATTTTTCCATCGTTAGGGATCGTTCGGTCATGAAGATCAAGTACCTCCTGGCGGCCAGTGCCGTCAGCCTGTCTGCCGCTGTCCTCCTGCCCGCGCCGGTCATGGCGCAGCAGATCACCTCGGGTATCCAAGGTGTCGTGACCGATGAGGCGGGCAATCCGATTGCCGGGGCAACCGTTACGATCACGGACACCCGTACCGGGGCCAGCCGGGATCTGACAACAGGCGCCGATGGCGGCTTCCGCGCCGATGGCCTGGTCACAGGCGGACCCTACACCGTTTCCGCCAATGCGGGCGGATACGAGGGGCAGAGCGTCCAGGATATCGCCATCAACCTTCAGGGTAACACCGCGCTCAGCTTCACCTTGCTATCGGGTGCGGGCGAGATTGTGGTCACCGCGTCGCGCGCAAACGTGACGAACGTCACGACCGGTCCCGGTCAGTCGTTCGGTCTGGCGATCCTCGAAAGCGTCCCGACGTTCGAGCGCGACCTGCGCGACGTCATCCGCATCGACCCGCGCGTAAGCCTTGACCGCAATCAGGAATCGGACCGCGTATCCTGCCTTGGCGGCAATGACCGCGCGAATGCCTTCACTGTCGACGGCATCAGCCAGTCGGACATCTA
>CAZEWN010000014.1:0-89441 GCA_964516135.1 uncultured Erythrobacter sp. | reverse complement strand
TTGCCGTGGTCGACGTGACCGATGGTGCCGATGTTGCAGTGCGGCTTGTTCCGCTCGAATTTTGCCTTTGCCATGTTACTCGTAACCTCTGTCTGTCAGATTGAATTTCAGTGGGACAAGGACGGCACCCGCTGAATCAGGCGCCGCCCCTAGACTCATCGCTTGCCTTAGGCAAGCTTCTCCTTGACTTCCGCCGCCACATTCGCGGGCACTTCGTCATAGTGGCTGAACTGCATCGTGTACTGCGCGCGCCCTTGCGTGAACGAGCGCAGTTCGTTGACGTAGCCGAACATATTCGCGAGCGGGACCATGGCTTCCACGGCCTGGGCGTTGCCCCGGCTGTCGGTGCCCTGGATCTGGCCGCGCCGCGAGTTGAGATCGCCGATCACGTCGCCCAGGTAATCCTCGGGCGTCACGACCTCGACCTTCATGATCGGCTCAAGCAGCTTGATGCCCGCCTTGCTTGCGACTTCGCGCATCGCGCCGCGACCGGCGATTTCGAAGGCAATCGCGCTCGAGTCGACGTCGTGGTACGCGCCGTCATACAGGCTGACGGTGAAGTCGATGATCGGGAAGCCAACCAGATGGCCGCTTTCGGCTTGCTCGCGGAAGCCCTTCTCGATCGCCGGGATATATTCCTTGGGAATATTGCCGCCCTTGACCTCATCCTCGAAGACGAAGCCCTGGCCACGCTCGCCCGGCTGTACCCTGACCTTGACGCGGCCGAACTGGCCCGAGCCGCCCGACTGCTTCTTGTGGGTGTAATCCACGTCCACCGGCTTCGCGAGGCTTTCGCGGTACGCCACCTGCGGCGCGCCGACATTGGCCTCGACCTTGAATTCGCGCTTCATGCGGTCGACCAGAATGTCGAGGTGCAGTTCGCCCATGCCCTTGATGATCGTCTGGCCCGATTCGTGATCGGTCGAGACGCGGAAGCTGGGATCTTCCTGCGCCAGGCGATTGAGCGCGACGCCCATCTTTTCCTGGTCGGCCTTGGTCTTGGGTTCGACCGACAGCTCGATCACCGGCTCGGGGAATTCCATCCGCTCCAGGATGATCGGCTTGGCCGGATCGCACAGCGTGTCGCCCGTGGTCGTGTCCTTCATGCCCGCCAGCGCGACGATGTCGCCGGCGAATGCTTCCTCAATGTCCTCGCGGTTGTTCGAGTGCATCAGCAGCATGCGGCCGATCTTTTCCTTCTTGTCCTTGACCGAGTTCAGGACCTGACCCTTGGTCAGCTTGCCCGAATAGATGCGGGTGAAGGTGAGCGAACCGACGAAGGGGTCGTTCATGATCTTGAACGCCAGCGCGGCAAACGGCGCGTCGTCGCTCGACGGACGCTCGTCCTCTTCCTCGCTGTCGGGCTTCACGCCCTTGATCGCGGGCACGTCGAGCGGGCTCGGCATGTAGTCCACGACAGCATCGAGCAGGGGCTGGACGCCCTTGTTCTTGAACGCCGAACCGCAGGTGACGGGCACGAAGGCGCGCGCCATGGTGCCCTTGCGAATCAGTTTCTTGATCGTCGCCACGTCGGGCTCGTTGCCTTCGAGGTAGGCTTCCATCACGTCGTCGTCCTGCTCGACAACGGTCTCGATCAGCTGCTCGCGGTATTCCGCGGCCTTGTCAGCCAGGTCGTCGGGAATGGCGACATATTCGAACTCGGCGCCCAGGCTCTCGTCCTTCCAGACGATGCCGCGATTGTTGACGAGGTCGACAACACCCTTGAGGCTGCTTTCCGCGCCGATCGGGAGATAGAGCACCAGCGGCTTGGCGCCGAGGCGGTCGATGATCGACTGGACGCAGTAATAGAAATCCGCACCGGTGCGGTCGAGCTTGTTGATGAAGCACATCCGCGGCACGCCGTACTTGTCGGCCTGGCGCCACACGGTTTCGGACTGCGGTTCGACGCCGGCAACGCCGTCGAACACCGCGACCGCGCCGTCGAGCACGCGCAGGCTGCGCTCGACTTCAATGGTGAAGTCAACGTGGCCGGGGGTGTCGATGATGTTGATGCGGTGCTTGGGGCCCTGACCGTCTTCCGCCGCCCAGAAGGTGGTGGTCGCCGCCGAGGTGATGGTGATCCCGCGCTCCTGCTCCTGCTCCATCCAGTCCATGGTCGCGGCGCCGTCGTGGACTTCGCCGATCTTGTAGGACTTGCCGGTGTAGTAAAGGATACGCTCGGTCGTGGTGGTCTTGCCGGCATCAATGTGCGCCATGATGCCGATATTGCGATAGCGCTCCAGCGGATATTCGCGGGCCATGTCAAATTCCTCGGGGGTAGTAAGGGGGCGGACCCAGCCGGGACCGGCCCCCTATATGGGTATTACCAACGATAATGCGAGAACGCGCGGTTGGCGTCGGCCATGCGGTGCGTGTCTTCGCGCTTCTTGACCGCGTTGCCGCGGTTGTTGGCGGCGTCGAGCAGCTCGCCCGACAGACGCGCGGCCATCGTGGTTTCGGCCCGGCCGCGCGCGGCGTTGATGAGCCAGCGGATGGCGAGCGCCTGGGCACGCTCGGGACGAACCTCGACCGGCACCTGATACGTGGCACCGCCGACGCGCCGCGAACGCACCTCGACCTGCGGCTTCACGTTGTTCAGCGCATCGTGGAACATCTGGATCGGATCGGCCTTCGCCTTGCTCTCGACCGTTTCGAGCGCGCCATAGACGATGCGCTCGGCAATGGACTTCTTTCCGTCGAGCATGAGGTTGTTCATGAACTTCGACAGCACCTGATCCCCGAACTTCGGGTCAGGCAGGATTTCCCGCTTCTCGGGACGACGACGACGTGACATTTTCGTTTACTCCTTCGGAGTGGCCGCTCACATCCGTGAGCGTCCTGCGGCTCCGGCCCACTCTCCCGCCCGGCCACCCATCAGGATACCCCGTAAGGGTAGCCGGGCGGGAGAGCGGTCCGGAGCCGGGCTTGCGCCGCGCCTGAACCTTACTTCGGCCGCTTGGCGCCGTACTTCGAACGGCTCTGCTTGCGGTCCTTGACGCCCTGGGTGTCGAGCACGCCGCGCAGCACGTGGTAACGCACGCCCGGCAAGTCGCGCACGCGGCCGCCGCGGATCAGCACGACGCTGTGTTCCTGCAGGTTGTGGCCTTCGCCCGGGATGTAGCTGATGACCTCGCGCTGGTTGGTCAGGCGGACCTTGGCCACCTTGCGCAGTGCCGAGTTCGGCTTCTTCGGGGTCGTCGTGTAGACGCGGGTGCAGACGCCGCGCTTCTGCGGATTCTGCTCCATCGCAGGGACCTTGGACTTGGCCTTCTGCGGAACGCGGCCCTTGCGGACCAGCTGGTTGATCGTCGGCATTAAGACTTTCTCTCTTCACCGTATGCCTGGCACGGATGGGCCAAGCCATGAATGGTGCCACATGTGACCGTGGGGTGAAGAAGGTTTCGCAGTCCGCGCGCGCCGCAAGCGCGCGCCATGGGCGCCGCCGGCGGGATGTCGCACGAGCCTGAAACTCTCCACCCGGGACGCAAGGACGCCGGGTTACTTTGACGGCCGCCCGAGCTTTCGCTCAATAGAAAAGAGCCATACCGCATCAGCGACTGGCCCCCGGGACATGTCCGGCAATGTTCAGCTCTATCTGACCGACGCGGATTGCAGCCCGCCTTCGGATGTGCGCGCCCCTAGTCGGATTCGTCGGTCGGGTCAAGCGGGCGGGATGCTTGCCCGCCCGCCAGCCCTTCAGAAACGTGCGCGCACGCCGCCCGCGATCGTCGGACGTTCAACCGGGTGGAAAATTGCCGAGCCCGGCGCCGCGCGGATGGCGGCGCTGATATCGCCGACCGCCTTTTCGCCGGTTACGTTCCGCACGTCGATGAAGGCGTCGAACCCCTCGCCCAGCCGTGCCCCCGCGGTCACGCCCAGCAGGGCATAACCCGGCGTCTTCACCTGGTTGAGGTAGTCCGCGTACGGCCCATCGGGTATCCATTCGAGGTGCGGCGCGACATGCAGTGCTTCGCCGCCAATCCGCGCTTCGGCCCGGTAGACGTGACGGGGCACCACGGGCAAGCGGTTATTGCCGTAAACGGTATCGCCGCGAAACCGGAAGTTGTTCCAGGCATGGACCTGCCGCAGCCGCAGCCACGGCGCGAGCATGATGTCCAAGGACGCCTCGACCCCTTCATGGAGGGTTCGCGCTGCGTTGAAGGTGGACGCGGGGATGGTCGGCCCAACGTCGAACTGCAGCAGTTCGCCGCGGATCGTGCTGCGATAATAGGTCAGGTCCCAGGCGAGCATGCCGCGCTGCCCGCGCGTGCCAATTTCCGCCGTCCACGCGCGTTGCGGGCGCAGCGGCACGAAGCTGGCAACCTGCGCCAGCTCGCTAAAGCCGGGAAATTCCACCGACCGGCTGTAGTTCGCATAGACCTGAATACCGTGCACGGGCTCCACCAATAGCCCCAGCTTGGGCGAAAACGCATCGAACGTCGCGCGGCCCACGGTTCCGACCTGACCTGGCGCGGCGCTGTTGGCATTGATTGCCTGGCGTCTTGTTCCATGCGCGTATATCCCGCCCGCAATCAGCGACACCGCCGCGGCCGGGCGGACCCGAAGCTCGCCATAAAGATTGGCCGTGCGCGCGTGTTGGTCCGCATCGAAAGTGGGCGCGCCCCGCCGCCCCGCGATGTTCATGTAGCGGCGTGACCGGGTGTCCCCGACGCGCAGCTCGCCTCCCAGCGTTGCCGCAATCAGTCGGCCGGTGTGTTCGAACCGGAAATACCCTCCGCGATCAATGCTTTCCTGATCGATGACCTGGAAAATGGGGTGATAGAGCGACTTGCCATTGACGAATGCACCCAGTTCAAGCGTGTCGGCGCCCCAATCGAGGGTCGTGCGATTCTGCAGGCGGATCGAATCAATGTCGCGCGCATGATCGCCAATAACGTTCGCCGGATTGGCCATGCGTGGGCTCGTCAGCGCCTGTTGCAGGGTCAGGGCCCCAGGAATCTCCTGGTTCACGTTGTTGACGCTGGCATAGAAGCGGTTGGTTACGACGTCGCTCAGGCGCAGCCCGGCATTGCCGTGGAAACGCACGCTGCGCCGTGCGGCATGCGCGCGGTCGCCGTCGGAACGGTCGGCGCTGATAGCGGCCCAGGCATCCACGCGTTCGCGCGCCGTGCCCGCTGCCACCAGGCCGCGCATGCTATCGAATGCGCCGATGTCTGCGCGCAGGTACAGTCCTTCCGCCGTGCGCCCGGTCGGGGTTATCCCATTGACCGCGCCGCCAAGCGTGCCGGAACCGAAACGCAATGCATTGGCGCCGCGGTAGACGGCCAGATGATCGAAGAAGATCGGCTCCAGTTCCTGGAAATCGCCGTTGTCGTCGGCAAGGTTGATCGGGATGCCATCCTGCAACAGCGTGAGGCCGCGCATGTGAAACCCGCGTGAGAGGCCTGAACCGCGAATCGATATCCGCACCTCTTGGCCGTAGCGTGGCTGCAGGTAGACGCCGGGCGAGAACGCCAGCACATCACGCAACGAAACGATTGATTTGTCCGCATATTCTTCGTGGCGGACGACGTCGGCACCGCCGGGGGTCCGCGCGGCGGCTTGCTCTGCCGCGAGCTCGCCGCGCTGACCGGTCACAATGATGGCGGGGCGATCGTCGGCCCCCTCTGCCGCGCCCTCGGCGCTGAGGGGGGATGCAAGGATGGCAAGAGCCGTTGGCAGGCTCGAAAGAGTAGTGCGCATGATTTATCTCCGCACGCGCGCTCACCCCCAGCGGGGCGGCGGCGGTCGACTGACGTGAGGTTGGTTTGGCGTCAGGCGGCGGAGGGGGGACCTCGCAATGGGGGACGAAGATGAGTCGCTTGTCCGAAAGGCCGGGCGGTCGGCGGAGCGAACGCGAGCAACAGGATGAAGGCGATTGCCGATGCCAGCAACACGGAGTCGGCGCCGCCCAAGGCCGATTTGGATAGATCGGAGAACGCGCAGGTCGCGTCATGGTGCGGCTGATCGTCCGGCGCGGTCTTTCGCTCCACCGGTACGACCAGGTGAGCCGGCTTCAGTTCACCAGTGGTTTCCGAACAGATCGTAATGGCAATGGTCAGCGTGTCACCGTGCGTGACCATGAAGCCCGCGGGCACCAACGCTTTCACCCCAAACACAAACGCCATGAACAACACGACAGCGAACCGTCGATGATGCAGAAAGGCGCGGATCGCTGTCACGGCGCGGCGGTCCATAGGCTCCGGCGGCCTGACGCGCCAGAAAAACCATTCGTGTTTCAGGAGACGGGGCACGGCTATCGCCCAGCGTGCCCGACATTGCTAGGCTGGAGGGCAGACTACAGCGAGGAGAGGCAGCCGCGTGACTGGCGAAACGGAACCGCGAACTCCCCCGTTCCGTTTCGGCAACGGTCCCTGCGGCCCGCACGCCATCCACACGGAATTGGAAAATGGCCAGCCGATCTGTATCCGCACGATCGAGCCTGCCGACGAACAGCGGATGCGGGCCGGGATCGCGCGAATGAGCCCGCGCTCGCGCTATCTGCGGTTCTTTTCCGGTGCGGCGGCGCCGCCCGACTGGGTAATCGAACGGCTGATCGAACCCGACGGGCATCTCCACATCGCCTGGGGGGCGATCGACACCGCCGCGCCCGGCCAGCCGGCGATCGGGGCAGTCCACGCGATCCGCCCGCGCGCCGATGACCGATCAGCCGAGTTTTCCGTTGCGGTTGTCGATGAGTATCACGGACTGGGCCTGGGCAAGCTGCTGGTGGCGACGATCCTGCTCGATGCGCGCGCCGAAGGCCTGGCTTGCTTCAACGCGCATACGCTGGCGGAAAACCGGCAGGCGATTGATTTCGTCCGCAGCCTGGGGGCCCGGCGCGTGGGCAGCGATGGCGTGACGCTGGAATATGCCATCGACATCGACGAGGCGCTGGCACGTCTGAGGGCGGAGCGCGATCCACCCGGCATCGGCGCGGTGTTCGGCGCGCTGGAAAACCCCGGCGGCGCGCTTGCATAACCGCAAGGTTGGGGGGACCCGGACTGTTCAGTCGGCAGACTGAAGAAACGCAACCAGCGCCTTGACCTTCTTCTGCCGCCATTGCGGCAGAGGCGCGACCAGCCAATAGGCGCGGCGGCCCTCGCTCGGCCCCTCCAGCACCGAAAGCTTGCCCGCGCCGACTGATTCCTCGACCAGCAGCCAGGGCAGGATCGCCTTGCCCAGGCCCGCCACAGCGCTGGACAGCGCCTGGCCCGCATTGCCGACCTCGATGTGCGGCTCCGCCCCTTCGGGCAGGGGAGCGCCGGGCCATGTGATCCATTCGTCCGGAGCACCATCGGCGGCGACAACCACGCGGCGCGCGGGCGCCAGTTCGATCCCCTCGAGATCGCCCGGGCCATCGACCAGCCGGATCGCGAGATCGAGGTTCGCTTCGGTGAAATCGGCGTTTTCGTTCTCGATCAGGCGATAGCGGACCTGCGCGTTGTCGGCGCGAAACGCGGCGAGCCGGGGGGCCAGCCACTGGGCATAGAATTCGCGCGGCGCGGCGATGGTATAGCGATCGCTCGCCTGCCCGGCCTGCATCGCCTGGACCGACTCCTCGAACTTCAAGAACCCTTCGCGCAGTGCATCGAGACCTGCCGAGCCTTCCTCGGTCAGCTCCAGCCCCTTGCTCGTGCGGCGGAACAGCACGGTGCCGAGGTGATCCTCGAGCGCGCGGATCTGCTGCCCGACCGCGGCCGGGGTCACCGCCAGTTCATCGGCGGCACGGGTGAACGACAAGTGCCGCGCCGCGGCATCGTACACGCGCAGGGCATTGAGGGGCAGGTGAGTCCGCTTCATCGCCGCGCGCCTCTAGCCCCCCCCGCGCCGATTTTCAATCGGCGGTCGCGGGCGCGGCCAGCGGGAAGAACGGAATCCGCACTTCCAGCAGCGATCCGTCGGCGCGCTGGAAGGTGTAAAATCCCTCCATCGTGCCATACGGCGTGGTCAGGGGGCAGCCCGAAACGTAGTCGTGGCTCTGCCCCGGATCGAGGGTCGGCTGTTCCCCCACCACCCCCTCGCCATCAACCAGGTTGACCATTCCGCGCGCGTCCGTGATGCGCCAGTGCCGGGTCATCAATTGCACCCGCTCGCTTCCGCCGTTCTCGATGCGGATATGATAAACCCAGAACCACTTGCCCGCTTCCGGCCGGGACTGCTCAGGAAGGAAATTCACCGAAACACGCACGGTGATGGCTTCGGTTGTGGCGGCGTGGGGAAACAGGGCTTTCATGGCGCCAGGCAAGATAGGGGCGCGCCGCGCCGACCGCAATTGGCGGTGATCCGCCAATCCCCATCGGTCGCAGCCAGACCGCCGATCCTACAACCCGGCCGCCCGAAGCGCCTGGTCAAGGTCCTCGATCAGGTCGGCCGGATCTTCCAGTCCGACATTGATCCGCAGCAGCCCCTCGGTCACACCCATGGCCGCGCGCGCCTCGTCGCCCATGTTTGCATGGGTGGTACTGGCCGGGTGGCACATCAGGCTGCGCGAATCGCCGATGTTGTTCGAAATGTCGATCAGGCGCAGCGCATCGAGCACGGCGAAGGCTTGCTCCCGCCCGCCGGGCATCTCGAAGGCAAAGATCGGACCCGCCGCGCGCATCTGGCGCATCGCGAGTTCGTGGCGCGGATGGCTGGGCAAACCCGGGTGGAGGATCGAATGCACCCTCCCTTCGACGAACCGGCCCACCTCCAGCGCGTTGGCGCTTTGCCGCTCGGCCCGCATGGCAAGCGTTTCCAGCCCCTTGAGCACGACCCAAGCATTGAACGGCGACAGGTTGGGCCCGGTATTGCGCTGGAAAGGCAGCAGCACCTCGTCGATGAATTGCCGCGTTCCGCAGACCGCTCCGGCAAGGACCCTGCCCTGCCCGTCCATCAGCTTGGTTGCACTGTAGGCCACGACATTTGCGCCGAAATCGAGCGGGCGCTGGAGCGCGGCGGTGGCGAAGGCATTGTCGACCACGCTCACGATCCCGCACGACCGGGCGAGGCCGCAGACATGCGCCAGGTCCACGACATCGAGCGTGGGATTGGCGGGCGTTTCGAAGAAGAAGACCTTGGTATTGGGCCGGATTGCCGCTTCCCATGCGGCATCATCCGTCGCGTCGATCACCGTGGTCTCTATGCCGAAGCGGGGCAGCAGGTGATCGACCAGCCAGCGGCACGAACCAAACGCCGCGCGCCCGGCGACGACGTGATCTCCGGTCGACACCTGGCACAGCAGCGCGGCAGTCATCGCCGCCATGCCGCTCGCCTGCACGCGGCAAGCCTCGGCCCCTTCCATCAGCGCAATCCGTTCCTCCAGCATCGCGACGGTCGGATTTTGCAGGCGGGAATACGTCATCCCCTCGGCCTCGCCCGCGAACCGTTCGGCCACGGTGCGCGCATCGTCATAGGTATAGCCGGAAGTGAGGAACAACGCCTCGCTCGTCTCGCCGTGTTCGCTGCGCCAGGTGCCGCCGCGCACCGCCTGCGTCGCGGGGCGCCACTTGCGCGTGATCGCGCGATCCATGCCGGTGGTCTTCTTCATTGCGCGGCGGTGTAGGGTCGGTGTGCGCGCGCAGCAAGCAATCGCTGTTGTCGGACTGGAAACGCTCGCTTAATCGGGCAGGCGAATGAGCCAGCCGCCCACCCAACCCCGCGATCCGATCGGCTGGTGCGCGGCGTTCGCGCTCGCGTTTCTGGTGCTGTCACTGATTGGCATCGGCATTCCATCCAAGCCGTTCTTCGATGAAGTGCATTACCTGCCCGCCGCGCGCGCATTGCTCGACGGCACCGAGTATCTCAATCGCGAGCACCCGCTGCTGGGCAAAGAAGCGATAGCGCTGGGTATCTTCCTGTTTGGGGACAATCCCTTGGGCTGGCGCCTGTTCTCGGCCGTGGCGGGTGCGGGCGCGCTTTATGCATTCATGCGCGCATTATGGTTCGCAAGCCTGAGCCGCTTCGCTACGTTGGCGTTCGGCGTACTGCTGGCGACCGGTTTCGCGCTCTTCGTCCACGCGCGCATCGCTATGCTCGACGTGTACATGGTCGCATTCTTCGCGGTGATGCTGTGGCAGGCCGCTGCGGCAGTGCGCGAACCCGAGCGCGGCCGGCTGAGGCTGGCGATCGCGGGCGCGGCGCTGGGGTTGTCGATGGCAGCAAAATGGAACGCCGCGCCGCTGGCCGTGCTGCCAGGCCTGGCCTTCCTCGCCGCGCGGTTTTCGGCCGGGCGGCGCAGACTGTTCACGAGCAGGCGCGGCGTGCCGGTGCCCGGTATCTCGCTCGCCGAGGCGGCGATTTGGCTCGGCGTGGTGCCCTTATTGGTTTACGCCGCTACGTTCGTCCCGGCGATGCATCTCGATCGCGGTGTGCTCAATCCGATGAACCTGATCGCCTTCCACCGCGAGATCATCGCCTTGCAGGAAAGCGTAACCAAGACGCACCCTTATCAGTCGAACTGGCACGATTGGGTGCTCAACCTGCGCGCGATCTGGTATCTTTATGAACCCGTCGACGGGGCGCAGCGCGGCGTGCTGTTGATTGGCAATCCCTTGACGATGCTGATCGGCCTGCCGGCGGTAGCCTGGTGCCTGTGGGCCGGGTTGCGCCAGCGACGGCTGGACACGCTCGCAGCGGCGATCCTTTATGCGGCAAGCGTGGGATTCTGGATCATCGCGAACAAGCCGATCCAGTTCTACTACCACTATTTCCTGCCAAGCTGTTTCTTGCTGGCGGGATTGGCACTGGCGCTTGATGCCGTGCCGCGCAAGGTCGCGTGGGTGGTGCTGACGGGCAGCGTGATGACGTTCGCCTGGTTTCACCCGATCCTCAGCGCCGCCGCGCTGGCGAACGAGCAGAGCTTCATGCACTGGATGTGGCTGGATAGCTGGCGCTAGTACCGCCCCCAAACGAAGCGGCTGGACAATGCATAATTCCACACCGCTCCGACAAGGATGCCCGCCATCGCCGCAAGCAGCCAATGAATACCGCGCCCTGCCAGAAGTCCGGCAACCGCGACGTTCGCCACCGCGCCGATCGCGCAGGTCGCGCAAAAACCCGCCCAGCCGCGCATCAGCGCTCGCGCCCCGCGCAATCGGCGATCACGGTAGGTGAGCCAGTTGTTGAGCCAGAAATTGAATGTCATCGCGGCGAAGGTTGCCAGTGCCTGCGCCGGGACGAACGTGGTCCCCAGCCCCCGGAACACCAACGCCAGGACCGCCACGTGGACGAGCACTCCGAGCCCGCCAACCGTGCCGAACAAGGCGAAGCGGGTTGGTATCAGGCGGCCCAGGGTCTTGTCGTAGAGCCCGACGAGGAAGTCGAACGCCACCGCCCGGTCGAGCTTGCTCTCCCCGGTCCGCCGCGCGGCGAAAGCCAGCGGGAATTCACGCACCCGCAACGATCCGGGCGCGCTGGCGAGCAGATCGAGCAGGATTTTGAATCCGATCCCCGACAGGCGCGGCGCGAGCCGGCGCGCGGTCGCGGCCGGGAGAAGGAAAAAGCCGCTCATCGGATCGCTCAGTTCGATCCCCACCATCCGCCGCGCGATCCGGTTGGCCAGGCGCGAGCCCCTTTCACGGCGCGCGCTCGCCAGCCCCTGGGCGCTGGCGCCTGCAATGAAGCGGCTGGCAACGGCTACATCGCATTCGCCGCGCTCGACAGCTGCCAGCATCGCCGGCAGCAGCGCCGGGTCGTGCTGGTGGTCGGCGTCCATCACCGCCACCAACGGGGCAGCGGTGGCACACATGCCCTCGATCGCGGCCGAAGCGAGCCCACGCCGCCCGATGCGCTGGATCACCCGCACGCGCGGATCGACCAGCCCCAGCCGCCGCGCCTCGTCAGCGGTGCCGTCGGCGCTGTCATCGTCGACGACGATCGCCTCCCATCCCGCATCCCCCAGCGCCGCCGCAATTCGGGCGATCAGCGGCGCGAGGTTGTCCCGCTCCTCAAGCGTCGGCAGGACAATGGCAAGGCGGAGGGTCAAAGCCTCTCCAGCACCGCGTCACCGATGCCGCGCGTGCCTGCGGTGCCGCCAAGGTCGCCGCCGCGCACACCGTCGGCCAGCGCGCGCGCCACTGCCTTTTCGATCCGCGCGGCCTCGCCCTCGCGCCCGAACGAATGGCGCAGCATCATCGCGGCGGACAGAATGGCGGCCATCGGATTGGCCCTTCCCTGCCCGGCGATGTCGGGCGCGCTGCCATGGATTGGCTCGTACAGGCCGAAGGTGCCATGCGCGGTCTGCCGCTCGCCCAGGCTGGCGCTTGCGAGCAGGCCAATCGAGCCGACGCACATGCTGGCCTGATCCGACAGGATGTCACCAAACAGGTTACCGGTCACAACCACATCGAACCGTCCTGGATCGCGAACAAGCTGCATCGCCGCATTATCCACGTACATGTGGTTGAGCGCGACATCGGGATAATCGCCCGCGACTTCGATCACCACGTCGCGCCACAGCTGGCTGGTTTCGAGCACGTTCGCCTTGTCGACGCTGGTCAGCTGTCCGCGACGCCCCTGCGCGGCCCGGAACGCGACGTGCGCGATGCGGCGCACCTCGTCTTCGGCATAGCTCATCATATCCCAGCCCTGCCGCCGTCCGTCGTCGAGAGTGCGCGTGCCCTTATCGCCGAAATAGACGTCGCCGTTCAACTCGCGCACGATCAGCAGGTCGATCGCGCGCGCAACCTCGGGACGCAGCGCCGACATGTCCTCCAGCCCCGGCATTGCGGCGGCGGGGCGCAGGTTGGCAAACAGGTCCAGCTCGGCGCGCAGGCCTAGCACCGCCTGTTCGGGGCGCAGGTGCCGGTCCAACCCGTCACACGACGGGTCGCCCACCGCGCCGAACAGCACAGCGTCGGCGGAGCCAGCCATTTCCAGCGTTTCGGCGGGCAGCGGGTGGCCATGGCGGTGCCAGGCGGCGGCCCCCACGTCGCCCTCGAACAGCACCATGCCGGGCAGGCGCAGCGCTTCGAGCACGCGCAGGGCCTCGGCCGTGACTTCGGGGCCGATCCCGTCGCCCGCGAAAACCGCAATCTTCATCCCGTCATCCGCCCCAATCGTTCGCGCAGCATCGTGCGCGCGGCCATAACATCGGCCTTCCGGTCGGCAAGCAGGTAGCGTTCGATCGCCGGGCCCTGGCGAGCAAACAATTCCAGCAGCCGCTCAAGCCCCGCTTCGGCGGGCGGCGCCGTGCCGCCGTAGCCGAGCTCTCGCAGCATCAACGCCTCATAGGCGATCAGCGCGCGCAACCATGCGCGCGCGGCATCGGCATTGCACACCGCGTCGATCAGGGCGGCGAGCGCGGCAAAGAGCGCCGGATAAGCATTGCGCTCCGGCAGCGCGGCGGCGGTGAGCGCGGTTGCCCAGGCGATGGCGGCGGAGGCGAGCGGCTCGATCAGCCACGGCCCACGGCTTTGCACCAGTTCCAGCCGCATGAAGGGGAGCTGGCTGTCGGACTTCGACCGCAGCTCTACCTCCACAAGATTTCCCGGGATAACCACCGGCCGCAGCACTCGCCCACGCCCACCTGCGACGTAGCCGGTGATGAGCCCGTAATCCTGGGTCAGAGCGCGCGCGATAACCGCCGTCTCCCCGTGCGTGCGCGCGGCAAGGAGAATGGCGGGGGCACGCAGGTTCATGGCCAAGGCACTGCCGCAGCGCGCGGCGCCGCGTCAATGCTGGGCCGCGTCAATGCCGAGCGGCGTCAATGTTGGGCGGCATCGGCCATCTTGGCGTGGATCACGCCGTGGCGTTCGGTTTCCGCCATGCGACCCATGGACCAGTTGCGGGCCATTCGCACCTTGGGGTTGGGCGCGCACCAGATTTCACCCGTGTCGTTGATCGCGGTAACCCAGATCAGGTTGTGCTCCTGGCCGTAGTCGATCACCGCGATGGCGTATCCGGCACCGCGATCGATCACGTCGACGGGAATCGGGGGATTGAGCTGCGTGAACATGTCGGTCCTTTCCCCCGCGCAACGGCGGCGGATGGCCCGCGTTCCTAAGCCAACAAAAATCAGCGTGTTACTTCAGGCGCGCCTCGAGGGCGGAAAGCCGTTCGGCCAACGCCTCGTTCTCGTCGCGGGCCCGCGCGGCCATTGCCTTGACCGCGTCGAATTCCTCGCGGCTGACAAAATCCATCCCGCCCATTGCTTCTTTCACACGCTCGCGCGCGCTTTCGCGGGCCTCGCGGGTCATGCCGGCAAAAGTGCCCGCCGCTCCGTTGAGCAGCTTGACGAAATCGGCGATCATCGGGTTCTGGCTCTGCATGACGGCTATCTGGGCGCGGGGCGCGGAATTCTCAACTCAAATCGCCACGCGTTCCACCGGCGCCGGGGCGTCCACGCCATCCAGCTGCGGGTTGAGGCGCAGAAATTCGTACGTCAGCACAGTCGCGAAACAGACCCAGGCGAGATATGGCAGTAACAGCGCGCCAGCCAGTTTACGCACCCGCCAAAACAGCACGATCGTGACCAGCAAGGCCACGGCCAGCGCCGCGATGATGCCGAGCGCGACAGTCATCTCGTGCAGTGCGAAAAACGTTGGCGTCCATGAAAGGTTGAGTGCGAACTGCACCGCAAAAGCTGCGATCGCCGCGGTCCGGCCGCGCGCGCCCCAGGCGGCGCAGACCAGCGCCAACGCGAAGCCCATCATAATGTAGAGGATCGTCCACACGATCCCGAACCACATTGGATCCGGGAAAATGTCCGGCTTTTGAAGCGCGTCGAACCACGGATTTCCCGGCCCGCTGCCCGCCAGTCGGCCGGACAAAAAACCAAGCAGCACGCAGGCCGGAACGGTAAACAATGACCAGCGCAGGATGCTGGCACGGAGCTGACCTTGCGAGGCGAGTGCGGTCATTATGTCTCCTGCGGCAAAAGTGCCGTCGAATCGACGCGCTGGCCTTGTGCCAATCACCGCGCGCCCACGCAACAAACCCTGAGCTAACGCCGCGTTCCACGTCGGGACTCATGCGCGCGCGGCAGCGATCAGGAATTCGATGTTGCCTTCAGGGCCAGTGATGGGGCTCTGAACGATGCCCTGGACGGCCCAGCCGCCCTGTTCAAACCATTCGCGCGCCTCGTCGCAGACGCGGGCGTGGAGCGCCGGATCGCGGACCACCCCGCCCTTGCCCACCTCGGCGCGGCCCACCTCGAACTGCGGCTTTATCAGCGCGACCGCCTGGCAGCGCGGTGCGGCGAGTTCGAACGGCCGCTCCAGCACCGTGGCAAGGCTGATGAAGCTGGCGTCGCACACCACCCATTCGACAGTCCGGTCGATGTGTTTGGGCGTCAGCACCCGCGCGCTGGTCTGCTCGAGAACCGTCACGCGCGGGTCCTGGCGCAGCTTCCAGGCAAGCTGGTTGGTGCCCGAATCGACCGCGAAGACGTGCGCCGCGCCGCGGGCAAGCAACACATCGGTAAAGCCGCCGGTCGAGCTGCCCACGTCGATCGCAGTGGCGCCCGCCGGATCGAGCGCGAAGTGATCAATCGCGTGGGCAAGTTTGATACCGCCGCGCGAAACCCACGGATGATCGCGCCCGCGCACCTCGATCGGCGCGTCATCAGCCAGTGACTGCCCAGGCTTGGCGAGCTTAGTTTCGCCCGAGAATACCAGACCCGCCATGACCAGCGCTTGCGCCCGCGTACGGCTCTCGGCGAGCCCGCGGTCGACGATCAACTGGTCGAGGCGCCGTTTGTTTGCCATGGACCCGGAAGCCGGTAGCGCGCATTGTCATGCTTAGAAACCTGGAGTTTTCATGACTGTTCGCCGCATCCTTGCCGCCAGCCTGCTTTTTGCCGTCCTCGGCTGTTCCAAACCCGCGCCGCAGCCTAGCCCACCGCCGCCGGTCGTCACGCCCGCGCCTGCACCCGCGCCGCCTATCGCCATGCCGCGTTTCGATAACTGGATGGATGCACCTGCCACGCCGGGGGACTGGACATACCGGTCAACCGGGCGCGAACGCCTGGCGGAATTTCGTGGGGCATCGGGTAACCATCTGTTCCACATCGCCTGTAGCGCCGACCGGACGATAAAGCTGGTGGCACCGGGCGCGGCGCCGCGCGCGGGCATGATGCAGATCCGCACCGAGGAACTGTCGCGCGCCGTCAGCGCGGATAGCCGTGAAGGTATGTTGACCGCCACCCTGCAGCCACGCGATCCGCTGTTGGCGGCAATGGCGTTTTCCAAGGGTCGTTTTGCGGTGGAAGCGGAAGGATTGGCCCCCCTTTATCTGCCCGCGTGGGCGGAAGTGACACGCGTGATCGAGGATTGCCTGCCATCCTGAGGGAGTGAACCGCCGAGCGGCCCGGCCAAGGCGCACGATTCTGACGCGGGAAAACATTTTTTCAAGGCTTGTTTTATCCCGCGCGCTGACTCACATTCCAGTTCGAGGCCAGCGGCTCACGCGGCTCTCGGCCCCCGGTGATACGGCGGGTCTGGCTCACAAGCGCGAAAGGAGGTGATCCGATGTCTCATGGTTCAGCAGAGAGGTCGGCAAGTTTCCGCGCGGAGCATTATCGGTAAATTCGCAGAACCGATAAAGGCTTCGTGAGCGGCACTTCCTGGCCGCTGACCATGAAAGGGCGTTTCCATCCGCCGAAACTTGTGGCGGGCTGGAAGCGCCCTTTTCATTTGCACACGCGGCGGGATCGCGGTGTAGCGCGCCCAAGGGATGGTATCTTGCCCTGACGCGCCCCCGGCGATAGTCGCGCGGGATGGACTTCCAGACGTTTGCCCACCCCGCCCCGCTGCCATCCGAAACGCGCGACGAAGCGCTGGCCAACCCTGGCTTTGGCACGCTGTTTTCAGATCACATGGTCGAAATCGACTACGACGAAGCGAAAGGCGGCTGGCATCACGCGCAGATCGGCCCGCGTCGCGCGATTGAACTCGACCCGGCAGCCTCGGTGCTCCATTACGCGCAGGAAATTTTCGAGGGGCTGAAAGCCTACCGACAGGCTGACGGCGGCATCGCGCTGTTCCGACCGGAGGAAAACGCGCGACGCTTCAATCGCTCGGCCGAGCGCCTGGCGATGCCGCCCCTGCCCGAGGAACTTTTCCTCGAGAGCATCCGGCAACTTGTCGCCGCTGACCGTAACTGGTTTCCCTTGGTCGAAGGCGGCTCGCTCTACCTGCGCCCCTTCATGATTGCGACGGAGGCCTTCCTGGGAGTACGCCCGGCCAGGCAATACAAGTTCATGGTGATCGCAAGTCCGGCCGGCAACTACTTCAAATCGGGCGCTCCTGCGGTCAGTATCTGGATTTCGGATTATACCAGGGCCGCGCCTGGAGGAACCGGCGCTGCCAAGTGCGGCGGCAACTATGCGGCCAGCCTGGTGCCCACGCGCGAAGCCTTCGCGCGCGGCCACGACCAGGTGCTGTTCCTCGACGCGGCCGAGCGCAAGTGGGTCGAGGAGCTCGGCGGCATGAACCTGTTCTTCGTGTTCGACGACGGAAGCGTTGTCACCCCCCCACTCACGGGCACGATCCTGCCCGGCATTACCCGCGACAGCCTGATCACCCTCCTGCGCGAAGAAGGCCTTGATGTGCGCGAGGAACCGTACCGCATCGATCAGTGGCGCACCGATGCAGCCTCGGGCCGCCTCCTTGAAACCCTCGCCTGCGGCACTGCGGCGGTGGTGACGCCGGTGGGCAAGGTCGCGGGCAAGGACGGCGAATTCACCATTGGCAGCGGTGGCCCCGGCCAGGTCGCCACCAAAATTCGTCATAAGCTGGTCGGCATCCAGACGGGCGCAGTCGCGGACAACCACGGCTGGGTCAGCCGGATCGGGTGATGGGTGCGCCGGTAACGGTCGCCGCGCTCTACCAGTTCATGCGGTTCAATGATCCACATGGGATGCGCGCTCCGCTGCTCGCGAAATGTGAGGCGCTTGGCGTGCGGGGCACGCTGCTGCTCGCGCGCGAGGGCATCAACGGAACCATCGCTGGATCGCGCGATGCCATCGACGCGGTGCTGACCCACATCCGCGCATTGCCGGGATGTGACGGGCTGGAGGTCAAGTTCTCCTCTGCCGCGACCATGCCGTTCAATCGCACAAAGGTACGGGTGAAGCGCGAAATCGTGACGATGGGTGAGCCCGATGTCGATCCGACCGCGAGCGTCGGGCGCTATGTCGCGCCGGAAGACTGGAACGCGCTCATCGCCGATCCCGACACCCTGGTGATCGACACCCGCAACGCCTATGAGGTCGCTGTCGGCACTTTCGCCGGGGCGGTCGATCCGGCCACCGCGAGCTTCCGCGACTTTCCCGCCTGGTTCCGCGCCAACCGCGACGCGCTGCTGGCGAACAAGCGTAAAGTCGCAATGTTCTGCACCGGCGGCATCCGCTGCGAGAAATCGACCAGCTTCCTGCGCGGCGAAGGGATCGAGGAGGTCTATCATCTCCAGGGGGGCATCCTGAAATACCTCGAGGAGGTGCCCGAAGCCGATAGCCTGTGGCGCGGCGAATGCTTCGTGTTCGACGAGCGCGTGGCAGTGGGCCATGGCCTCGCGCCAGGCAGCCATAGCCTGTGCCGCGCCTGCCGTCGCCCGCTGAGCGACCAAGACCGCGCATCGCCTGAATGGATCGACGGAATCCAGTGCGCCTATTGCGTGCGCGAGCGCGACGACGAGCAGCGCGCCCGCTACGCGGAGCGGCACCGGCAGGAGAAGCTCGCTAAGCAGAGGGGGCGGGCGCACGTGGGCGCGAAGTTTTCGCCGATCGACCCATGACCACGGCGCCGGTGCTCTACAGCTTCCGCCGCTGTCCCTATGCCATGCGGGCGCGGATGGCGCTGTGGATCAGTGGGACAGCGTGCGAATTGCGCGAGGTCAAACTGGCGGACAAGCCGGCGGAACTGCTTGCCGCCTCGCCCAAGGGCACCGTCCCGGTGCTGGCCCTGCCCGATGGCACGGTGATCGACGAAAGCATGGGAATCATGCGCTGGGCGCTCGACCGGCACGATCCCGAAGGCTGGCTCGATGGGGACGATACCGCGTTGATCGTGGCGAACGATGGCAGCTTCAAGCATCACCTCGACCGCTATAAATACCCCACCCGTTACCCCAGTTGCGATCCGGACGAGCACCGCGCTGGCGGCCTGCAGTATCTGACCGACCTTGAAGCGCGGCTGGAGGTGCATGCCCACCTCACCGGCCCGAACCGCGCGCTGGCCGACATCGCGATCTTTCCATTCGTCCGGCAGTTTGCCCATACCGATCGCATCTGGTTTGAGGCGCAACCCTTGCCCCGCCTGCAGGCCTGGCTGGAGCGCCATCTCGCGTCGGACCTGTTCGCGGCGATAATGACCCGGTTTGCGCCGTGGAAGCAAGGGGACGAGCGGGTCTTTCTCGCGCCCTAGTCGGGGCATTCCGCGAGCCGGCCTCTGAACGCATCGATCAGCCAGCTTGCCGCCGGGCCAAGTCGCGCATCTCGGCGCCACAAGGCATAGAGCGTGTAATCGGCGCCGGGGCTTTCCGGCAGGCGCAGTTCGACCAGCGCCCCGCTGCCAAGGTCGGCGCGCACCGCGTGGCGCGGCATGTTGCCCCAGCCGATTCCTTCACGCAGCAGCGCGTGTTTCGCGCCAAGATCGGCCAGCCGCCAGCTTTCCGGGCTGAACACGGAAAATTCGCGCCCTGCCGTCAGCGGCGACCGGTCGGTGAGGACCAGCTGCAGATGCCGGCGGCTCTCCCCCGGCTCTACTCCATCGCGGGCGAGCGGATGGCCCGGCGCGGCGACTGGCACCAGTTCGACCGCGCCGATCGCCTGCCGCTCCAGTTCGGGGTGCGCGCCGATCACCGGACCGCCAATCGCCAACGCCGCCTCGCCATCCAGCAGGCAGGCGGCAACCGCACCCAGCGCCTCCACATTGAGGCGCAGGGCAACGGTGGGAAACATCGTGCGAAATTCGCGCAGGACATTCGCGGTCACGTCGCCCGGCAGCATGACGTCGAGCGCCAGCGCAAGATCGCTTTCAAGTCCCGCGTGCACGCTGCGCGCCTTGGCCAGCAGCGCGTCGGCGCGGTCGGCCACCGCGCGCGCTTCGGCCAGCAGCCCCCGCCCAGCGTCCGTCAGTTCGGGCCTGCGCGAACCTTCGCGTTTGAACAGCTCGACGCCGAGCTGCGTCTCCATCTGCGCAATGCCGTAGCTGACCGCCGAAATCGCCCGGCCCATGCGCTTGGCCGCACGGCCGAAGCTGCCCTCCTCCACCACGGCAAGGAAGATGCGTAGCTGGTCGATACTGGGTTCGCCCAGCTTCACTGTTCTGATTTTCCGAACATCACGAACAGTCTTATCGCAGTTTCATGATGACCGGGCCAGCACTATCTCCGCCTCAACAGACCAAGGAGACTTCCCATGATCGAACTCCGCCCCTTCGACACGCTCGGTGCCGCCGACCACGGCTGGCTTGATGCGCGTCACCATTTCTCGTTCGCCAGCTATCACGATCCGGCCCGCGTCCACTGGGGCGCGCTGCGCGTGTGGAACGACGATCGCATCGCAGCGAAAAGCGGTTTTCCCCCGCATCCGCACAGCGACATGGAGATCATCACCTATGTCCGCACCGGCGCGATCACGCACCGCGACAGCATGGGCAACGAAGGCCGCACCGAAGCGGGCGACGTCCAGGTGATGAGCGCGGGCGACGGCGTGACCCACAGCGAATTCAATCTCGAGGACGATACGACCACGCTGTTCCAGATCTGGATCATTCCCGACCAGCGCGGCGGGGCACCCAGTTGGGGCGCGGCGAAGTTTCCCAAGGGCGACCGTTCGGGCCGCTTCGTACCCCTCGCCAGCGGCCATGCCAACGATGAGGACGCGCTGTCGATCCGTGCGGACGCCCGCGTGCTGGGCGCAACGCTGAAGGCAGGCGAAAGCGTGACCTACCATCCCGCCGCCGCCACCCGCCACCTCTACCTCGTCCCCGTCACCGGCAAGGTGCGGGTCGAGGATATCGAGGCGAACGCCCGCGACGGCGTCGCCATCACCAAGCGCGACAGCGTGACCATTACCGCGATCGATGATGCCGAACTCGTCCTCGTCGACGCTACCTGATTACGGAGAACACCCATGACCGAACACACCGCTAACCCGCGCGTCCTTCCGCTCATCCGTGACCGGTGGAGCCCGCGCAGCTTCGACGCCAGCGCCATGCCAGCCGCGGACCTCGAGACGATCCTGGAAGCCGCCAGCCTCGCCCCCTCGGCCTACAACGTCCAGCCGTGGACGTTCCTTTACGCCCATCGGGGCGATGGGAATTGGGACCGGTTCATGTCGCTGCTGGTCGAATTCAACCAGGGCTGGGCGAAGGATGCCTCGGTACTGCTCTATGTCGTGTCCGACGCGAAGATGCGCGGCGACAAGATCAGCGACAACCACAGCCACAGCTTCGACGCGGGCGCCGCGTGGCAGAACCTTGCGCTGCAGGCCTGGCACATGGGCTATGCCGCGCACGGAATGACCGGCGTGGACTTCGATCGCGCCGGGACGGAACTGGGCGTGCCGGACGATCACCGGATCGAGGCAGCGATCGCAATCGGACGCCCTGCCCCGGCGGATCGCCTGCCCGACTTTCTCAAGGAACGGGAGGTCAAGTCGACCCGCAAGCCGGTGGCAGACATCATGCGCGCCGGAAACTTCGGTTGAGTACTAACTCGCTGCTTTCTCTACGGGCATCACGTTGTATTTTCGCACTTCGGCTTGATCGAGGCAGTACCGCTGGCCGCCGCCGCCCTTCCCCCCGGTGGCGAGCTGGCGGTACATTACCTCGGTCAGCAGCTTACGGCTTATGCCCATGCGGATGAGGAAATCATTGTCCTCACTCGCGAGCAGGGCCGAGAGTTGCTCGATCTCGCCGATCAGCTCGACCGTGTCATCGGTGCCCTTGGCGACCGAACCGCTGATCACATCGCGCTCGCCGGTATGCGTGAACATGTGGACCATGAAAACCCCGCCTGGGTCCACATGGCGCCGATCGCCGCCCATGAACACGAAATTGCATGCTGAAAAACACGCCCAGCCGCGCGGAATGCGGGTCAGCATGCCGGGGTAGGACCGGATCACCCGCCCCGCTTCATTGCCGGCGGACGCATCGCCGCCGCGTGAACGAAGCCATATCTCCTCGATATCTTCGTCCGCCTCGATCGCGGCACGCAGGCGATCGGGTAGCGATGCATCGATCACCCCTTCGGCCAACAAAACACGCTTGCCGCCGCGCGCCGCGGGCGTCAGCGTCATTACCGCATCCGGCCCCCAGCCGGGCTCCTTCGGACACGTCGGGTTGTCGGGATCACTCGCCCCCGTAAGGGCGACGAGCGCTGCCAATGTGGCCGCAATGCGCCGTGCGCGCATCATGCCACCAGCGAATAGCGGCGCGATCCGGGTGGACGGCACATGCGCTTGGCGGCGGTCGTCTCCTCGCCGCGCACGATCACCACATCGGTCACGGTGATGCAATCGGCGCCCTCGGCAGAGGCGATCCGGCCGGTGACAGTCGAGGTGCCCGAAACCTCGGCACGCGTGCCCGAGGTCCATGCGGCACTCGATCCGACCGGTACCGGAGTCGCGTCGTCCTGCGTGCCATCACTGCTGCGAGTTGCGCGCAAGGTCGCGTCGGCGGCCTGCTTCTGCTCCTCGGGATCAAGGCGGCAGGCGATCGAGGTGGTGAGCTGATCAGTAACCTCACCGATCGGTACCCAGCTCGAAATTCCTGCCTGCCCAGCGGCATTGCGCGCCGTGCGGCCAAGGATACCGCCGAGCACGCGGCTGCCGGCCGAACCTTTCTTGCCCTTGCCGCACGCATCCTCGTTGGTGGCGTCGTCGACAACGTTGCGCGCGTCTCGCGGGAACAGTCCGCCGAATTGCGCCTGCGCCGGTGGGGGCGCCAGTAAGACAATGCCCGCGCCGATCAAAACCATTGCGATTCCAAAGCGCATCCTGCCCCGAACCTCCCCGGATATGCCCGACCAGGATACCACTTGCATGGCGTGAGGGCTAGGGTCTGCTCCCTAAGGCAAGTTTTGCCTGAGTTCGGCGAGCCACACGTCCGCCACCGCGTCGCTCGGCGCGCGCCAGTCGCCGCGCGGGCTCAGCGCGCCGCCCGCGCTGACCTTGGGCCCGTTGGGCACCGCGCTGCGCTTGAACTGGCTGGTGGCAAAGAACCGGCGCAGGAATTTCTCCAGCCAGTAAGCAATCGTTGGCAGGTCATAGCCGTTGCGCCCGCCCTCCGGAAAGCCTGCGGGCCAACGCCCCGCGCTCGCATCGCGCCAGGCATGCCAGGCGAGGAACGCGACGTGGCTCGGCTTGTGCCCCCAGCGCACAATGTGGTGGAGGAAGAAGTCGTTCAATTCATAGGGGCCCACCGCGGCCTCGGTACTCTGCATAGCGCCTTGGGCGTCGGGCGGGACCAGTTCGGGCGAGATTTCGGTGTCGAGCACGGATAGGAGCACCTCCGCCGTCGCATCGTCGAAATGCTGCGTGGTCGCGGCCCAGCGAATCAGGTACTGGATCAGCGTCTTGGGCACGCCGCCGTTGACGTTGTAATGGCTCATGTGGTCGCCCACGCCATAGGTGCACCAGCCCAGCGCCAGTTCGCTCATGTCGCCGGTGCCAACCACCCAGCCGCCATGCTGACCGGCAAGGCGGAACAGGTAGTCAGTCCTCAGGCCCGCCTGCACGTTCTCGAAAGTGGTGTCATACACCGGCTCGCCACCGGCAAAAGCGTGGCCGATGTTCTCCAGCATCAGCCGCGCGGTCGGCTTGATGTCGATTTCCTCGGCTGTCACGCCTATCGCCTTCATCAGCTTCCAGGCGTTGGATTTTGTCCCGTCCGACGTCGCAAAGCCGGGCATGGTGTAGCCGCGAATGGTGGAGCGCGGCAGGTGCAGCGCATCGCAGGCCTTGGCCGCGACGATCAGCGCATGGGTCGAATCGAGCCCGCCCGAAATGCCGATGACCAGCGAACTGGGCTGCGTCGCCTCCATCCGCCGGATCAGGCCGGATACCTGGATATTGAATGCCTCGTAACAATCCTCATCCAGCTTCTCGCGCCGGTTCGGCACGAACGGGAAGCGGCGGACAGGTCGTTCGAGACCGCTGTCGCCGGGCACCGGGCGGTGATCAAAGGTCACGCGGCGAAACCAGTCTTCCGGCCGCCCCTCCGCCTCGGCTCCATCGTTGAAGGTGCCCATCCGCATCCGGTCGCCCAAGATGCGGGCGCAATCGACATCGGCGACGCACAGCTCGGGCGCCATGTCAAATCGCGTGCTCTCGACCAGGAGATCGCCGAGCTCGTAGATCATGCCCTGCCCGTCCCACGCAAGGTCAGTGGTGCTCTCGCCGTGCCCACTGGCGGAATAGGCGTAGGCGCACACCGCGCGCGCGGACTGCGATCGGCACAGCAAGTGGCGCTCGTCAGACTTTCCGATCACAATGTTCGAAGCAGACAGGTTGAGGACGACCGTCGCCCCGGCGAGCGCGGCGCGCGTGCTGGGCGGGATGGGCGCCCAGTAATCCTCGCAGATTTCGATGGCGAACACGAAGCCCGGAATGATCGGATGCGCGAACAGCAAGTCAGTGCCGAACGGCACTTCGCCGCCCTCCAGCACCAGTGTCAGCCCCTCGCACTCTCGCCCGTGGGCGAACCAGCGCTTCTCGTAGTATTCGCGATAGTTGGGCAGAAAGCTCTTGGGTACGATGCCCAGCACCGCACCCCGGCAGATCGCCACGGCGCAGTTATAGATGCGCCCGTTGTGCCGCAGCGGCGCGCCGACAACGAGCACGGTCGCGAGTTCGGCGCTCGCCGCGACGATCCGCGCCAACTCCACCTCGACCGCGTCGAGCAGTGCGCCCTGCATGTGCAAGTCGTCAATCGCATAAGCCGACAGGCACAGTTCGGGATAGAGCAGCAGGTCCACCTTCCGCGCAGCTGCCTTCCGCGCTTCATCGATCACGCTGGCGGCGTTTCCCGCCACGTCGGCAGGGCGCACGCGCGGCGTGCTGGTGGCCACGCGCACGAAACCGTGCGTGCGGCGGTCGAAGAAGGGGTGGTCAGCGTTTTGGGTCATCGGCGAGCGCGTTGTTCATCATCGCAAGCGCGACTTCAAGCGCCGCGATTCGAACCCCGTCACGCCCGATCGTCCCGAAATGCTCCTCCCGGTGCCATTGCCGCCCGCCGCGCATGGCGACCGCAAGGTGCACCAGGCCTTCCTCCTCGCCCTCGCCCCCGGGACCGGCAAAACCGGTGATCGCAGCCGCGAGATCGGCCTGCGACCCGGCGATCGCGCGTTGCGCCATCGCCAGAGCGACCTCGCGGCTGACGGCGCCGTGACGGGCGATCAGACCACGATCGACGCCCAGGAGTTCGCACTTCGCGGCTTCCGAATATGTGACGAACCCGCGATCGAACACATGCCCAAATCCCTCGACGTCGGTGAGTATGCCCGCGAGCAGCCCACCGGTGCAGCTTTCCGCCACCGCCAGGGTCATGTTCCCGTCCGACGCGGCGGCGAGAACATCACGCGCCATGCGGCCCAACCGATCGGGCAGAACGGGGGGCGTCGTGTCAGCCATCGCTCATGCCGCGAGCAGCTTCTGAGCCGCGGGACTGGATTCGAGCAGGTCGAGCAGGGCGCGTTCCTCGCGCGCCAACCATTGCGTCGCACGGGGTAGCCGGAAATCGGCGCGCCATTCCTCCTGCCTTTCGACCAACGCCAGGACGGCAGGGTGGATGTAGCTCTTGCGCGTAACCGCGGGGGTATTGCCGAGATGCGCGGCGACATCTGCCAGCACGGCTTTTAGCGGCAGCTTGTCGCGGGTTTCCGCAAGCAGCTTGAGCGCCAGCACGCTCGCATGCCAAGTGCGGAAATTCTTTGCCGTGAAATCCTGCCCCATCGTTTCGCGTAAGTAGTCGTTCACGTCGCCCGAACCGACGGAGCAGATATCGCCATCCTCGTCGACATATTTGAATACGTGCTGGCCCGGCAGATCCTGCATCTTGCGGACCACGCGCACGAGTGCACCATCACTGAGCGTGACCTCACGCAACACCCCGCCCTTGGCAGTGAACCGCAGTTTCAACCGCCGCCCCGTAATTTCGGCATGGCGCCGGCGAAGCGTTGTCGCGCCGAAACTCTTGTTGGCCTTGGCATAGCCTTCGTTCCCCACGCGGACCGCGCCCAGGTCAAGCAGCCGCACGACGCTGGCCACCGCGCGTTCGCGGGTGAGTTCGCGTTGGCCAAGATCATCGTCGACCCGTTTGCGGACCAACGGCAGTAATTCACCGAACGTCAGGCAACCGTCGAACTTCTCGCTTTCGCGCGCCGTGCGGAAATCAGGATGATAGCGATACTGCTTGCGTCCGCGTGCGTCATAGCCAATCGCCAGGATATGCCCATTTGGCGCCGGACAAAACCAGGCGTCGACATAAGCGGGTGGCAAGGCGATTGCGTTAAGCCGCCCCTTTTCCGCCGCGTCGGTGATCAGCGTGCCTTGCGCATCGTAATAGGACCAGCCCTTGCCCGACCGTTTGCGGGTGATGCCGGGCAGGCTGTCGTCCACATAGACGAGCTTCGCGGATGTTGTTGCCATATGCGCGCAATGCCCGCGAATGCCTTGCGGTTCCGGCGCGTGCGGTCCATTCCCCCCCCCCAGCCCCCTGATGCGGAGATTTACGCGTGTCCGACCCGACCTACACCCCGCCCGCAGTATGGACCAATGTCGAAAGCGGCGGCCGGTTCGCTTCGATCAATCGCCCGACGGCGGGCGCGCGAGAGGATCGCGCGCTTCCCGAGGGCGAGCAGCCGTTTCAGCTCTATTCGCTTGCGACGCCCAACGGCGTGAAGGCGTCGATCATGCTCGAGGAACTGATCGAGGCAGGACAGGCCGCGGAATATGACGCTTGGACGATCTCCATTTCCGACGGCGACCAGTTCACCAGCGGTTTCGTGGCCGTGAACCCCAACAGCAAGATTCCCGCACTCGTCGATCGAACTGGTCCCGCGCCAGTGCGCGTGTTCGAGAGCGGCGCCATCCTGCTACATCTGGCGGAAAAGTTTGGAATGTTCCTGCCCACCGACCATACCCGCGCCGAAGTGCTCAGCTGGCTATTCTGGCAAATGGGCAGCGCACCTTTCATCGGCGGCGGATTCGGGCATTTCTACGCTTATGCGCCGGAGAAATACGAATACCCGATCAACCGCTATGCCATGGAAACGAAGCGACTGTTCGACGTTGCGGACCAGCGACTCGCCGAAAGCGCGTACCTGGGCGGACCCGACTACACCATTGCCGACATGGCCACGTTTCCCTGGCTATCGGGGTTCGTTTTCGGCACGGCTTACAACGACGCGAAGACTTTCCTTTCGATCGACGAATACGCCAACGTCGCGCGCTGGGTCCATGAAATTGCTGCGCGGCCAGCCGTGCGGCGCGGACGGATCGTCACCAAAACCTGGGGCGAAGACGACGAACAGTTGCGCGAACGCCACTCGGCGGCGGACTTCATCGGCAAGAAGCTGTAACCACCCCCTTCACATCGGCGGTGGCGGCGCTATAGCGACGCCGCGCAATTGGGGCGTAGCCAAGCGGTAAGGCAGCGGTTTTTGGTACCGCCATGCGGAGGTTCGAATCCTCCCGCCCCAGCCAGCCCTGCCCAATAGTCGATGACCCGGGCAAAACCGGCCATTCTTCAGCGATCTGGACCCCCATAGCATCTCGTCGCGGCATGACGGGTGATATGTGGTTCCGGACCATCCGGGCAATGCAGCGCTCGATGGTGCCACACCCATCGGCGTGAAACGGTGGCTCGTGGTGGCTACTTGCCGTCGCTTGCCACTCGGGGCCAGCCATCCTGCCAGACGATCCGGTCGATCAACATCACGCGACGCGTGTTCGGCTCGGCGTCGGGCTTGGCGCGTGGCTGCCGCATGTCGACCGCATGATAAAGCGTCCAATGCCTACCCTGCGCGTCCTCGATCACGGCGTTGTGACCTGGCGCGTTCCAATGTTCGTCAGCCGCCAGGATTACGCTGCTCGGCACCCCAGCCGCGGACGAGAGCGTCTGGAATGGCCCCGTGGCATTGCGCGAGCGCGCGACCATAAGGGCATAGTGGGCATTCGGCCCACAGCAGTTGTCTCCTGAATAGAAAAGGTAATACCAGCCGTCGTGCAACGTCACCCATGCGCCTTCGACGAGCCGCTGGTAATTCGCGCCGTCTTCGGAAGGATCGACTGGAATGAGGTCGATCGTCGGCGCCTGGGGCAAAAAGGAAGTGCGGTCCTCGGCCAGTTCGCGCACTTTGATCGGGCCGAAACCGGATCCCCAATAGAGCAGGCGCTTGCCGGTAGCGGGATCATCGAACGACATCGGATCGATGTTGATGAAGCCATCGCCGCACAGCATCGGTTCGCCGATATCTGTGAACGGCCCCTGGGGCCGTTCGGATGTAGCGACGGCGAGGCATAACCCACGGTCGGGGTCGTCGAGCGCCACATCGGGCTTTGCCGAGTAATAGAGGTAATACCGTCCGTTTGCATGTGTCACATGAGGAGCCCAAAAATCCTGCGTCCGCGCGGCCCAGGAAGGTTTGACCGGCAGGGCATCGCCGATTCTCTCCCACCGGAGCAGGTCCTTTGACCGCGCCATCTGGATGTTGAGCATCTTGCCGTCATGCTCGCTCTGGGTTGCGTAGGCGTAGTAGAAACCATCCGGCGCATGGAGAACAGCGGGGTCAGGGAAATCGCTGTCGAGGACAAGCGCGCGCTGAGTGGGCGAAGTGGCGACGGCTGTCGGGGGCACGGGCGCGCAGCCCGCAGCCGTCAGGGCCACCGCGGTGATCAAGCCGCCAATCCTCATGTCAATGCTCCCTCGGTCGTCAGAAAACGGAATTGGATGATGTTCCGATAAGTCTCCCCCGGCTCCAGCCGGAGCGATCCGAAGGCTGGTTGGTTGGGAGTGTCGGGGAACATTTGCGGTTCAAGCACGAAGGCATCGCCCATGCGGTGAAAATGTCGCGATTTTCCCACCGACCTTCCATCAAGGAAGTTGCCGGAATAAAACTGCAAGCCCGGCTGGTTGGAGCGCAGCTCCATCGCCCGGCCGGACGGGCGATGGCACACCCTGGCCAGCAATCGAACTTCCGCGGATATGGCCTCGCCGGCGACCCAATTGTGGTCGTATCCCCGGCCAATCGCGAGCTGTGGTTCGTCCGCGTCGCGTATGCGTGAACCAATCGTGGTGGCCGTGCGGAAATCGAAGGCTGTTCCATCAACCGGCCGCATCTCGCCGGTCGGAATGGCCGAGTCATCGGTCGGCAGGTACTGATCCGCGAAAATCGTCAGTTCGTGGTCCATCACGCCGCTCGCGGACCCTTCGCCGGCAAGATTCCAGTATGCGTGGTTCGACAAGTTGACGACAGTGGCCCGGTCGGTTGTGGCCTGATATTCGACCCGCAACTCATCATCGTGCGCCATTTCGTATCTGGCAGTCACGGTAAGCTCGCCGGGAAATCCCTGATCACCGTCGGCGCTGATCAGTTGAAGTGTCACGCTTGGAATTGGTTCGGAGGTGGTGTCAATTATCGCCCAATTTCGTTTGTCGAATCCGACCGGTCCACCATGCAGTGCGTTGCGTCCGTCATTGGGCGGCACGGTATGAATGCATCCGTCCAGAATGAAGCGTCCTCCAGCCAGGCGATTGGCAACCCGGCCGACCGTCGCGCCCACAAATTGCGGATGATCCAGATATTCCGCCAAAGTCGCGTGGCCGAGCGCAACGTCGGAGAATTCGCCAGCGCGATCGCGCACCATCACCGATTGAATCGACGCGCCGTAGGTTAGGATGCGGACGCGCATTCCGCGAACGTTCGCGAGCGTCACGGCCGTGACGATGTCACCGTCGGGCAATCTGCCGAACTGTTCTTCGGCCACGCGGTTCTGCAAGTCAGTCACACCATTCCCTTTGTTCAATCTGATTTATATGATAATAGGAATTACGCAACCCACGGCGGGTTTTAGGATCACGAGGAAGCTGACAGCCGCCGCAACCGATGGAGTGCCCGTGCGCCACCTGCTGCTTGCTCTTCTTGCCCTTCCAGCCTGTGCCTCCACGGCTGCTTCCGACGCGGAGCAGCCATTCTTGCCCGTGTTTGAAACCAATTTTCCGGACCCCTTCATCCTGCCGCACCGCGACGGATTCCTTGCTTACGCCACCAACCCGGAAGGCACGGCCGCGAACGTTCCGATGGCTCGCTCAACCAATCTCGTTGATTGGGAATTCGTGCGTGACGCGGCGGCGCTGCACGACGCGATGCCCAACCTGCCGCCATGGGCACGCGAAGGGTGGACATGGGCGCCCGAAGTTGTGCCTCACGGCGATCATTACCTGCTGTATTTTACCGCCAAGGAACGCCGCAGCGATTTGCAATGCATCGGCGTGGCCAAGAGTGCCGATCCGCTGGGGCCATTCACAAGCGATGCGACGGCACCGCTGGTCTGTCAGCGCGAGAACGGGGGGACGATCGATCCCAATGTTTTCGTGGATGACGATGGCAAGCGATATCTATACTTCAAGAACGACGGCAATCATCCTGACTTTGGCCAGAAAACCGACATCTTCGTGCAGCCATTGTCGCAAGACGGATTGGCGCTGATTGACGAGCCGGTCGCCCTGCTGACGAATGATCGTCCATGGGAGGAGCACGTCATCGAATCGCCTACCATGGTGCGGCAAGGCGACGGCTACGTGATGTTTTTCTCGGCCAACCATTTCGGTTGGGAACCGCATCAGCGGCTGTCTCCCTATGCGATGGGCTATGCGCGGTGCGAGGGCCCTCTCGGCCCCTGCGTGGACGCCCCCGAAAATCCCATCCTTCACAGCTACAACGATCGCAAGGCCGGGTGCCTCAGCGGCCCGGGCCATCAGGCGGTGTTCGAGGCGGGGGGGCGGCAGTTCATTGTTTTCCACGCCCACATCGCGACCAGCGGCTGTCGGCGCACCACGCGCGGGCGGCAGATGTATATCGCGCCACTCCTATGGCGTGATGGAACTCCACAGATTGGGATCAGTTTGCGTCAACGCGCCGAATCCGCGCCCTGACCAATATCGTCATTCTGCGGCCATTCGCTTCGTCCGCATTCCCGCGACCAAACGATCATACGCGGGAAAGCGGGCGGGCAGGGAGCCGATCCTTTGCGCGTGTGCCGCCATGCCATGTTCGGTCCTCGCTTCCTCGACTGACAGGGCGGTGGGGTCGGCTGCCTCGGGCAGGACGCCAAGCCCGATCAACGCCGCCAACCAGCTATCGGCGGTGAAACTTTCTTCCTCGTGGAATGGCAAGCGACCGCGGCGTTCGAACAGTTCGAGCGTGCGAGCCAACCCTTCGGGCAATTCCCGTTCTGCCAGACTGCGCCAGAACGGGGTATCCGTCCGCCCGGCGCGCGCGTAGTGAAGCGCTAGATAGTCGCGAACGCGCTCATCCTCCAATCGGGCGCGCCGGTTGTACTCCGCCACCTCGAGCGGGTGCATGTCGCGGCCGGGCAGCAACTGAATTGCCCGCAGGATCGCGCTGTGCGCCAAGTGAAGCCCCGCGCCATGGAGGGGGTCGGGCATGACCGCCGCTCCGCCCAGACCCACCACATTGTGGATCCAGGGCGCCAGGTGTCGACCAGTCTGCAGCGACAACACGCGCCCGCTGCCGGCTTCCTGAAGAGATCCGCAAACGCGGGCATGCAGTGTCCGATCGGGCAAGGGTATCGTCCAGGTCCACCCCTCCCCATCTGCGGTTACTCGATCGAATGGAAGCAACGCCCCGCCAGGTTCCGATTCAACCGCGACGTGGTTGCAAGGCAGCCAATCGCTCCAGTCTTCATATCCGGGCGATACCCGGCCAAGAATCAGCGATCGCGGACCGGTGCAATCCAGGAACAGATCGGCCATGACCCGGCGGCCGCCGTCGAGCACCAGCGCCGCCACCGCGCCGTCCTCGCGTCGTTCGATGTCGACAATCGCGCCATGAAGGCGCGAAAGTCCAGCCGCGCCCTGGTCGAGCCGCGCGTGATACCGCTCCGGATCGAGGTTGAGCCCGTAAAGATACGTTGCAAGCGGCGAGGAAGGATCGTCAGAGGGATGGGCGAAACGACCCGCCTCCGCCAGCACCGCCGCCACGGAGTAGGCGTGGAACGCAGCTGCCCGATTCCTCGCGTGTGCGCGCAGCCAAACCTGGTGAAAGGGGATCGCGCCGACCTTGCGCCCGTGCTCGGCAAAAGTGTGAAACCAGCTACCGCCCGATGCCGACCAGTGATCGAACCGGGTACCCAATCGGTGCAAGGCGACACCGTCGGCGACGAGCCGCAGTTCATCGAAACCGATCGCGGCATGAAACCGGTGCACCGTTGGCAATGTTGCAAGCAACTGCTCCGTCGGGTCGCAGGAACCGGTCGGGGTTTCGAGTACCGTGACTTCCACGGTTGGCAGGGCCCGGGAAAAGGCAATAGCCGCCGACAAGCCGACGATCCCCGTCCCGGCAACGACCACTGACCGGACGGCGCGATCGCAAGCGGTCACGGGTGGGGGTCCATTGCTTCTGCGTGGATCGGCATTTTCGAAACCGCGGCCGAAATGCGGGTTCGCAGCCGGTCGAGTGCATCATTGAGTGCAGCAGAGGACATCGGATTGGCCCGTTGGTCCCACGTACGCGGAACGATTCCCTGCCCCAGATAGACTGCTAGCCAGCTCGGCTCGAGGAACAGGCCTTGGGTGTACCGCGTCACGCGGCCCGCGCGCCGAAACAGTTCCATCTTCTCGCTCAGGCTGTCGGGCACCTGCATGGTGCGGACGTGGTTCCAGAAGCTGGAATCATCACGGGTGGTGGCGTGGTAATGGAGGATCAGAAAGTCCCGAATGCGATCGTATTCGTAATCGACAAGGCGGTTGAATTCGTCACGATCCACGTCCGCGATACGCCCCGCGATTGGGAAAAGCCCGATCAGCTGTTCAATGGCGCCCTGCGCCAGATAGATGCTGGTCGATTCAAGCGGCTCGAGAAATCCCGACGCGAGGCCGATCGACACCACATTACGGTCCCAACTGCGCCCACGGCGGCCTGCGCGGAAGCGCAGCATGCGCGGTTCCGAGAGCGGTTTGCCGTCCAGCGCCGCGACGAGGGCATCGGCCGCGGCATCGTCTTCGAGGTGCGTGGACGAATAGACATATCCGTTGCCCACGCGATGCCGCAATGGAATGCGCCAGCGCCATCCGGCCGGCATCGCGACCGCGCGCGTGAAAGGCTCGATCGGCCCCTCGGGCGACGCGCAGGGTACTGCCACCGCGCGGTCGCACGGCAGCCAGTGGGACCAGTCCTGCCAATCGGACCGTAGTGTCTCGCCGATCAGGAGCGCACGAAAGCCCGAACAATCGACAAACAGGTCGCCCGCGATCCGCTCACCATCCTGGAGTTGGAGCGCCGCGATGTCGCCCGACAGTGGATCGCGCTCGACATGGACGACCTTGCCTTCGGTCCGCCGCACCCCCCGCGCCGTCGCATAATCGCGCAGGTACGGGGCAAATAGTGTCGCATCGAACTGATAGGCATAAGCGTACGTTGAGAGTATCGAATTGGTATCGCTCGATGGCGGCGCGAACCTTCGCTGCGCGGCCATGACATTGGCGATCGAATAATCGAAGATTTCGCCACCGCGCCCCTCGGCTTGCATCCGCAGCCAATAGTGGTGGAACGGCACGCCATTCAGCTCGACCCCGAAGCTGCCGAAGGGATGAAGGTAGCGCGTGCCGAGCGCGCCGAAATCCTGGAATTCGATGCCAAGTTTATACGTCGCGTGGGTCACGCGCATGAACTCGGCCTCGTCTATGCCGAGCATGCCCAGGTAGGCGCGTAAGTGCGGGAGCGTCGCCTCACCTACGCCGACGATGCCGATGTCCGCCGATTCGATCAGCTGGACGGTGCATGCGTGAGGCAGGCGCCGGATCAGACCCGCCGCAGCCATCCACCCGGCGGTCCCGCCGCCCAGGATAACCACCCGTGTGCGCGGGGCGCCCTCGCGTGAGTCGACTGTCATGATGTGGGGTTACGAAACGGGAGCCGGAAAGGCGATGCTTCCCGGCCCCCGATCGCCATCGCTTCCGGCCTAGAAGCGGAAGCGGACGCCGAGCGAAACAGTCGTTTCCTCATACCGCACAACCCGTGGGAAGGTCGCGGTGAAACCAGTTGGGGCGCCGTTGGGAAAGGCCACATCGGTGCGCGTCAGCGTCGAAGAAAACGGATCGCCAAGAATGTTGGTCCAGTCACCGAAGACGGTGAGGCTGTCGAACAGATCGTAACTGACCGACAGGTCCAACCGCGAAACCGGATCAGCCTCTTCCGTGTAGAGATGATCTCCACGCCGTTGGTAGGTCAACGGGAACTCGCTGCGCCAGTTGTAAGCGAGGCGGGCAGATAGGCCACCTGTCTCGAAAATGCCGATCAGGTTGTACGACCAGTCGGAAACGCCCAGCAGCTCGCGATTTACGGTGTCGACACGGCGCACCCCGTTCACGAAACCCTCGTCATATTCAAAATCAGCCGACGCATCGAGATGCGTTAGGTTCGCCTGGATACCGAACTGCGGCAGACCGAGGAAATCGAAGAACGTACTTCCCTGTACCTCGAACCCGCGAATTTCGCCCCCGCCAGAATTGATGGGCCCACCGAGCCGGAGTGGCACGCCATCTGGCGTCAGCCCCTGAAACACTGAATTCTCGATGAACCCTTCCATGTCGCGGTGGAAAAGGCTCAGGGTGACGAAGCCATTGCGGGAGAAGTAATACTCCAGCGTGACATCGTAGTTGTCTGACAGCAGCGGGTTGAGGAAAGGGTTTCCGCCGCTGCCGGTCTGGAAGCAATTTTCGGGTATCGGGGTTTGCTGCAAGCAGGTCGGGGGCTGGTCGAGCGTGCCCGAGGCGCGCAAATCAATGAAACTTGGCCGGGTACGCGTCTGGGTATAGGCAAGCCGCGCCTGCAATTCGGGAGTGAAACGGATCCGTGCGTTGACGTTGGGCAGCCAATCCTCGAACTCGCGATCCACGTCGGTCGGGGTGAATACCCCTGCCCCGCCCCCCGCCGGTATCACGAGTTGCGTTCCGGACAGCGTCAGATCGCTTTTGGCGTAACGCAGGCCAACAACGCCGTCGATGGTGACATCGCCGCCCAGATCGAACTCGTATCGCGCCTGCACGTAGGCGCTGAAATTCTGTTCGGCCGCGTCCCATGTCTGCAAGGGATCCGGGGGCGGCGGATCATCGGAAGCAACACCGAATGCGGTGCCTCCCAGCCCGCGATTGAACTGGCGCAACTGCACCAGGTTGGCCCGAATGCTGTCGTATGTCGGCGCCAGCCAGTTGCGATAGCCGCCCTGCGCGTCGGAACCACGGAACCCGGCATCAAACAGTTGGTAGTCGAGAGGCACCGCGCTGAACGGCAAGCGCAACCCTTCAAAACCCCAGTAGCGATTGCCGAATTCGCGATGTGCTTCGCGATCGGTGTAGCGAACGCCGAACTCCACCCTCGGCAACAGCGACATTCCGGTGTCATAATCGAAATCGAGCCGCGCCTGGATGTCCTCCCCCGTCGCCTGCTGGGCTTCTTCATAAAAGCCGCGATAGACATAATTGGCTGGATTGCTCGGATCGAAATTGCCGAAGCTGAACTCGGCCCCGCCATCGCGGGCATCGGTGTCCGTATCGAACGTTACAGTCTGCCGGTTGGCAAAAGCGAAATCGACGCTGGCGGTCGATCCCGTGAAGGTGCTGTCGGTGAAGGCAAGGTCCGCTGCGATCTGTAGCGCCCCAGCATCCCAAGTCCCTCCGATGGCGGCCTGGTAGGTGTTCGTCTTGTTGAACGTACCCCCCTGGAAGCCATCGGGTCGGAACGGGTCGGTGACGGTTCCCGACTCGAGCAAATCAGGGCGGCCCTCCTGCGTCTCGAAATCCGAAAAGCCCGAACCACCCCACAGCGGTACGGATGTCTCGCGGTCGGAAAGGCGATTGCGGAAACCTTGCCACAACCCCTCCGCGTACAATTCCACGTCGGGATTGGGCGACCACTGCAGAGCGAAGTTGATCGAAGGCCGGGTACGGTGCCCCACGCCATAAGTGATCCGCTGGATATCGGGAAAACGCGTCCCGTTCGGACCGCCGCCCGCGACAAAATCCGTGTTGGATCGAGTGGAGTCGAGGTAACTGAGATCGGTGTACGAAAAGCCGATCAGTGCGCCAAACTCGCTCTCACCTGCCTCCCAGCGATTGCTGACGACGATATTCCCGTTGGGCCGCACATTCTCGGCCTGGTGGCTGTACAGGCCCCAGGCCGAGCCCGCGACCTGGAAGCCATCGAAATCGAACGGGCGGCGCGATCGGACGTTGATAAGGCCGGCCAACCCCGGCTCGATCAGGTCCGCAGTTGAAGTCTTGTAAACCTCGATCGCTCCGATCAAGCCTGAGGGAAAATCCTGCAAGGCGACCGAGCGGGTTTCCGCGGTGAATATCTCGCGGCCGTTGTAGGTGGTGGCGAAATCGGGCAGCCCGCGCACCAGCACCCGCCCGGCCTCACCGCCGCCGCGCTCGACCTGCACCCCGGGAATACGCGCTGCCGTGTCGGAGACCGCGATGTCGGGCAGCTTGCCGATGTCGTCAGCAACGATTGCATCAACCACCTGTTCGGAATTGCGACGAATGGCCTGCTGCGATTCGAGGGCCTCGCGATAACCCGACACAACGATTTCAGGCGGCCCCGACGTTTCCGACGCCCCGGCACTGGCCGGCTGGACTTCCGTAGGCGTGCCTGCCTGTTGACCGGTCGCCTGCGATGCCCAGGCCGGATTCGAAGCCAGCGCAAGCGCGGTGGCTGATACGGAGCAGCGAGCCAGAATTCCAATACGCATCAACAGCCTCCCAATTTTCAACGTTATCAGCCCAGACCGTTCGTGAAGACGGCGTCAGGGTTGCAATTATACCCGGCCTCACGACAGGGCCGATCATTTATCGTATTTATATGATACTCTCTTCATTCTGACAAGTGGCATCGTGGCGGACTGAACCCGCGCGCTCACCACTCAGCGAAGCTACCGTCGGCATGACGCCAAACCGGATTGCGCCAGCGATGGCGTTCCTTGTCCGCCGCCCGCACGCCGTCCTCGTCGATTTCGATACCCAGGCCGGGACCGGTGGGGATCGGCAGGTTGCCGGCCTCGGGTGTGAGCGCCTCCGGCGTCTTGCAGAAATTCAACAGGTCATGACCCTCGTTGTAATGAATTCCGAGCGACATTTCCTGGATGACGAGGTTGGGAGTGCAGGCGGCAAGCTGTAAACACGAAGCCAGCGCAAGCGGCCCCAACGGGCAATGCGGCGCTACCGCCACGTCATAACTTTCTGCCATTGCCGCTATCTTGCGGCACTCCGACAGGCCTCCGGCGTGGCTGAGGTCCGGCTGAATGATGTCAACCGCCCCACTCGCCAGGAACGGCTTGAAGTCCCAGCGCGAATAGAGCCGTTCGCCCACCGCGATCGGCGTGCTGACCAGGCTCGCCAGCTGCGTCAGGCCTTCTGGATTTTCAGACAGGATGGGCTCTTCGATGAACAGCAAACCGAGCGGTTCGAGCACTTTCGCCAATTGCTTCGCCATCGGGCGATGAACTCGGCCGTGAAAGTCGAGACCGACGTCCATGCCGACGTCTTGCGCTGCCTTGACCCGCTCGACGACTTCGTCGAGCTTGGGTGCGACAAGATAGTCGATTTCCGCGGTCGCGTTCATCTTGACCGCCGTGAAGCCTTGGTCGCGACGCGCACTGGCCGCAGCTGCGATGTCGTCGGGCCGATCGCCGCCGATCCAAGCGTAGGCCCGGATGAAATCCCGCACTTTGCCGCCCAGCATTTCCCAGGCAGGCACGCCGTAGTGGCGGCCCTTGAGATCCCACAGCGCCTGGTCGAGTCCAGCCAGAGCGGACATCAGCACCGGACCACCTCGGTAAAAACCGCCACGGTAAGCAACCTGCCAGATGTCTTCGATCCGGCGCGGGTCGGCACCTACGAATCGATCGCGGAATGCCTCGAAAACGCCGGTAACTGCCTCGGCGTGGCCTTCCAGGCTCGCCTCCCCCCAGCCAACGGTGCCATCGCTGGCCTCCACACGCACAAACACCCAGCGCGGGGGCACATGGAATGTTTCGATACGTGCTATTTTCATAACCAACCCCTGAATGCGTGCATTGAGCACATTTATATTATAAAATGGTGCAAGCAAGGCTAAAGCCGGTAACGAGGCCACTGAGAGAGCGGGAATGGGTTGGAGCGAAGGATATATCGCGGTGGATTGGGGCAGCACCAACCGGCGCGCTTATCGAATGGATGGCAGTGGCACTTGCATCAATTCATTCGAGGATGATCGAGGCGTGCTGTCGATGGATGGCATTGGTTTCGCGCGCGCAGTTGCCGAAATCCGCGATCGACTCGACGACCGGCCCATGCTGCTGGCTGGGATGGTCGGATCGAACCGAGGCTGGCATGAGGCTCCCTATGTCGACTGCCCCGCCGTGGTCGACGGCTTGGCCCGGGCAGTGCTCTGGATCGAACCGGACCGCACGGGCATCGTGCCCGGCGTATGCCAGCGCGGTAGCCATGCCGACGTCATGCGCGGCGAGGAGATGCAGGCGATCGGTGCGGCAAGCGCCGGTCTTGTCGCGGCCGACGCGCTCCTCTGCCACCCGGGCACGCATTCGAAGTGGGTCTCCCTGCGCGATGGCGCGATTCAGTCGTTCCGGACATTGATGACGGGCGAACTGTTCTCGTTGCTCAAGGGGCACAGCATCCTGGCCGATCGGTTGCAGGGTGACGTGGTGGACGACGCGTCATTTCGTGCCTCAGTGCGATCCGCACTTGCCGGCGCCAACCCCATTTCGGGACTTTTTGGCATTCGCGCCAAAGCTTTGCTCGGGGAAAACACGCTGGACGCGGCGTCCAGCGTAAGCGGCGCGCTGATCGGCGCCGAGTTACGCATCGCGCTCTCCGCTCACCCCGCTGGGCCAGTGGCGGTAGTGGGCGGGGCTGGACTGTGCGCGCTCTACGCATCGGCGCTGGCCGAGGCCGGTCGCCCAGCCCACGTCGTCGATGGCGCACAGGCCTTTCTCGCCGGAATCGCGGCACTGGTGGAGCAACTGAAATGAGCGCGATCGATGCATTCAGGGCCCGTTTGCAAGAATGCCCCCTGATCGCGATTATCCGCGGTGTGGAGCCGGGTTTGGTGGAGGCAATCGGTGGCGCACTGATCGATGAAGGATTCCGGATTGTCGAAGTTCCGTTGAATTCACCCCGCCCCTTCGACAGCATCGAGCGGCTTGCACGGCGGTTTGGCGCGGATGCGCTGATCGGCGGGGGGACCGTGCTCGATCCAGCCGACGTTTCGCGGTTGGCTGACGTTGGCGGCAAACTCGTCGTCTCGCCCAATATCGACACCGGTGTGATCCGCGAAACGGTGGTCCAAGGCCTGATCTCGGCACCAGGCTATTTCACGCCCAGCGAAGCCTTCACCGCGCTGGGCGCCGGTGCCCATGCGCTGAAGCTCTTCCCCGCAGAAGCTGCTTCGGCGGCAGTTGTGAAGGCGCACCGTGCCGTATTGCCCCGAGATGTTCCGATTGTCGTGGTCGGCGGCATCACGCCTGAACGCATCGGCGAATTCCGGGCCGCGGGTGCCGATGGGTTTGGCCTGGGCGGAGCTCTATACCAGCCGGGATTTACTGCCGCCCAGGTCGCCGAACGGGCTCGCGGTTTCGTTGCCGCGTTGAAACGGACTGACTGAGCCATGACAATCCGCATCGGCATTATCGGTTTCGGCAAGATCGCGCGCGATCAGCATCTGCCCGCCATCGCCCGCGATCCCAGATATCAGTTGGTTGCCATCGCAGACGGGCGTGGCGACCCCGGCCAAGGCGTCCCCTGGTTCGCCGAACCGGAAGAGATGTTCGCCGCATCGCGGGGCCAGCTGGACGCGGTGGCTATATGCACGCCGCCGCAGGTTCGGCACGCTCTCGCGCGCCAAGCGCTCGATGCGGGCGTGGCGGTGCTGCTGGAAAAACCACCCGCCGCCACGCTTGGCGAAATCATTGATCTGGAACTGCGGGCAAAGACCGCGAACCGCGGGCTATACGCCGCTTGGCATTCGCAGCACGCGGCGGGTGTGGGGACAGCGGCGGCAATGCTGGCAGATGCGGGGATCAGGCGTCTTGATATTCGCTGGTTCGAGGATGTCCGCAAATGGCACCCCGGGCAGGATTGGATCTGGACGGCAGGAGGCTTCGGCGTGTTCGATCCGGGCATCAATGCCCTGTCGATCGCAACCCGCATCCTTCCTGTCCCGTTACTGGTTCGCGCGGCACGCTTGCTGATCCCCGCCAATCGGCAGGCCCCGATTGCCGCCGAACTGGATTTCGCCGGTCAAGCACTGCACGCGACATTCGATTGGCGGCATTGTGACGGCGAGCGATGGGAAATCCGGGTCGAGACCAACGATGACAGAGTTATTTTGCTGGAGGATGGCGGCGCGCGTTTATCCATCGACGGCGTGACACACGCGCTGACCGACACCGGAGAGTACCCTTCGATTTACGATGGTTTCGCCGATGCCGTCCGTGACCGTGCGATCGTGGTCGATCACGATCCATTGCGGATCGTGGCCGACGCCTTCCTTGTTGGCCATCGCGAGACGATCGCGCCGTTTACATGACGGGCGGAATTCGAATGCACATTGATCCGTTGCGCTAGAGAGTGACATAGGACGCCGGGGAGGCCGATTTCATGGCAAACGAGGCGGTTAATCACTTGAACGACATCCCGCCCGCAGGGCGCAACCTGACTTATGGAATGCTTGAGGCGCTCGGTCGCGCGATCGTGACCGGTCGCTTTGACGATGCACCATTCCCGACCGAAGCCGAACTTGCCAAACAACATGCGGTGAGCCGGTCAGTCACGCGTGAAGCGGTCAAGATGTTGACCGCCAAAGGGCTGCTCACGGCGCGCCCGCGCAAGGGGACCACCGTGCAACCCCCGCATCACTGGAACCTGTTCGATCAGGACGTGCTGCGCTGGTTGCTCGAACGCAAGTTTTCACTGGAGTTGCTGCGTCACTTTTCCGAACTTCGCATCGCCATAGAGCCAGCGGCGGCGGCTCTCGCGGCGAAGGCAGCAGACCAGGTCGGCATCGCCAAGATCGAAGCCGGTTATCAGCGCATGGCAGCCGCCGAGATTGGCGACGATGACCCGCTCGAAGCCGATATCGCGTTTCACATTGCCGTGCTCGAGGCGTCTGCCAATCCGTTCTATCAGCAATTCCGCGATCTCGTCACTACCGCGCTGCGTACCTCGATCCGCTTCACCAATCGATTCAAGGGCAGGACAGCGAGCCTGCCGCAGCATCACGAGGTGCTGGGCGCGATCCAGCGGCGCGACCCCGAACAGGCCCGTGTGGCGATGGAGGTGCTGATCGCCGACGTCATGACTCTTATTGATGTTGCCGAGCGCGGCAACTGACCAGCACGCATGGCCGTGCCTGTCCAAGCCCGCTGCCTGATTAGTCGCTGGGCAACTGCGCGAGCAAGTCGTTGGCCCGGCTTTCCGCGTCGCGAAGCGCCCGGTCGATCGGTTTGGCGCCGATAACCGCTGCCTGCAGTTCTTCGCCGATCAGCGCCTGAATTGCCGACTGGCGCTGGGCATAGTCGGGAAGCTGAACCCCGGTCCTGGCCATCGCCGCGATTTCGCTGCGATGCGGCAGCGCGCTGAATTCGGGTTGCCGCAAGACGGCCGCGAAGGCCGGCAGATGTCCGGTGCGGGCCCAATGATGATTGTTGTCCGCCAGGAACCGCACAAAGCGCGCCACGGCAGACAGCTCCTGCGGCGACCGTGCCGCGCGGGGCATGATCCACGCATGCCCGTCCACAAACGCCGCCTCCCGCCCGAACAGTTGGGGAAACGGCACCACGGCGTAGGCATCATGCAGCGGACGCTCCGGGTTGCCGGCTTCCTGTAGGTAGGGTCCGAGCATCCAGGTCCCGGTGGGGAAGATTCCGCCCTCCCCATTCATGAAGGCGGCCGTGGCGGCGGGGAAATCCTGGTTCCGGGTCGTCAGCAACTCCGCGTCCAAGGCACGATACAGCGCGACAATCCGCCGCGCCTGGGGCGTGTCGAGCCGGACATGGCGTTCATCGGTGAACACAACCGCGTCCTGCGCGAGGAGATAGGTGTACAGGTTGGCGACAAGATAGTCCGGTGCGTTCACCTGCGCCTGAATGAGATAGGGGCGGCCCGTTGACTCGCGGAACTGCCGGGCATGCGCGAGCAATTGTTCAGGCGAGGATGGCAAAACAGGTCGCCCCCCCGCCATTAGTCCTGCCTCGCGCATCAACCGGGTGTTGATGTGCCACAGCCGCCCGATGGTGTCCCAGGGCAAACCATGGACGCGGCCTTCCTTCACCACGCCCTGGCGTGCTGCAGCAGTAAAGTCGCCAGGATCGACACCGGCTTTCGCGAGCACGTCATCCATTGGCTGCAACAGGCCGCGTTGCTGGTAATCGGAGATTACAGACTGGTGCGCGGTGACCAGATCGGGAGGATCCCCGGCCGCGATCTGCGCCGAAAGCTGTGGATAGCCCGGCCAAGCGACTACGTTGACCGACACCTTGATGTCCGGGTTTTCTGCTTCGAAACTGTTGATCAGCGTCGTCAGAATGCCGCATTCGGTCTCGGCGGCTGCCAGGTCCGTGCTTTGGCCATAGACTGCCCCACATTCGCCAAAGAAGCGCTGGATCACGATCTCGGTCCGCTCGTCGGAGCGGCAACTGGATAGGCCGAGAAGTGCCAAGAGGACGAGCGCAAGATGTTTCATCGGATGGCGGTCCCCGCCATCGCGCGTACGATCTGTTTCTGGAAAATGACGTAGACGACAAGTATCGGTATCGACGCGAACACCGCTTGCGCCATCAGGAAACCCAGTCCGCTCGTCTGCGCGTAATTCATCTGTGCCGACGCCAGTCCCACCGTCAGCGTGAACATGTCGCTGCGGGTCGCCGAAATCAGCGGCCACCAGTACTCGTTCCACGACGCGAGGAAGGTGAATACGCCGAGGGTCGCCTGCGCTGGGATGGTGAGGGGGAGCAACACCTTCCAGAACAGCGCAAAGCGCGAAGCACCATCCAGAAGCGCCGCCTCGTCGAGGTCACGTGGAATGGCGCGAAAATACTGGGTCATGAAAAATACGCCGAACGGCGGAACCAGCGAGGGCAGGATCAATCCAGGATAGCTGTTGTGCAGGCCAAGCTCGGCGAAAATCTGGTGGCGCGGCAGGATGACGGCCTGTTCCGGAATCGCCAGGCCGACGAGCACGAAGACGAACAGGGCCCGTTTGAACGGGAAGTCGAGCCGAGCGAAGCCATAGCCAGCCAGTGAGCACAAGATCAGCACGCCTGCGGTCGTCCCCAGCGATACGATCAGGCTATTCATCAGCCACCGGGCCACCGAGGAGCCGACCAGGATCGCGTGATAATTTTCCAGCGTGTACGGCCCGCCGAAGGCCGCCCCGCTGTCACGCAGCAATTCGGTGTTGCTCTTCAGTGAAAGCAGCAATGTCCAGATCAGCGGCGCAAGCATGACCGCCGCCCCGACCACGACCCCGATCGTCGCGGCAAGAGGAAGCCGATCGCGTGAATGGGCAACGGTCATGCCACGCCCTCGCGCCGGGTTACGGTCCAATACTGGAGCAGCGTAATGGCGAGTACGAGCAGGAACAGCACTTCTGCCGCGGCGACCGCGTATCCCAATTCCCACCGACCAAAGGCGGCTTCGTATATAAACAGCACGATGGGCCGCGACGCACCGTTCGGACCGCCAGCAGTCAGTAGCTGCGCCTGGCCGAAGATCTGCAAGTGCGCCGCCGTCTGCAACATGACCACCAGCAGTACCGTTCGCCGCAAAGCCGGAAGCGTGATGCGCCAGAAGGTGGTCCATCGGTTCGCCCCATCGAGCGCGGCCGCTTCGTAGACGTCCCCGGGGATCTGTTGCAGCCCCGCAAGAAACAGCATCAGCGGCAGGCCCAGCGACCACCACACCGTGGCCATGGCCAGCGCCGGGATCACCAGGTCGGGATCGCTGAGAAACGGAATGGGCTGAAAACCCGCCCCCTGCATCAGTTCCGCAATCAAGCCTGCATCCGGTGTCAGGATAAAACGCCAGATCAGCGTGACGATCGTGACCGACAGGACCGAGGAGGAGAAGAAGATCCCGCGAAAAATCGCCGCGCCGCGCGTGGCGCGATTGAGCGCGAGTGCGAGCGCCAGCGTGATGGCTGTAACCGTGGGCACGATCAGAAAGGCCAGCTTGAAGGTATTGCCGAGCGCCTGATGGAATACCGGATCGGCGAGCAAGCGGGCGTAATTATCCAGCCCAACCCATTCCCGCGCCCCGAACAGATCGGCACGGTGCAAGCTGATGTTGAAACCGAGCAGCAGCGGATAGACGAACAAAAACACGTAGAGCGCCAGGTACGGGCTGATGAAGGCAAGCCCGGCCAGGCTTCTAGCGTTGCCCCCGTTCATGCCATCGCGCCCGGATGATGCGCCACGCCATCGGGGCCGAACAAGTGCACCGCCTCTCCATCGATCCGCAAGCCGACGCGATGTCCGATCTGGATTGCGCTGTTGCCCTCGTCTTGCGCGATGATTTCGGAGCCATCCGCCAAGAGCGCGTAAATTAGAGTGCGATCGCCCAGCCGCTCGACCAGTTGAACATCGCCTTCGGTCGTCCCGGCACCAGGTGAAACGACAGCTACATTTTCGGGCCGCACGCCAAGCTGCAATCGATCCCCATCGGGCAATTCCGCGCGGGCAACGGCGGTATCCAGCGGGGCACCATCCCCCAGGGTGACAGATGACCGCGCTGATGTACCAGCTGTCAGGGTTGCGGGAAGCAGCGTCATCGCGGGCGAACCGACGAAACGGGCCACGAAAGCATTGGCGGGCCGCCGGTAGACCTCCATGGGGGTGCCGACTTGCTGAATGCGTCGATCGTTTATGACCACGATCCGGTCAGCCAATGTCATGGCTTCGGCCTGATCATGGGTCACCATTATCACTGCTGCATCGACGCGCTGACGCAACTGCGCGAGTTCCACACGCGTGCGCGTGCGCAAGGCGGCGTCGAGGTTGGACAACGGCTCGTCCAACAGGAACAATTTCGGATTCTTAACTATCGCGCGGCCGATTGCGACCCGTTGGCGCTGACCGCCAGACATCTGACCCGGCTTCTTGTCGAGTTGCGCCCCGATCTCTAACGCGGCCGCAGCCTGCTCAATCCGCGATTCGATTTCTGCGCGGGAGACGCCGGTATTGCGCAGGCCAAACGCCATGTTTTCGCGCACCGTCATATGGGGGTAGAGCGCGTAGTGCTGAAAAACCATGGCGACGCCCCGCTCGCCGGGGGAAAGGGTGTCGATCCGGCGACCCTCCAGATGCACCTCGCCTGCGTCAGCCGTCTCCAAGCCGGCGATGATTCGCAAAAGGGTCGACTTGCCGCTGCCCGACGGGCCGAGAAACGCGACGAATTCCCGCGCGCCAAGGCTTAGCGACACGTCGTCAAGGACGGACGTCGTGCCGTAGGCCTTGCGGATCTCGTACAATTCCAGACTAGCCACTGGCATCCTCAATTTATCTTATAATTTGACCTTTCGACGAACCGCTCGGTCATGTCAATCGCACTGACACGTGGGCGCATACAATTTTATATGACAAATATGATTATTGCTCTTCGCATCTGGCCCCGTCACGCGCTATCGGAGCGCAAATGACACCGAATCAGCCTTTCGAACTCGCCCACTCGACGCACGGTGAAAGCACGCTTTTGACGGTCCGTCGGGGAGAAATTGTCCGCGATTACCGGATAACTGGTGGAGCACATGCTTCATATCGCGCGTTTTTCGAGGCATTGGCGCACGACTTCGGCACCCGAGCGCCGCACCAACCCAGTGGCCCAGCGCCTTCCGACACGCAGGCGGATTGGCACCCGCTAATCGTCGAAAACCTCAGTCCCCTTACCACCGCCGGGTACGGCGACCCGGCCGTAATGAAGGCCAACGATGGCTATTACCTCGTCGCAACGTCCAATGACGCCCCCGATGCATTTCCGATCCTCCGCTCCGATGACCTCGTCACATGGACGCACGAAGGTTTTGTTTTTCCCGCCGGGCAGACCCCGCAATGGGCCGCGACGGGGCGCAAGACGAGTGACTTCTGGGCCCCCGAGATGGCACGTGTCGGCGACGAATACTGGCTCGTGTACACCGCGCGGCAGCATGACAACGCGCTGGCAATCGGTTTGGCGAAGAGCGACAGCCCGACCGGTCCATGGCGCGATCTTGGGCAACCATTGCTGGCGGGAAATGCCGTCGATACGACGGGCGACGCCGATCGGTCCGGTGCGCCGTCGCTGAGCGGCGGCGTCATCGATTCGCACATTTTCATCGACGCCGACGGGACGCGCTATCTGTTCTGGAAGCGGGACAGCAATGGAATTTGGCCCAGGCCGCTCGCGGCGTTGCTGCGGCGGCGCCCTGAATTGATCGATCGCATGTTCGAATCCGCTATGGATCGCTGCACGGCTGCCTTCGCCGCTGCGGTTGAGCCTTGGGCAAGCAGCCGCCGCCCGATGGAACGCTTCTTCTTCATGCAACCGCTGATTGAGGCCACGCTGGATTCATGGGCCCGGGTGAAATCGGTTCTGGCCGGGATTTCAGAAGCAGACTGGATCCTCGAAGCCATGAGCACGCCGATCCATGCACAACGGATGTCCGAAAGCGGCGATCTTATAGGCGAGGATGCAATCGTCCTTACGAACGACCTGGCATGGGAAGGCCATCTGATCGAAGGCCCCTGGGTCACCCGGCAGCAGGGCCGGTACTGGCTGTTTTACGCGGGCAACGATTTCGGCACGCCCGCCTACGGTATCGGAGTGGCATCCGCCGACCATCCCCTTGGCCCTTATGTCAAGCAACCCGAGCCGCTCCTGAAAACAAGCGCCGCCTGGTGGGCGCCTGGACATGCGTCTGTTGCGCCGGGTCTTGATGGTGAGCCGCAGCTGTTCTTCCACGCCTTCTTTCCGGACACAGGCGGATATAACACCTTCCGTGCGCTTCTGACGGCGCGGCTGCGCTTCAGCGCGGACCATGTCTCGATCGGATAGGGATTGGCAGCTAGTATGTGCCTTCGGCCGCAGGCTGCGGGTTGTTCGGGACGAGAATAAGTGTCTGGCCTTCCACGCGCCAGCTCGCCAGGCGCGAGAGCAGATTCATGCCGATCACGTTCGTGTTGCCCAATCCAGGAGCAATCACGGTATCCAGGCCGCGCGCCAGCACGTTGCCAAAACGCAGCTCGTCGATCGTCCCGATCTCGGCCGTCATCGTGCCATTCGCGGTGTTGAGCATCACCGGTATGCCACCCGGTCGCGGCTCGAGGCCGATCCGTTGAGCGGTATCGGTGGAGACGGCAGTCAAGGTGGCACCCGTGTCGACCAGAAACGGCACGTCCTCATCATTGATCCGCGCCTCGATCCAGAAATGTCCATCGCGCGACAGCGGAATGCGGGTTTCGCCACCCTCCACCACCTGCTCGGGCAAACCGAGCTGAGGCACCGCCATTCCAAACCGCGGATCGAAACGCGACACCTGCAGCACCACCGCCACGAAGATGCCGAGCAACGCGACAGAGCCCATTCCGCGCAACACGCGACCCAATGGCACGCCGCGCGTGGCCAACGCTCCACCGATCCAGCTGGCCACTACGGCAGCAACGGTAGCGATCAACAGCGTCGAATGGGGCACCGCCGCGATGAGGTTGGCGGCAGCATCCCAGATAGCGGCTAGGTCCATGACCGTGATATAGGCAGCGCTCGCTTGCGCTTCCATGACCGGATCAGGGCGCCGTCCGGAATTCGGTAGCCCGCGCGAGGATCAGCGAGAATTGCTTGGCTGGATCCAGCCAGCGCCGCTCCGGGGTCCAGCCCCCGGCCAGCAGCAATGTATTGGCGCTGCGCCGGGTAAACTTGTGGCTATTCTCGGTGTGTATCGTCTCTCCAGCAGCCATGGCGAAGCGCTCTCCGGATACGTCGAATGCAATGTCGCGGGTTGCCTCGAGATGCATTTCGATCCGCGCGAGATCATCATTCCAGCAGGCCAGGTGCCGCAAGGCGTCGATCGGGATAGTGCCGCCCAATTCCCGGTTGATGCGCTGGGCGAGATTGAGGTTGAACGCGGCAGTGACCCCCGCCGCGTCGTCATAGGCAGCGACCAATGTGTTGCGATCCTTGACCAGATCCATCCCGATAAGCAGCTTCGATCCGGCGCCGAGCGTCTGACGCATCGTTCGCAGGAGGTCGACGGCGGTACGGGGGACCAAATTGCCGATGGTGGAGCCGGGGAAAAAACCCAGCTTCGGCAGGCGATCGATCGCAGCGGGCAGTGCGACCTCGCGCATGAAGTCAGCTTCGACGGGATGAACCGGTAGATCGGGAAACTTCTCCGCCAGCTCGGCGGCGGCAGCGCGCAGGAAATCGCCAGCGATATCGAGCGGAACGTAGGCGGCGGGTGCAATGGCGCGCAGCAACAGCGGCGTCTTGACTGAACTGCCGCTGCCAAATTCGACCACTGCCCTCCCCGGACCTACCGCTTCGGCAAACTGCGCGCCGTTGGCTCCGAGAATCGCCGTTTCGGCGCGCGTCGGATAGTATTCGCCCAGCCGGGTGATGTCCTCGAACAAAGCGGAACCGATATCGTCATAGAACCAGCGCGCAGGCACAGCCTTGGGCATCTGGCGCAGTCCGGCGAGGACGTCGGCGCGAAACGCGCGGTCAACGCCCTGCTCGTCCAGATCGACCAACGCAATGCCGCCGTTGGCCTTTGCTACTACGTTCATGCCAAGTCCTTCGCCAATCGAACGCCTGTGAATTGCCAGCGCTGGTGCGGATAGAAGAAGTTTCGGTAGCTGGCGCGCGAGTGGCCGCGCACCGTCGCGCAGCTCGCACCGCGCAGTACGACTTGGCCACTCATGAACTTTCCGTTGTATTCGCCAACCGCCCCTTCGGCTGGCGCGAAGCGAGGGTAAGGCAGGTAAGCGGAACGGGTGAACTGCCAGCAGTCGCCAAACAACTGCGTGCCGCCGCGAGGCATGGGAGCGCGCGCTTCGTCCAACTGGTTGCCTACCGCCGGATCGTGGGCCTGCGCGATCGCCTCCCATTCGAACTCCGTCGGCAGTCGCGCGCCGGCCCAGGTGGCAAAGGCGTCCGCCTCGTAAAAGGATATGTGCGTAACCGGCGCATTGATGTCGCGCGGTTGCCATCCGGCGTGCGTGAATTGCTCGCCATCACGCCAATACAGTGGCGCGGCGATCCCTTCCCGTTGCACCCATGCCCAGCCATCCGAGAGCCACAGCCGGGCTTCGTTATAGCCGCCATCGGCAATGAAGCTGTCCCAGGCACCATTGGTGACCAGCCGGGCGGAGAGCGCAAACGGTTCGAGTAGAACGCGGTGCCGCGGTCCCTCGTTGTCAAACGCGAACGCATTGCCCCCATGACCGATCATGGCAATGCCCCCCGGGTGCTGGTGCCAGCTATCCGTGCCGCCATCGGCTTCGCGCTCTGAATTACCCTCAGGCAACCACATTGCCGGACCGAGCGGGTTGTGAAACAGCGCATGCTTTATGTCGGTCAGCAACAACTCCTGATGCTGCTGCTCGTGCGCGATGCCCAATTCGATCAGGGGCGTGAGCGCGGCATCTGCCAGCAACGGCTCCATCGCGGCATCGACATGGACGCGCCACTCCCGCACCTCGTCCAAGGTCGGGCGTGACAAAAGACCGCGCGAACCGCGCGCCAGCCGCGCCCCCTCGACTTCGTAGTAGGAATTGAACAGGAAGGGCCAGTCCTCGCGGTACAGGCGATAACCAGGCGCGTGATCACGCAGCAGGAACGTTTCCCAAAACCACGTCGGATGCGCCAGATGCCACTTGGCCGGGGATGCATCGTCCATCGACTGGAGCGTCGCGTCGGCATCCGACAGCGGAGCGACCAATGCTTCGCTCATGGCGCGGGTCGTGGCAAAGCGAAGCGCAAGATCGCAACCGCTCTTTGCGGGCTGGCGGTCGGGCTGCGGCAAGCGTGTTCTCCTCCGGCTGCCTACCCAACGAAGCTCGCACGAAAGGGTTGCGAGTCAAAGACCCTTTGCCAAACATTTGTCGCTGGACGATTTTCTCAGGCGGCGTCGCGTTGTCGCTGCGCGAACTCCAACTGAATCATTTCCGCCAGCAAAAACGCCAGTTCGAGCGACTGCGCCGCGTTGAGGCGTGGGTCGCAGTGCGTGTGATACCGATCGCCGAGCCGCTCATCGGTAATCGCCACCGCGCCGCCGACGCATTCGGTCACGTCCTGCCCGGTCATCTCGACATGAATGCCGCCCGCGTGCGTGCCTTCCGCGCGGTGGACGGCGAAGAAGCCGCGCACTTCGTTGAGGATGCGATCGAACGGACGGGTCTTGTATCCGCTGTCGGATTTGACCACGTTGCCATGCATCGGGTCGCAACTCCACACCACCGGATGCCCTTCGCGTGTCACCGCGCGCAGCAGCGGCGGCAGACCGACCTCCACCTTGTCGTGCCCGAACCGACTGATGAGCGTGATCCGCCCTGGCTCGCGCGCCGGATTGAGCGTGTCGAGTAGCCGCAGCAAAACCTCGGGATCGAGGCTGGGGCCGCACTTGAGGCCGATCGGATTGCCGATTCCCCGTGCGTATTCGATGTGGGCGCTGCCGTCGAAACGGGTGCGGTCACCAATCCAGACCATGTGCGCGCTGGTGTCGTACCAGTCGCCCGTCAGGCTGTCGCGCCGGGTCATCGCCTGCTCGTAGGGCAGCAGCAGTGCTTCGTGGCTGGTGTAAAAGCTGGTGCCCTGCAATTGCGGCACCGTGGCGGGGTCGACCCCGCACGCCTCCATGAAATCGAGCGCTTCGGAAATCCGGTCGGCCAGATCGCCGAACTTTGCCGCCCACGGGCTGCGTCCCATGGTGTCGAGCGTCCACTGGTGGACCTGGCGCAGGTTGGCATAACCGCCGCCGGCAAAGGCTCGCAGCAGGTTGAGCGTGGCGGCCGCCTGCGAATAGGCACGGATCATCCGCTGCGGATCGTTGCGGCGGCTTTCGGGCGTGAACTCGATGCCGTTGACGTTGTCGCCGAAATAGCTCGGCAGCGTCACGTCGCCTTGGGTTTCGCTATCGGCGCTACGCGGCTTGGCGAACTGGCCAGCCATGCGCCCCACCTTCACCACGGGCAGCTTGCCGGCGAACGTCAGGACGACGGCCATCTGCAGGATGACGCGAAAGGTGTCGCGAATGTTGTTGGGGTGAAACTCAGCGAAGCTTTCCGCGCAGTCCCCACCCTGAAGCAGAAAACCGCGCCCGTGCGCTACGCCCGCAAGGTCCGCCTTCAGCGCGCGAGCTTCGCCCGCGAACACCAGTGGCGGATAGTGCGCCAGCGTCGCCTCCGCCTCGGCCAGCGCGGCGGGATCGTCATAGCGCGGCAGGTGCCGTGCCTCGTGCGCCTTCCAGCTATCGGGATTCCAGTTGCGGGGCATCGTGTTCGCTATTTCCTGCTGTCGCGCGACAACCCGCGCGGGCGACGTATTCAACCGGAACCGGCACGTGGTCGCAAGCGCAATTAATCTGCACGCGGCGAAGGCTGCGCTACCGCGTCAACGCCCGCTCACTTCGGCGGCGCGCGCCGCACCGCCGGTCGCCAGCGACTGGCCCTGGGGGATCACCGCCATGCGCCACCCTGGTGCAGCGCCGAAATATTTGGCCGCAAGTGCCTGCATCGCCTCGGGCGTGGTCTGGGTGTAATCACTGAGCAAAGTGCGGAGCAGCTCGATCCGGCGCGGATCGGTCGATGAACCTTCGAGCTGGAACATCCAGAACATATTCCCGGTGGAGGCGCGCTGGATCAACTGGCGCAGGGGTTCGGTAACGCGAGAAAGTTCGTCCACATCGGGCGGATTGGCTACCAGGTCGCGGGCAATCGCGTCAGCTACCTGAAAGAATACCGGAACATCCTCTGGACGAAGCTGCGTGACCGCGGTGATCGTACCCCCCGCCTCCAGATCGACTGGCCAGGATGAGCTGATCTGCGGCGCATAGCTGGCACCCGCGCGTTCGCGCATCGCTTCGAGGAGGCGATTGTTGAATACTTCGGTCAGGATCTCGAGCTGGCGCGATTCGCGCAGGTTGGTGACGCCGGCACCGCCCCGCCAGGCCATGACCGCCGCCGCCTGGTTGGCGTCTCCCCGATGGGTCAGCACGACCGGGGTTTCCGACGTTGCGGGGAAATCCGGCGTGCGCGCGGCCTGTGCCGCCGGAATTGGCAAGCGCGGGGGCAGCGCGCCGAACGTCCGGCGAAGCGACTCGACCGTCGCGTCGCGATCGAACTCTCCGAACACCAGCACTTCCACCGGGCCTTGCCGCAGGATCGGTTCCCAAACCGCGCGGAACCCCTCAGGCGTCGCTGCGTCGAGCGCCGAGCCATCAGGCGTGGCGAATCGGCCGTCGCGCGCACGCAGCAGCCAGTCCAGATCGCGGCTCAACACCCCCGCAGGGCTGGTGGCATAGCTCTCATACGCGAGCTTGGCTCCGGCTTTGGCGCGGATTACCGGATTGGCGTCCCAGCGTGGCATCCCCAGCTTGGCGGCGAACAGGTAGAGCTGGTCCGCCAGGTCTTGCTGCCGCGTCTGGGCAGCAAGGGTAAAAACCGCATCGGTGATCGCGAAGTCAAATCCCATGCGCCGTCCGGTGGAGATGCGATCCAGCTCTTCCTGCCCCAATTCTCCCACACCCGACCCGACAAGCGCCATCTCACCCAATGTCACATAGGCGGCCTCGTCCGGCTCAAACGCCCGATAGCCAGCCCCGAAGCGCACCTTGACCGCGACGCGGCCCGGTTCGGCGTCGTTCGCCCACAGAAGCGCGGTGATGCCATTGGCAAACTCGACCCGCTCGACGCCCAGAGCGCCAAGTTGTGTAGCCGCCACCACCGTGCCCGGCTCGCCGACTGGCGGCAAGTTGGCAAACGAAATGTCGCTGGCCGCCAGGCGCGAACTGCCGTCCGCCTCGACCGGTGCGAGCATCGCCGTGCGTAACGCGCCCGCATCGGCCTCACCGGTGGACGGTGTGACATAGACGGAACGGATCACGTCGCCGTCGAACAGCTTGCGGGTGTGCTCCAGCACCGATTGGGGGGTGAAGCGCGGCTTGGTATCGCGAAACACTTGCAATACGGTTTCGGGCGAAGCCACGGTTTCCCGGATGTCGACCGCCTGGACGATATCATCGGCAAGCCGTGACCCGGCCATGACCGATCTCTGCTCCACCGCGCTTGCGAAGGCCACGTCGATCTCGGCCACCTCACGGTCGATTTCCTCCTGCGTTGGCGGCGCGGACTGTGCATCTGCGATCACCGCGCGCACATCGACCAGCGCTGCCTGCCAATCCTGTGTCAGCGGTGCGAAAGTAACGAAGGTCGCGTCGGCGGAACGGCTGACGTCGTCTTGGGAAACCTGCGCGTAGAGATACGATCCACCCGCCCGCGCCCGCGATTCGAGCCGCCGATTGATGATCGACTGCGCCACGGCATCGACCATGAGCCCCTGATTATAGACGATGGTGTCGTTAACCTGGCGCCACGGCCGCATCACCGCATAGGTGTAGCTGCGCGGCAGGTCAGGCTCGACGAGCACGCCAGTCTGCCCCACCGGGTTGTCGCGGTCGGCGCCGCGGGGCGCGACGGGATCGCCGAAATCGGGCGCGGCGACACGGCGACCAACGCCCTTCCAGTCGCCGAACCATTTCTCGGTCAGTGCCGCCAGAATCTTTGTGTCGACATCGCCGACGACCACGATCACCGTGTTTTCAGGCCGATACCAGCGCTGGTAAAAAGCATTGACCGCGCGTGCATTGGCCGCGGCAAGCGTTTCGTCGGTTCCGATGGGCAGGCGGTCGGCCAGCCGTTGGCCGGCAAACAGCACGCTGCGTGTTCCTTCCGCGACCCGCTGCGCCGCGCCGCCCCGCTCGCGCTTTTCCGCCATCACGATCGGCACTTCGGCATCGATGTTGGCCTGGCTCAGCACCGGCTCGCGGATCATGCCCGAAAGAAGCTTGAAACTTTCTTCCAGCTTCTGCGGAGTCGCACCTGGCAAGTCGAGTTTGTAGGCCGTGTGCGTCGGGCTCGTTTCGGCGTTGGTGTCGCTGCCGAAGGTCGCGCCCAGCCGCTGCCAGGTCGGGATCGCCATCGCGGGGCCGAGATATTTGCTTTCGCGGAACAGAAGATGCTCCAGCAGGTGGGCGTAGCCACGCTCGGCGTCCTCCTCATGCAGCGAACCCGCGTCAATGCGAATGCGAATTGAGACCTGGCCCGGTGGCACGCCGTTCTTGCGGACGGCATAGCGCAGCCCGTTGTCCATTTCGCCCCACTGCCATTCTGGATCGCGCGGAACGTCGCTGTTCTCGTAAATCCACGGCGTTTCCGCGCCGGTCTGCAAGGCCTGCGGCGGGCGCAACTCGATCTGCTGGGCCTGGCCGTGCGGAGCAAGCAGGGCAAGCGGGAGGAACAGCGCGAGGCCGCGAGCGGCGCGAAGGATGGAAGCCATTCGGCGGGCTATAAATATCATGGCGATGAAGGGATAGTGAATAGCGGCGAGGGAATCCTCGCTTGTTCGCCCTCCGCCCCGTTCCTACATCGCACGTCATGTTCATCGAAACCGAAACCACGCCCAATCCCGCCAGCCTCAAGTTCCTGCCGGGCAAGCCCGTGATGCCCACGGGAACGCGCGAGTTCGCCAGCCCGGAAGCAGCGGAGGCGAGCCCGCTGGCGCAGGCGATCTTCGACACCGGTGAAGTGACGGGCGTGTTCTTTGGCGGCGATTTCGTGACCGTAACCGCCGCCCCGGGCGCCGATTGGTCGGCTTTGAAGCCGCAGGTCGTCTCGATCCTGCTCGACCATTTTGTGTCCGAAGCGCCACTGTTCGCGCCGGGCACCGCGAGCGGATTTTTGGTGCCAGCGGAAGACGATTTCGTGGTGCAGGACGATCCGGCCAATGCCGAGATTGTTGATCAGATCAAAGACTTGCTTGAAACCCGGGTGCGCCCGGCGGTGGCGGGCGATGGCGGCGACATTCAGTATCGCGGCTTCAAGGACGGGGTCGTTTACCTTCAGATGCAAGGTGCGTGCTCGGGCTGCCCTTCATCGACAGCGACCTTGAAGCACGGCATCGAGGGGCTGCTGAAACATTATGTCCCGGAAGTGGTTGAAGTCCGCGCAGCCTGACGTACCGCTTCGACGAGGATATTTCATGACCAAGCAGTTCCACGACCGCATATTGGGCGCCGATGCGCTCGACCAGATTTTCAATGAAGCGCGCAGCTACAACGGGTGGCTCGACAAGCCGGTTAGCGACGAACAGCTTCATGCGATCTGGGATCTGGCGAAAATGGGGCCGACGTCCGCTAACATGCAGCCGGTCCGGGTGATCTGGGTCAAATCGGATGAGGCGAAGGCGCGCCTGGTCGAATGCGTGTCTGATGGCAACAAGGACAAGGTCGCTGCGGCGCCGGTCACCGCGCTGATCGGGTACGATATCGACTTTCACGAAGAACTGCCGTGGCTGTTTCCTCACACCGACGCCAAGAGCTGGTTCGACGGCGACGAGAAAGGCCGTAAGGAAGGCGCGCTTCGCAATTCCTCGCTTCAGGGTGCCTACCTGATCATGGCGGCGCGCGCGGTGGGCCTCGATACCGGCCCGATGTCGGGTTTCGACGTGGAGGCCGTGGAAAAGGCGTTTTTCGCGGACAACCCGCGCCACAAGGTCAACTTCATTTGCTCGATCGGCTACGGCGATCCGGCCTCGATCTTCGATCGCAGTCCCCGGCCCGATTTTGACAGGTTCTCCGCAATCGTCTGAACGCTTGACCAAGGGCGCCTGACGGGGTGATTGCGGCGCCGATGGATACCCTGGCGATAGATTGCGCGACCGAAGCCTGTTCGGTTGCCCTGTTTGATGGTGACGGCGCGCTGATAGCGCGTGATCATCGTGTGCTGGGGCGCGGCCACGCGGAACACCTCGTCCCGATGATCGGAGCCCTGCCTGGCAAGGGCCGTGCCGCACAAATCCTTGTTTCGCGCGGCCCCGGCAGCTTCACTGGGGTCCGGATCGGGATTGCCACGGCGCGCGCGCTGGCGATCGCGTGGCGCGCGCAGGTGCTCGGATATCCCACGCTCGCGTTGATCGCCACCATCGCGCGCGATCGGCGGGGCGCGGTCCCGGTAAGCGTGGCGATGGGCGGCGGGCACGGGGAATGGTTCACCGCGGATTTCAACGCTGACGGCTTGCCTGAGCGGGAGCCGCTTTCCCATCCGCCTGCCGAAGCAGCCCGCGTGGCAATGCATGATCTCGTCGCGGGTTCGCAAGCGTGCGCGTTGATCGCGCTGCGCGGAAGGGGCGAGGCGTTGGAAATCGGCCCCGACGCGCGCCATGCGCTTGCCATGCCGGCCGCGCTGCTGACCACCGACTGCATGCCCATTTACGGGCGTCCTCCCGACGCAAGGCTGCCGGGGTGATCGACGATCTCGATCGAATCATGGCGGTTATGGAGGCTGCCTTCGAGCCGTGCTGGGGCGAAGCGTGGACGCGCCGCCAGGTCGGCGACCTTTTGACCTTGCCCAGTACGCATTACCGTTTGGTGGGCGCCGATGGTTTGCCATCTGCAAAGGACAGGGACGCGGCAGGCTTTATCCTTACCCGGTATGCGGTGGACGAAGAAGAGCTGTTACTGGTCGCCGTGATGCCGCACCTGCGTGGACGCGGGATCGGGACAGCCTTGCTGAAATTATGCAAGGATGATGCCCGAAGGCGCGGCGCCAGGCGGGTTTTTCTCGAAATGCGCCACAATAACCCTGCCGTGAGCGTATATCTCGCCAACGGATTTCTCCCGCTGGGCCGTCGATCCGATTACTATCGCCTCAGTGACGGAAGTCGGCTCGACGCCATTACCTTTGGATGCGAACTCGCGTTTGGCTGATTCAGTACCTGAAGTAATTGAGGGTTGAATAGTCGTACAGCTAGGTGCAAAGGCATGACCTGTCTTGAATAATCGACTTTTCGCGCTACCCCATCATGCAAGACTGCAAAGGAAAAGATAATGGACGCTTCCTCCGATGATATGAAAGAAACGCTCATCACACTCACATCCGACATTGTTGCCGCACATGTCAGCAACAATGACGTTAACGTGACAGACGTGCCTGCATTGATTACAAGCGTTTACGGCGCGCTGGCTTCGCTTGGCGAGGCAGCACCGGTGCAAGAAGCGCCGCTTGAGCCAGCCGTTTCGGTTCGTTCTTCGGTCAAGCCAGATTACATCGTCTGCCTGGAAGACGGTAAAAAGCTCAAGATGCTGAAACGCTACTTGCGGACCAATTACGACATGAGCCCGGAAGAGTATCGCGCGCGCTGGAACCTGCCGGCGGATTATCCGATGGTCGCGCCCAATTATGCCGAGACCCGGCGTGAACTGGCGAAGAAGATCGGCCTTGGCCGCAAACCCGGGCAAACCCGCGGTCGGCGGAAAAAGGCCGGGTGACCAGCGGCTCCGCTTGAGCAGAACGCCCCGCGTCTCTATGACGTCGGGGCGTTTTCATTTCACCGGAGTGCGTTTTGCAACAAAGGATCGATCTCGAACAGCTGTGCGCCGATCGCGGGCTCCGCATTACCGAGCAACGGCGGGTGATAGCGCGCGTCCTGTCCGAGAGCGAGGACCACCCCGATGTCGAGTTGCTGCATCAGCGCGCATCCTCGATCGATCCGAAAATCTCGATTGCGACAGTCTATCGCACCGTCCGCCTGTTCGAAGAGGCCGGAATTCTTGATCGACATGATTTCGGTGATGGCCGCGCGCGTTACGAAGCCGCCCCCGAAGCGCATCACGACCATCTTATCGACGTCGAAAGTGGCAAAGTGGTCGAATTTGTCGATCCGGAACTAGAGGCCTTGCAGCGGCAGATCGCCGAGAAGCTAGGCTACCGCCTGGTCGATCACAGGATGGAACTCTACGGCGTGCGGCTTGGCCGCTCGGGAGATAGCCCAGCTTGATGGCGCCCGCGCGGGCCATCGCCGCGCCCCGGATCGGGCCGCTCGGCTGGTGGATGATCGGCTTTCGGCTGAGCCTCATGATCGTATTGCTGCTTGTCTGCGCCCCGCTCCACCTGCTGTGGCGCGCGACGGGCGCAGGGCGGTGGTGGCCACGCGTGTTCCTCGCCGGCATCGGCATGGTCGCGGGCCTGCACGTGCGTTTGGAGGGCACGCCTGCCAGGGGAGCGCTATTGCTGTCGAACCATGTAAGCTGGCTCGACATTCCGGCGCTATCTCACGCCAGCGGCACCGCGTTCGTCGCGCATGACGGGCTGACCGCGTTCCCCCTGCTCAAGTGGCTGTGCGAGATGAACGACACCGTGTTCATCGCCCGCCACCGGCGTGGCAGCGTGAGCGAGCAGGTCGACCAAATCCGTGACGCGATGGCCGAGACCGGCTGCCTGACGCTGTTCCCCGAAGGAACCACCAGCGACGGGACCGGGCTGCTACCATTCAAATCATCGCTGCTGTCCGCGCTCGAACCACTCCCCGAGGGACTGGCCGTGCAGCCCGTGGTTCTCGCGTACGAGGACGTGCCCGATATCGCGTGGGTCGGCGAGGAGCATGGGCTCGACAACTTCAAGCGCATTCTCGCGCGCCTGCGTCCGATACGCCTGACGATCCGTTTCCTTTCACCACTGGCGGGCGCTGAGCTGACCGATCGCAAGACCGTCGCGTTGGCAGCGCAGGCAGCGATAGCGCGCGCCCTTCCCTGAATCGCCGGTTTGCGCTAGTCGGCGCGCCCCATGACCACCCCAGCGCACCCCAGAACCTACCGGGTCAAGAGCTTCGGCTGCCAGATGAACGTGTATGACGGCGAGCGCATGGCCGAGTTGCTCGCCGCGCAGGGCATCGCCCCCGCGCCCGAGGGAGAAGAGGCGGACCTCGTCGTTCTCAACACCTGCCATATCCGCGAGAAGGCGGCGGAGAAGGTCTATTCCGACATCGGCCGTTTGGTGAAAGCGGGTCGAGCATCGGGCAAGGAGCCGTTGATCGCGGTCGCGGGCTGCGTGGCGCAGGCCGAGGGCGAGGAGATCATGGCCCGCGCCCCGGCGGTCAGCATGGTGGTCGGCCCGCAGGCCTATCACCGCCTGCCCGAAATGCTCGACCGGGCGGTGGTCGGCGAGCGCGCGACCGACACCGACATGCCGCCGATCGCCAAGTTCGACGCCTTGCCTCCGCGCCGCAGGAGTCCGCCCGCGACATTCTTGACGGTGCAGGAAGGGTGCGACAAGTTTTGCACTTATTGCGTCGTGCCCTACACGCGTGGAGCGGAAATCTCGCGGCCGTACAGCGATTTGATCGCCGAAGCTCGTAAGCTGGTGGAGGCGGGCGCGCGCGAGATCACGCTGCTGGGGCAAAACGTCTCGGCGTGGTCGGGCGAGGATGCGAAGGGCCGCGCCGTCGGCCTTGCCGGGCTGATCCGCGACCTCGCCGACATCGACGGTCTCGCGCGCATCCGCTACACCACCAGCCACCCCGCCGACATGGATGACGCGCTGATCGCGGCCCACGGCGAAATCGCCAAGCTCATGCCGTTCCTCCACCTGCCGGTGCAGGCAGGCAGCGACCGGGTGCTCAAGGCGATGAACCGCAGCCATACGGCCGAAAGCTACCTCAGGCTGCTCGAACGCTTTCGCGCCGCGCGGCCCGACATCGCGCTGTCGGGCGATTTCATCGTCGGCTTCCCCGGAGAAAGTGAGGCCGAGTTCGCCGAAACGCTCGCACTGGTCGACGCGGTCGGATACGCACAAGCGTTCAGCTTCAAGTATTCGCCCCGCCCCGGCACCCCGGCGGCAACAATGGACGATCAGATCGCACCCCAGGTGATGGACGAGCGCCTGCAAAGGCTTCAGGCGGCGCTCAACCGCGATCAGCACGCCTTCAATTGTGCCTCGGTCGGCAAGACGTGCGAGGTACTGGTCGAGCGGACCGGCAAGCGCCCCGGTCAGTGGCTCGGCAAATCGCCGTGGCTGCAATCGGTGTGGTTCGAGGGTGACGCCGCCATCGGCGACATCGTCAGTGCCGAGCTTGTCGAGGCGGGCCCCAATTCGCTCGCCGGCATTATCCGCCAGACCGTGGCAGCCTGATTACACCCGCGTGACTATCCACCGCGATGTAGCGGTGCCTTTCTTGCGTCCCGGTCGTTGCAACCTAAATTTCCGAATCGGACACGAAAGGACTGCATGGGACGCAAACCCACTCGCGCGCATCCGCCGCTCTCGCCGCTACCCGTCCCTCACCGGGAGGTGCGCCGCGCTCGATCCGAAATGGCGTTCGACAACCAGAGCCTGCTGGTGCCGCTGTTCGGGCAGTTCGATGCAAACCTGGTCCAGGTAGAGAACCGCCTCGGGGTCTTTATTTCGGCGCGGGGTGATCGGCTTCAGATCGAAGGGCCGGAGGATAGCGTCGCGCGGGCGCGCGACGTGCTCCAGCAGATGTACGACCGTCTGGCGATGGGGCAGGAACTCGACGCCGGCGCGATCGAATCGATGATCGCCATGTCGAACGAGCCGACGTTTGACGGGATCGTGGCTGAGCGGCCCGATGCGCCGCCGATCATGATCCGCACCCGGCGCAAGACGATTGTTCCGCGCAGCGTGATGCAGGCGCACTACATGCGCCAGCTTGCCCGCGACGACGTGATCTTCGCGCTTGGCCCGGCGGGCACCGGCAAGACCTATGTCGCCGTGGCGCAAGCGGTCAGCCAGCTCATTTCGGGCAGCGTACAGCGCCTGATCCTGAGCCGCCCGGCGGTGGAGGCGGGCGAGAAACTCGGCTTCCTGCCGGGCGACATGAAGGACAAAGTCGATCCTTATCTGCGCCCACTGTACGATGCGCTCTACGATTGCATGCCGCCCGAGCAAGTGGAACGGCATCTTGCGTCCGGTGTAATTGAGGTCGCTCCGATCGCCTTCATGCGCGGGCGGACGCTGGCCGACAGCTTCATCATCCTCGACGAGGCGCAAAACACCACGCGCGAGCAAATGAAGATGTTCCTGACCCGCTTCGGCCAGAACAGCCGAATGGTGGTGTGCGGCGACCCGCGCCAGGTCGACATCCCCGGAGGGGACCGGCTAAGCGGCCTGGCTGACGCGGTCGGGCGGCTGGAGGGCGTCGAAGGCATTGCCGTCACCCGCTTCACCGCCGCCGACGTGGTTCGCCATCCAATCGTGGGCCGGATCGTAGAAGCGTATGAGGGCGAGGACGCAAAGCCCTGAGATGGATCTCGACGTCGATATCGACGGTTGGCCCGAAAACGCATGGGCGGACCTCGTGGTTGCAGCGGCGGATGCGGCGGAAGGCGTCGCTCCGGAGCTTGCCAACCCCCGTCTGACCGCCAGCGTGCTGTTCACCACCGACGGCGAGGTGCAGGCGCTAAACCGCGACTGGCGGGGCAAGGACCAACCGACCAATGTGCTGTCTTTCCCCATGCTCGCCCGGGGGGAACTGCTCGCATTGAGGCCCGACGGCGCCCCGGAAATGCTCGGCGACCTCGCGCTTGCCTACCAGACGTGCGCGCGCGAGGCGGCGGAAAAGGGCATGCCGCTGATGCACCACGCCGCGCACCTCCTGGTCCACGGCTTCCTCCATCTGGCCGGGTATGACCACGAGACAAGCGAAGCCGATGCCGATGCGATGGAGGCGATGGAGATCAAGGCGCTTGCACAAATGGCTATCTCGGACCCATATGGCGATCGCGACCACTAGGAGCCACGCAAGGGGCCATGCCCGATTCCCAATCTTCCGCCGGAGACGCGGACAGTAACCGCGGGCTCTGGCTCGCAATCCGAAAATTCTTTGACGGAGATGCCGACCGCTCGCTGCGCGCGCAGCTGGAGGAGGCTATCGACGAACATGAGGGGGAAAACGGCGCAGGCCAGGGCGCGCCGCCCTCCAATGGCGATTTGTCGTCGGTCGAACGGCAGATGCTTCGCAACATCCTGCATTTCAGCGAACATGATGCCGACGACGTGGCAATCCCGCGTTCGGAGATCGTCGCGGTCGAGGCATCCGTGGGCTGGGACCAGCTAATCGACGTTTTCGCGGAACAGGGGCATTCACGAATGCCCGTATATCGCGACACGCTCGATCATGTGATTGGCATGATCCACATCAAGGATGTGTTCCCGTTCCTCGCCAAAGGTGCGCCACCTCCGTCGGACTGGACCACCCTGATGCGCCAGCCGCTCTATGTCCCGCAAACGCGTAATGCGCTCGACGTGCTCGCCGACATGCGGGCGAAACGCATGCATCTGGCGATCGTGGTCGATGAGTTTTCCGGAACCGACGGCGTAATCACGATCGAGGACCTGGTCGAAGAGATCGTCGGAAGCATCGAAGACGAACACGACGAAACGCCCGAGGAGATGATCGTTGCAGTCGGCGATGGCGCTTGGGTGTGCGACGCTCGCGCGGAACTCGACGACGTGGCGGAGCGAGTGGATCCCCGCCTGGCGGAGGTTGAGGAATCAGTGGATACGCTCGGCGGGCTGACGTTCATCCTCGCGGAGCAGGTTCCGCCCGTCGGGGCTGTAGTACAGCATCCAAGCGGCTGGATGTTCGAGGTTCTGGAAGCGGACGACACGCATGTGAAACGTCTTCGGCTCACGCCACCTGCGCCGATGGTGGCCGAAGCCGAATAATTCCTCTCGACACCAGCCAGCGTCCCCCGCATGAAACGCGCCGTGCCCAATCGACGCCTGCCGCCGCTTCGCGCGCTGGAAGCATTCATGCGAACCGTACGCCTGGGGTCGGCGCGCGCGGCAGCGGACGAGCTCGGGCTCAGCCCCTCCGCGCTGTCGCGGCGGATCGCCAACTTGGAAGAATTCGTCGGCAAGAAGCTGTTCACGCGCGCGCGCCAAACGATGCAACTGACCGATGACGGGCACCACTTCTACGAGGCGGTCAATCCGCATCTGGAGGCGCTGGCGCGCGCTGTGGAGGGTCAGTCGGAAAACGTTTCGGTCCTGCGGCTCCATCTCGGTGTGTTGCCGCTATTCGGCAGCCAGCGGTTGTTCCCCCGCCTCGGGGAACTGCGGCAACGGCACCCGCTGTTGCATATCGACATCGACACCGGACCTCATCTGGAGGACCGGGTCGGCGACACGCTGGACGCTGCCATTATCTTGAGCAAGGGGCCGAACACTTCGCTTCATCGGGTCCAGCTCGATCACAACAAGGTGCATGCGATCTGCACGCAGGAACTTGCCGCCTACCTGGGCACCACGCCCGACCTGGCGCGGCTGTCGAAGCAGACCTTCCTGATCCACAACGAGCTGCCGGAGAGCTTCGAGGCATGGAAGCATGCCCTTGGCCTCGATGATCTCGAGCCGGCCGCGATCGACCACTACGATTCCGGGCAGCTGATCCTTGCCGCCGCCGCGCAGGGTCTTGGCATCGCGATCATGCACGACGATCATCTTCGCCGCGCGCAGGACGACCGCCTGACCGACCTTTACGAAGTCGAGGTCGAAAGCCCGTACAGCTACTGGTTCGTGTGCAAGCCTTCGGCGCTGGAGGAGCGCCCTGTACGCCAGTTTCACGACTGGCTGGTCGGCGCGGGATTGTAATACCGGTTGGTCTTGACCTGCTTCAGCGCGACTGAAGCAGAGCGGAACCGGCCCGCACCTCACCACCGTACAGCAATGCCACCCTTTGGGCAGCCGGGTGAGGAGGGGGCCGGTGCCGGTTCAGCGAAGCTGGCTTATCCGGCCACCGTCGCCTTCACGATCTTGCCCGGCGAACGCGGCGGTTCGCCCTTGGGCAAGGCGTCGACATGCTCCATGCCGCTCTCGACCTGGCCCCACACGGTATATTGCTTGTCGAGGAAGCGCGCGTCGTCGAAGCAGATGAAGAATTGCGAATTGGCGCTGTCGGGCACCTGGGTGCGGGCCATCGAACAGGTACCGCGAACGTGCGGTTCGGCATTGAATTCGGCCTTCAGGTCGGGCTTATCGCTGCCGCTCATGCCCGTGCCGGTCGGGTCGCCGCCCTGCGCCATGAAACCGGGGATCACGCGGTGGAACACCACCCCGTCGTAGAAACCTTCGCCCGCCAGTTCGGTGATCCGCGCGACGTGGCCGGGCGCCAGGTCCGGGCGCAGCTTGATGACGACATCGCCGCCCTTTCCATCGCCGCAGTCGAGAGTGAGGGTCAGCGTTTGATCGGCCATTATGCAGTTCTCCAGTTTGTCTGTGCGCGCCGATATAGGGGCTTGCGCGCGCAAGTCACCCCGCTTGCTTTTCGCCCCCCCCGGCCTAGAGCGGCCTCGTGCACGACGATGCCCGCCTCGACCATGACCCGACCCCGGCCGAGGCTGGCGCACGGCCCGACGACCGCATCGACGACGAACGGCTCGATACCGAGAACACGCTCAAGGCCGATTACGTCCGCACCGTGCGCGATGCGCTGGAGGCGGGCGACAAAGGACAAGTCTACGATCTCGTCGAACCGCTTCACCCGGCCGACATTGCCGACCTGATCGAACTGCTCGACAAGGACGAGCGCCTGCTGCTCGCCGCGGCGATCACCGACCTGATGGGCTCGGAAGTGGTCGCCGAGCTCAACGATTACGTCCGCGACGACATGATGGAGGCGCTGCCCGCCGACGCGGTCGCCGCCATCGCTGAACAGCTCGAAACCGATGATGCGGTCCAGCTGCTCGAGGATCTCGACGAAGACGATCGCCAGGCGGTGCTCGCCGAAATGGGCGACGAAGATCGCGTCGCGATCGAAAGCGCCCTTGCCTATCCCGAGGAGACCGCCGGCCGCCTGATGAGCCGCGAGTTCGTCGCGGTGCCCGAACACATGACGGTGGGCGACCTGATCGACTACCTGCGTACACGCGGCGACCTGACCGCCGACTTCTTCGAAGTCTTCGTGGTCGACCATGCACACCACCCCGTCGGCACCTGCGCGCTGTCGTGGATCCTCACCACCCCGCGCGGGATCGCGCTCAGCGACGTGATGAAGCGCGACCAGACGCTGATCCCGGTTGGCCTCGACCAGGAAGAGGTCGCGCTGATGTTCCAGAAGTACGGCCTGATCTCGGCCGCAGTGGTGGACGAGGAAGGGCGGCTGGTGGGCCAGATGACCGTCGACGACGTGGTCCACATCATCTCGGAAGAGGCGGGCGAGGACGTGCTGCTGCTCTCGGGCGCGGGCGACGGCGACATCAACGAACCGATCCGCGATGCCTACGCCGCGCGCGTGCGCTGGCTGGTGGCGAACCTGGGCACCGCGCTGATCGCCAGCCTGATTATCGCCGCATTCGGCGCGGCGATCGAGCAGCTTGTCGCGCTCGCCGTGCTGATGCCGGTGGTCGCCAGCATCGGCGGCAACGCAGGCACTCAGACGATGGCGGTGGCGGTGCGCGCGATCGCCACCAATCAGCTCACCCAAGCCAACACGGGGCGGATCCTGTGGCGCGAGCTGCGCGTCGCAATGCTGAACGGCGCGACCGTAGCCGTGCTGGTGGGCATCGCCACGGCGTTGATTTTCGCCCCCATGCTGGGCGCGGTGATCGCGCTGGCAATGGTCATCAACGTGGTCGTGGCCGGGCTGGCCGGCGTGCTGGTTCCGGTGATCTTCGAGCGGCTGCGCCAGGACCCGGCGGTGGCGAGCAGTGTGTTTGTGACCATGATCACCGATTCGATGGGCTTTTTCGCCTTCCTCGGGCTGGCGGTGGTGTTCGGGCTGGTGGGCTGATGCCGCTACACATGACCAAGATCGCGTTCGGCGCGAAAACCTGGGCCGACCTCGCAGGATGGTACGAAGGTCGCAGCGAAATCCGCCTCACCACCCGTTACCTGCCCAAGCGGCACGAGGAGATGGCAGGCGGCTCGCTCTACTGGATCCTGGACCACGCGCTGGTGGCGCGCAGCGAAATCCGGGCCTTCAGCAAGGCACCCGACGGACGCTGGCACATCGAGCTCGAGCCCCGCCTGGTCCGCGTGAACCCGAAACCCAAACGCGCCCACCAGGGCTGGCGCTACCTCAAGGAAACCGACGCCCCGCGCGATCTGGAAGCGGGCGAGGACATTGGCGACACGATGCCGGGCAAGCTGACGGGGAAGTTGCAAAGGTTGGGGTTGATTTAAGGGTCTACTCGACCTTCTCCGCCACCCGCCGCAGCGCATCCACATAAACCTCCGGCGCCTGCGCGCCGGGGATCATGAACTTGCGCTCCACCAGCATCGCGGGGACGCCGGTGACGTTCATGTCCCATGCCATGCGTTCCTCGGCGCGGACCATTTCGGTCCAGCGCGGGTCGGCCAGCGCGGTTGCGGCGGCGGCGCGGTCGAGGCCCGTTTCCTCCGCCACGTCGAGCAACACCCCCGCTTCACCAACGCGGCGGCGGTGGTTGAAGTGGGCGCGCAACAGGGCGAGTTTCAGCGCGGTCTGACGCTCGCCCCCGTGCGTTTCGCCCGTCCACGCGAGGAGCTTGTGCGCGGCGAGCGTGTTCCACATCATCGCGGGCGGCGCCGGGTCCGGCCCCTCGTAATCGAGGCTGACGCCCGCGCGGTCGGCGGCCGCCTTCATCTGTCCCTGCACCTCGCGCGACTGGTCCAGGGTGCGACCATACTTGCGCGCAATGTGCGCGGTGCGATCTTCACCGCTTTCCGGCATGTCGGGGTTCAGTTCGAAGGCGTGCCAGTGGATTTCGGCGGCGATTTCGCCCTCCAGCGTGGCGAGCGCCTGCGACAGGTTGCCCCAGCCGACCAGGCACCACGGGCACATAACGTCGGACCAGACATCGATCGTCAGCGTCTTCATCGCCCGTCTCCTGCACGATCCAGCCACCACATGACGAGGTGGTGCGCGATGGCGAAGCTGCGCGGGAAGATCAGGTCAGCGGTGCCCTCGGCCCCCGCCGCGCGTGCCTCGAGCAATTCCGCGCGGGTGAACCAGCGGGCTTCTTCCAATTCGGTGGTATCGATCGTCAGCGCCGGATCGTCGGCCACCGAATGGCACCCGATCATCAACTGGCTCGGAAACGGCCACGGCTGGCTGGCGAGATAGGTGACATCGCGCACGCGCACGCCCGCTTCCTCGAACACTTCGCGCGCGACCGCTTCCTCGATCGATTCACCCGGCTCGACAAACCCGGCAAGGGCGGAAAAGATGCGCGGCGGAAAGCGTGGCTGGCGGCCCAGCAGCAGCTTGTCCTCGTGCTCGACGAGCATGATCGTTACGGGGTCCGTGCGCGGGAAATGCTGTGCCGCGCAGGCGGGGCAATCGCGCTGCCAGCCGCCCTTGGCAATGCGCGTGGCCGCTCCGCAGCGAGCGCAGAAGCGGTGCCGCGCATGCCAGTCAACCAGGCTGCGCGCGCCGCCATAGGTCGCAAGCTCGGCCGGCTGGAGCATCTGCATCGCGTTCCAGATCGCCGGATTGGCATAAGCCGGGCCCGTTGCGCTCTCGCCCGGCACCGCGGCGAAGCAGGCCTTGCCATCGAGCAGGCCGAGGAACACCAGTTCGGCATCCTCTGCCGCTTCGGCCAGCGAACCCCATTCGAGCGCGCCGCTATCGTCGAACACGGGGTTCAGCTCATCCAGCCGCAGCAGCCGCGCGCGCCAGTCCATCAGGCGTGTGAGCGCGGCGGCATCGGCGCGGACGTGGTCCGCGCGGTCCATCAACGAACCGGAAAAGGCGAGCACCGAAGTTCAGTTCCCGCGCTGGGCGGCAAGGTCCTTGAGCACCAGTTCCGAGAACGTGCGCTGGATCGGATAGGCCTCCGACGGCATGTATTGCGTGAACAGTGAACCGCGCAGCCCCCGCTCCGGATCGGCAAAGGCGGCCGTGCCGGCCGCGCCGCCCCACCCGAAGGCGCTACCCTGCACCCGCCCGCCCGCGCCGAAGCCCGCACCGCCGGCAAAGGTGCCTTCGGTCCGCACACCTTCGGGCAGCAGGTTCGACGTGCCGAGCCGCACCGCCGCCTCGCTCATGACCCGGCGGCCTTCGATCGTACCGTAACCGACCAGCATCTGCAGGAAACGGTCGTAATCGCGCGGGCTAGACACGAGCCCCGCCCCGCCGAACGGGAAGGCGGGCTGGTCAAGATAGATCGAAGTGACCGCCGGGTCGATCGGCAAGGGCACCCCGTTGAGGATGCCATAATTGGTGGTCAGGCGCCCGACCTCGCTTTCAGGTACGCGGAACCAGGTACTGGTCATGCCACACGGCGCGAAGATGCGATCGTTCAAAAAGGTTGCAAATTCCTGGCCCGAGGCGAGCTCAATGACCCGCCCCAGCAAGTCGAGCGAGACCGAATAGGCCCAGCGCGTGCCCGGCTGCGCGACCAGCGGTACCGTCGCCAGCGCATCGGCGAAAGTGTCGAGGCCCCGGACAGGCGTGCCCCGGCCAAGGCCGGGGATCGGAATGCGGCTGACCTGGCCGGGGATCAGGCCCCGTTCCTCGTACAGCGTCTTGATCGGCCCTTTCTGGACGATCCCATAGCCCAGGCCAGCGGTGTGGGTGAGGAGATGGCGCACGGTGATCGGGCGCACTAGCGGCTCCAGGTCCGCAGGTCCGACGCCGCCATCATAAGTCTTCTGCACCCTGACGTCGGCATAGGCGGGAATGAGGTCCGCAATGGGCTGGTCGAGGCCGAGCTTTCCCTCGTCGATCAGCATCATCGCGGCCATGCCGGTGATCGGCTTGGTCATCGAATAGATCCGATACAGCGTGTTGGGCCCTGCTGCCTGGGTGCGCCCGAAGGTGAGCACGCCGCTGGCGATCACCTCCGCCTCGCGCTGGCCCCAGCCGAGTAGCGCGACCATGTTGGCGACCTTGCCTTCGGCGACATAGCTGTTCACCGCGGCGCGCACGCTCGGCCACGTTGGCCCCTGCGCCAGCGCGGCACGCGCGAACGGCACGCCGCCAAGCGCGGCCATGCCGCCGAACAGCACCCCTCCCCTCAGCAGCGCACGGCGCGAGACATCGGGCTGGTCGAAGGTGCGGAAAGCCATCGTCAGGTCCTCTTTTGCAATCTTTTGTTGACGCCGTTTGCGATACCGCCGCCGGGCGGTCAATCGCTCTTGTCAGCGGCTGCTGTCATAGCCATATAAAACACATGCTGAACGTGCTATCCATCCTGTTCGGGATCGTCGCCCTGGTGATCGTCATCCCGTCGACCATTCCATTTCTTGGCTGGGGCAACTGGATCGCCTTGCCGTTCGCGGTCGCGGGTGCCGGCCTGGGCGCACTGTCATCGAGCAACGGCGGGCGCAATTTCTGTCTGATCGTGCTGGTGATCGCGGTGCTGCGCCTGATGCTGGGCGGCGGATTTATCTGACCGCCAGCGCCCGCTCCGCCGCTTTGCGGTAGAGCGTCGGCAAACCCGCTTCGGCCAGCCGGTCGATTGGCCACCATTCGCCCTCGCCGGACGGGGTATCGGCACCATGGTGGCATCGCACCGACAATTCCAGCGTGGCGTGGGTGAAGCCGTGGCGGACGAGCCCGGCATCCTCCCACGTCCCCGCCACCGGCGGCGTGTCCGAGCCATCGGCGCGCGCCGTCCAGCCGTCATCCGGCAAGGCGCGCATCCCGCCGAGCATCCCGTTGCCCGGTCGCCGCACGAGCCACACCGCCCCATCCCGCTCAATCCACCATGCCACGCCGCGCCGCACCGGCACCGGATTCTTCGCCGCCTTGACCGGATAGCTGGCCGGATCGCCCTCGGCCCGCGCCGCACAGGGTTCAGCCAGCGGGCAGAGCAGGCAGCTTGGATCGCGCGGGGTGCAGATCGTCGCGCCGACGTCCATCATGCCTTGCGCGAAATCGCCCGCCCGTGCCTGCGGGGTGATAGTGCCGGCTTTCGCCCGAATAGTCCGGCGCGCACGCGGCAGCGGCTCGCCGATGGCAAACAGCCGAGCGACCACCCGCTCGACATTTGCGTCGACCACCACCGCGCGCTGGCCAAAGGCGATCGCGGCCACGGCGGCGGCGGTATAGTCACCCAGCCCCGGCAGATCGCGTAGGCCCGCCTCACTCTCGGGAAATCCCCCCGACCCCGCCACCGCACGCGCCGCCTTCACCAGATTGCGCGCCCGCGAGTAATACCCCAGCCCGGCCCAGGCGGCCATCACCTCGTCTTCCGGCGCGGCAGCGAGCGCCTCGACCGTCGGCCAAGTCTCGATGAAGCGTGCGAAGTAAGGCCGCACCGCCGCGACGGTCGTTTGCTGGAGCATGACTTCGGACAGCCACACGCGATACGGGTCCGGCAACGGCGCGCCCGGCCCAGCGCGCCACGGCAGGTCGCGTGCGTGGCGATCGTACCAGTTGAGCAGCAGCTCCGGGATTGTCGTGGTGGCGCTCACGCGCGCGCTATGGCATGGGGCGCGTCACGATGGAACGGGACGCTTCGCCACGATCTAATTCGAAGGGTGCTAAGCCCTATGAGCGGCCGCGCGGTGGGCAGGCACGGGCGATCGCTGATCTTATGCCGCAGATCGGGCGCCAGGCGTTTCGCCGCTTCGGCTTCGTGCAGTCGAGCGTGGTGACGCGCTGGCCGGAGATCGTCGGTGAAACCCATGCGCGGGTTTGCGCCCCGGAAGCGATCCGCTTCCCCCCTGGTGAAAAGACCGATGGCATCCTGCAACTGGTCGTACTGCCCGCCCATGCGCCGCTGATCCAGCACGTGGTCCCTGAAATCATGGAGCGGGTGAACCGCTTCTTCGGCTACAAGGCAGTGGCACGGGTCAAGCTGCGGCAAGGCGAGGTTAAGCCGCGTTCTGGTGATACGCGCGTGGTCGCACCACCGTCGTTGAAACCCATCCCGATGGAACTGGGCGATTCGCTGCGCGACATCGGCGACCCAGAATTGCGCGCGGTACTGGAATCGCTGGCACGCGGATTGGGCGCGCAGGAGGATACCCCTTGAACCTCAAACGTCTTGCCGCCCCTTTCGCAATCGTCGCCTGTCTTGCGCTAACCGGCGCGACCAAGCGCGATTGGAACGGAACCGTGGTCCGCGCCGATGGCGCCCATGCGATCGGCAATCCGGCCGCGCCCAATACGCTGACCGAATTCGTCAGCTATACCTGCCCCCATTGTGGCGATTTCGCGCGGACTGGCGACGAAGCGCTGAAGATCGCCTATATCGCGCCGGGCAAGGTCCGGCTGGAAATCCGGCATATCGTGCGCGATCCGGTCGATCTGACCGCCGCCCTGCTGACCTGGTGCGGTGAACCGGGCAAGTTCCCGCGCAATCACGCCGCGATCATGCACGCCCAGCCCCGCTGGCTGGCGGCGGCCCGCGCCACCACCACGACGCAACGCCATCGCTGGGCGACCGGCGATCTGCCCACGCGCACCCGCGCAATCGCCGCCGATCTTGGCTTCTACGCGATCATGGAGCCGCGCGGCTATTCCCGCGCCGCGCTCGATCGTTGCCTCTCCGATACCGCAATGGCGACCCGGCTGTCCGAAAATTCGAGCCGCGATACTGCCCGGTTCAATGTCGAGGGAACGCCCAGTTTCGCCATTGATGGCAAGTTGCTGGCGGATGTGCATGACTGGACAACGCTGCAACGGCGGTTGGGCGCGCCGCTCTAAACATCCGGTGATCCGGCCAGACTGTGAAAAAGCAACTTGGTAACGCTTCACCGCCACTCTCGCTTCGTTTAGCCTCGACCCAATGCAAGGGATCCACTCGACCATGATCAAGCTCCGCCGCCTCGCCCTCGCCACACTCGCCCTGCCGTTCGCGCTTGCCGCCTGCGGCGATACGGCGGAAGAAGGCGCCACTTCGGGCGAACCGATCGCTCCGATCGCGGCACCGGCCGGCACCCAGTGGGTGGATCAGGTCCAGGTGACTGAGGCGGACGGCTACCTGATCGGCAACCCCGACGCGCCGATCAAGCTGATCGAATATGGCTCGCTGACTTGCGGAGCTTGCGCCCAATTCGCCGCGACCGGCGCCGAGGAACTCAAGAACGAATACGTCAACTCTGGCCGGGTCAGCTTCGAGCTTCGCAACCAGGTCCACAACGGACTCGACCTCGTGCTGGCACGGCTGGTGCGCTGCGGCGCGCCGGAAAGTATGCAGCCGCTGTCGGATCAGGTGTGGCTGAATCTCGAAACCGTGCTCGGCAACGCGCAGGCCAATCCGCAGGCGCTTGATGCCGCCATGGCCCTACCCGAGGACCAGCGTTTTGCCGCCGCGGCCGACGCCGCCGGGTTTCTCGATTTCTTCGCCACGCGCGGCCTCAGCCGTGACCAGGCGGCAACGTGCCTTGCCGATCCCGCCGCCGTGACGGCCATCGCCGAACGATCGGATGCCCAATCAAAGGAACTGGGCGTCACGGCGACACCGACCTTCATCCTGAATGGAAAAGTGCTCGAAGAGCGCAGCTGGCCGGAGATCGAGGCCGCGCTTCAGCGCGCCGGCGCCCGCTAGGGCCGGGCGCGCGGGAGGGGACCCGCAACGCGATGCGCATACGGCAGCTCAAGCTCAGCGGCTTCAAGAGCTTTGTCGAACCCGCCGTTCTGCGCATCGAACCAGGCCTTACCGGCGTCGTCGGCCCCAACGGCTGCGGCAAATCCAACCTTCTCGAGGCGATCCGCTGGGTCATGGGCGAAAACTCGCCCAAGTCCATGCGGTCCGGCGGGATGGACGACGTGATTTTCGCGGGAACCGAGACCCGTCCGCAGCGCGACTTCGCCGAGGTCGTGCTGATCGGCGACGACGAGCGTGGCGAGGAACTGGAAGTCACCCGCCGGATCGAGCGCGGCGCGGGCAGCGCCTATCGCGTCAACGGCCGCGATGTGCGGGCTAAGGATGTCGCGCTGACGTTTGCCGACGCCGCCACCGGGGCGCATTCGCCCGCGCTGGTCAGCCAGGGCAAGATCGCGCAGGTTATTGCCGCCAAGCCCGCTGAACGCCGCCAGATGCTGGAGGAAGCAGCCGGGATTGCCGGGCTGCACGTGCGGCGCAAGGACGCCGAGGGCAAGCTGCGCCAGACCGAAACCAATCTCGCCCGGCTGGAAGACCTGATGGCAGGCCTCGACGCACAGATCGCCACGCTGCGGCGGCAAGCTAAGCAGGCGGAACGCTACACCCGGCTGTCGGAGCAAATTCGCCTGGCCGAGGCGCGGCTGGTCTTCGCCCGCTGGCGCGATGCGGCTGCTGCCGCGCAGGCGGCACGGGTGGAGGCACAGGGGGCGGATACGCGGGTCGACGCGGCCAAGGTCGCCGCCGACAACGCGCAGAAAGCGCAGGCGGCGGCGGCGGATTCGCTCGCCAAGGCGCGCGAGGAGCTGGCCGACCGGCGCGACGATGCCAGCGCGCACGGGCACCGCATGGCCACGCTCACCACCCAGCTCGAGGCTGCCGAGCAACGCCTGGCCGATCTCGACCGACAGAAAACACGGCTGGAACAGGATCGGGGCGATGCCGACCGGCTTACCCGCGACTCAGCCGAGGCGCTCGCGCGGCTTGAGCGCGAGCTTGCGGCGAACGAGGCAGCATTGGGGGCGGATGAGGCGCTCCGGCCAAGGCTCGTCGTCGCCCTCGACAATGCCGAACGCGCCGGACGCGCCGCCGAGCTTGCGCTGGCCAAGGCGACCGCCGATCATGCCGGGGTCGAGGCCGAATGGCGCGTGGCGGGGGCCGCGATCGAACAGGCCGAGACGCGGCTCGCCCGGCTCGATGCCGAAAGGCGGCGGCAAGACGAGACACGGCGCGCGCTGGCCCAAAGCGGCGATCCCGAAGCAGCGGTGGCGGCAGCGAAAACCGAGAGCGAGTGCGCGACACGCGATCTTGCCCAACTGCGCGAGGCGCTGCGAACAGATCAGTCCCGCAAGGAAGCGCTCCAGGCAGCGCGTGACGAGGCGGCGAGCGCGTTGGCGGCTGCGAACGCCGAATTGGCGGGGGTTGAGCGCGAATGGTCTGCCCTCGCCCGCGACCGCGAGGCGCGCGCGCGCCAGGCAGCGGGGCGTGCCGGACGGCCATCCGCGCTCGAACGGGTGCGCGCGGCGAAGGGGTACGAGCGCGCGCTGGCGGCAGTGCTCGGGCGCGATGCCAAGGCGCCATTGGGTGCGGCCGAAGGCGATGGGCGGTTCTGGACTGGCGGCACGGCGCCCGCGCCGGTCGCGGATACGCTCGCCGCGCGGGTGCCCGAATGCCCGCCCGAACTCGCCGCCCGGCTCGCGCTGGTGCACGTAGCCGAGGTGGATGACGGGCGCCCGCTCGTTCCGGGCGAATGGCTGGTTACACTCGCCGGGCACTTGCGCCGGTGGGATGGCTTCGTCGCGCGCGGCGAAGGCGCAGCGGAAGCGGCGCGGCTCGAGGCGGACAACCGCTTTGCCGATCTCGACGCGCAATTGACTCCGCTGCGCCACGGTGTGGCACGCGCGGATGCGACGCAAGCAGCGGCGCAGGAGGAGCTGTCGGCGCTCCAGCGCGATCTCGTCGTCGCCGAGCGCGCAGTGACTGAGGCCAGCGAGGCCGAGCGCCAAGCCCTGCGCGCGCTCGACCAGGCCGAGGCCGCGCGCGAGCGGCGCGCGGCGCGGCTGGCCGAACTCGACAACGCGGCGGACGATCTGGCCGATCAGCGCGCGCAGGCTGTGGCCGAACTCGCCTCCGCGCAGGAGCGGCGGGAGGCGCTTCCCGACCCTGCCACCGGTCGCGCCGCGCTCGAGGCGGCACAAGCGCGGAACGAGACCGCGCGCGTGGCGCAGCAGGCGGCGATGGCCGCGCTCGCCGCGCACGATCAAGCGCTCGCCGTAACCCGCGAGCGGACCAGCGCCCAGCGCGCCGACATGGCGAGCTGGCAGGCGCGGGCGAGCGAGGCGGCGCAACGCCTCGCCGGAATGGCGCAGCGGTTCGAGGAGATCGAGGCGGAGCGCGCGGTCATGGCTGCCAAGCCCGAGGGGCTGATGCGCGAGATCGAGCAAGGCGACGTGGTGCGCGAGCGGCTGGGACGCGAACTCGCCGAGGCAGAGGCTGCGGTCGCCGGCGCGCAGCAAAGCGCCACCGCCGCCGAGCGCGGGCTGGCCGAGGCGGTCGAGGCGCTGGCCACCGCGCGCGAAACCCGTGCCGGGCTGGCCGCGCGGGCCGAGAACGAGGAAACCCGCCGGGGCGAGATGGCGCGCATCTCGGGCGAGCGCTTCCAGTGCCCGCCGCCGATGCTCGCCCAGAGGTTCGACTTCGATGCCGATGCCGTGCGCGACACGGGCGCCGAATCCGACGCGATGGAACAGCTCGTTTCGTCACGCGAGCGGATCGGTCCGGTTAACCTCGTCGCAGCCGAAGAACTCGCGCGGATTGAGCAGGAACACGGTTCGAGCGCGGCCGAACAAGAGGAACTGCGAGAGGCCGTCCACCGTCTGCGCGGCTCGATCGGCAACCTGAACCGCGAGGGGCGCGAGCGGCTGCGCGCCGCCTTCGAGCAGGTCGACACCCATTTCCGCCGCCTGTTCACGCGGCTGTTCGAAGGCGGCCAGGCGCACCTGGCACTGATCGACAGCGACGACGTACTTGAGGCAGGGCTGGAAATCTATGCCCAGCCGCCCGGCAAGCGGCTCCAGTCGCTGACGCTGCTGTCGGGCGGGGAGCAGGCACTGACCGCCATCGCGCTGATCTTCGCGCTGTTCCTCACCAACCCCGCCCCGATCTGCGTGCTCGACGAGGTCGACGCGCCGTTGGACGATGCGAATATCGACCGCTTCTGCGACCTGCTTGACGCGATGGTAAAGGAAACGGACACCCGCTACCTGATCGTCACGCACAATGCGGTTACGATGAGCCGCATGCACCGCCTGTTCGGCGTCACCATGATCGAACGCGGCGTCAGCCGTCTCGTCAGTGTGGACCTGGGCGCCGCCGAGGAATTGCTGGCGGCGGAGTAAGTTCGGCTCGATCCCGGAGTCTCGCCGGCAAGGCGCACGGCACGGCGATCCTAACTTCAGTCCTGCAAGCTGCCCGCCAGGCGCTGGCGAATGGATTTGAGACGCGCGACCAGCTCTGGCATCACTGCCGGGGACGGCGCGGATGCGCTCGGCGGAACCACGGCGCTGGCGGCACGCCCGAAAAACGCGTCGAGGCCATCATCACCCACCAGTTCAGCAGCATGCTCGGGCGGCGATCCACCGCCGCGCGGAGTGGCAACGGGGGCCGCAAGCGGCTCCTTGCCCGACAATGCCCTGATCGCCCCCTTCAGGGTATAGCCTTCCCGGTTTACGAGCAGGTCGATCCGTTCCACCAGCGCAATATCCTCCGGCCGGTAGTAACGCCTCCCGCCGCTGCGCTTGAGAGGCTGCAAGGCAGGGAATTGCTGCTCCCAATACCGCAGCACGTGCGGTTTGAGGCCGAGCGCGTGCGCCAGTTCGCCGATCGTACGGAAGGCACCACTATCCTTCCCGTCGTCGAATCCGGCGCTCACGCCATCATCCCTTCATGATCCTGTCCTTGAGGAGCTGGCTGGCGCGAAATGTCATCACCCGGCGCGGCGTGATCGGCACTTCGACCCCGGTTTTCGGATTGCGCCCAACGCGTTCCTTCTTGTCGCGCAACACGAAGCTGCCGAAACCGGAAATCTTCACGTTTTCGCCCTTGGCCATCGCTTCGCACATGTGCGCGAGAACCGATTCCACCAGATCGAGCGATTCTGCGCGGGAAAATCCCATCTTGCGATTGATTGCCTCAGCAAGGTCCGCGCGGGTCAACGTTCCCACCGAACGCATCATAAGCCACTCCTCCTCCGGCGCGACCCGAATTGTACGGATGCGACATCCTAACCACTTACAGAAGGCTAGGCAATGAAATTACAGTGGAAAACAGACCAGACCCGTTTTGGTACGCAACTGTGTTTATAGGCGATTTCAGATGCGAGCCAGGCTGGCGCCCCAGGTAAAGCCTCCGCCCATCGCCTCGAACATGACCAGGTCGCCGGGTTTGATCCGGCCGTCGCGCACGGCGGTATCGTACGCCAGCGGAACCGAGGCGGCAGAAGTATTGGCGTGACGATCGACCGTCACCACGATCTTCTCGCTCGGCAAGCCCAGCTTACGCGCGGTCGCGTCAAGGATGCGGGCATTTGCCTGATGTGGAACGACCCAATCAATATCGGCGGGCACATGTCCCGTCCCGGCAAGCACTTCGCCCAGCACCTCGGCCAGGTTCACGACCGCGTGGCGAAACACCTCGCGCCCCTTCATCCGCAGATGCCCGACTGTCTGTGTGGTCGATGGGCCGCCGTCAACGAACAGCAGTTCGTTATGGGCGCCGTCGGCGTGCAGCCGCGTCAGCAGGACGCCCGGACCATCTTCGGCCACCTCGCGCGCTTCCAGCACCAGCGCCCCCGCGCCATCGCCGAACAGCACGCAGGTCGCGCGATCGTCCCAGTCAAGGATGCGGCTGAAGGTTTCCGCGCCAATCACCAGCGCACGCTTGGCCATGCCGGTTCGCAACAGCGCGTCGGCATTGGCCAGGGCATAGAGGAAGCCGGAACATACTGCCGCGACATCGAAGGCGATGCCACCGTTGCAACCCAGGTTGTGCTGCACGATCGTGGCGGTGGCCGGAAAGGTTTGATCGGGCGTTGCCGTCGCCAGGACGATCAGGTCGATGTTCGATGCGGCCATGCCCGCTGCTTCGAGCGCGCGCCGAGCGGCCTCGGTCGCCAGCGTACCGGTGGTTTCGCCCGGCCCGGCCAGATAGCGCTGGCGAATGCCCGTACGCTCGACGATCCAATCGTCGCTCGTCTCCACGCGTTCGGCCAGCTCCGCATTGCTCACGACCCGCGCGGGCAAGGCCGAGCCGCTGCCGCAAATAACCGAACGGATCACTTGCCGACACTTTCGCCGCGATGTTCGCGCAGGCGATCGGCCCCCAGCTCGGCGAGGTCGGCCGCGATCCGCTGCGTCAGGTCTTCTTCGAGCAGACGCGCCGCCACCGCGACCGCTTGGGCGATCCCCTTGGCATTGGCACTGCCGTGGCTTTTGACCACCACGCCGTTAAGACCGAGGAAAACCGCGCCGTTGTGGTTGTTGGGATCGAGATGGTGCCGCAGCAGTTCGGTCGCTGGGCGCGATACCAGGAAACCGATCTTCGAGCGCAATGAACTGGTGAAGGCATTACGGAGCAGGTCGGTGACGAACCGTGCCGCGCCCTCGATCGCCTTGAGCGCAATGTTGCCCGAAAACCCGTCGGTCACGACGACATCGCACTGACCGCGATTGATCTTGTCGCTTTCGATGAACCCATCGAACGACAGCGCGAGTCCCGTGGCAGCCTGCAACCGGGCCGCCGCCTGGCGCAACTCGTCGGTACCCTTGGTCTCCTCCGTGCCGATGTTGAGCAGCCGGACGCGCGGACGCTCCAGGCCGGTGACGATGCGTGAATAGGCCGCGCCCATGATCGCATACTGAACGAGGTTTCGGGCATCCGCTTCGGTATTGGCGCCCAGGTCGAGCATGATGACGTCGTTGTCGCCCAGCGTCGGCAGCAGCGCGGCGAGCGCGGGGCGGTCAATACCTGGCATCGTCCGCAGGGCCAGCTTGCTCATCGCCATCAGCGCGCCGGTGTTCCCCGCGCTGACCGCGGCGCCAGCATCGCCTTGCTTCACGGCGTTGACCGCCAGCCCCATGCTGGTGGCCTTGGCGCGACGCAGCGCCTGGGTCGGCTTTTCATCGCCGCCCACCACGTCGTCGCAATGGAGTATCTCGCTGGCGCCCCGCAGGTTGGGGTGCGTTTCGAGCGCGCGCTTGATGCGTGCCTCGTCGCCGACCAGCAGGAACTTGAACTTGTCATGGCGGCGCCGCGCCTCGGCCGCGCCATCCATCATCACGCGCACGCCCTCGTCTCCGCCCATCGCATCGATGGCGATACGCGGCAGGGTCATGGCGTTCTCCGGTTATGGTCCGGCATCATGACCGAACCCTTGTCTCGGTCAGAGACCGACGGCGATGACTTCGCGGCCGTTATAGTGCCCGCAGGCCTGGCACAGGTTGTGCGGGCGCTTCAGTTCACCGCAGTTCGAGCATTCGTGGAATGCCTCAACCTTAAGTGCATCGTGGGCACGACGGTTGCCACGGCGGTGGGGCGATACTTTTCTCTTGGGGACAGCCATTGCGGCACCTGTTCCAATTCGTCTTCGTTTCGTGGGCCGCCCTAGGCCCGGGCCACCGCGCGCGCAAGGGCGTGCGGAATCGATCGGCCCGTCCATGGCGGGAAGGCGCGGCCTATAGCGCAAAATTCATGCGTTGCAAGCACCCTGACCGCCCTATAGCTGGCACATCATAGCAGAGGGGAATGCCAATGATCTTGCCTGCCACGCTGACGGCGGCGGCCGCCGCCGCGATAATCAACATCTGGCTGTCGATCCGGATCGGCGCGGTACGCAAGGCATCGGGGATCAGCGTCGGAGACGGCGGGAACGAGGCGCTGTCGCGGCGGATGCGCGCGCAGCTCAATTTCGCGGAGAACGTACCGATCGTGCTGGTGTTGATCGCCGTGATCGAACTGGCGGGCGCGGGTGGCGGCTGGCTGCCCTATGTCGCGGGCCTGTTCATGCTCGGCCGCGTGGCACATGGTCTGGGCATGGATGGGGGCAGCAAGCAGTGGGCACGCGTCGCCGGGACGCTGACCACAATGCTGACCTTGCTGGGCCTGGCAGGCGTGGCGGTGGGTATCGCTCTCAGCTTGTTCTGATCAACCCGGCGGTACCGTGGTACGCGCCCGCATGCCTGTGCCCCGATCACACGATCAGTACGGATCCCGCGCGTCGCTCATGCCAGGGCGTGATCACTCACGAATGCGTTCGTTTGACGCTCGCGACCGAAGGTACTCGTCGGACCATGGCCGGGAATGAAGGTCACGTCGTTACCCAGGGGCCATAGCTTCCCGGTGATCGAATCAAGCAGATCCTGATGGTTGCCCATGGGAAAATCGGTGCGCCCGATGCTGCCTTGAAACAGAACGTCGCCGCCAATCGCAAACTTGCTCGGGCGATGGAAGAAAACCACGTGGCCAGGCGTGTGGCCGGGGCAATGGATCACTTCCAGCACCAGATCGCCCACCGTCACGGTGTCGCCATCCTCCAGCCAGCGGTCCGGTTCGAACACCTGGCCGTTGACACCGTAATGCCGGCCATCCTCGTCCAGCCGGCTGATCCAGAACCGGTCCGCCTCGTGCGGGCCCTCGATCGGCAGGCCGAGTTCCTTCGCCAGGATGCCCGTCTCGCCGCAATGGTCGATATGACCGTGGGTGACGAGCAGCTTTTCCAGCGTGACCCCAGTGCGCGCAACCGCCGCCTTGAGCTTGTCGAGATCGCCGCCCGGGTCGACCAGCGCGCCGCGCATCGTCGTCGTGCACCAGATCAGCGAGCAGTTCTGCTGGAGCGGCGTGACAGGGACGATGCCCGCCTTCATCGGCGGTTGGGTGGCGGTGTCGGACATGCGCGCAGAGATGGTCAATCCGGCTGCCGCGCGCAACCACGAAGTCGTCAGACCCGGCCCGCCTTCCACACCACGCGACCGACGATTTCTATGTCTTCCGCGCCTACCTCGATCGGAGGGTAGGCGAGGTTCTGGCTCAGCAGGGTGAAGCGGCCCCCGCCCTGGGCTGCGATACGCTTGACCAGCAGGGTGTCGCCTATGCGGACCACGTGGATGCCGTCGCGGAACGGCTGCGGGGTCTTGTCGACCAGCACTTCATCGCCCGCGCGAAGCAGCGGTTCCATTGAATCGCCTTCGACCGCGATGGCGGACAGTTGCGTTCCGTCCAGCCCCTGTTCGCGCAGCCAGCGGCGCGAGAAGCGGAACGCGTCGAACGGCCGCTCCTGGTCGCCCAGCGACCCCGGCCCGGCGGAGGCGGCGAGCGCGAGGCGCGGCACCTCTATCCAGCCACCGTCAAGCGGGAGGCGGGTACGCGGGGCGTAGGATTTTTCCTCCACACCGCCCAGCTCCGTTTCAGCTACACCGAAGTATTCGGCCAGCGCCCGCCGATCCCCCTCCTCCAGTCGGCGTGGACTGCCCTTGCGGATGAACTGCTGCAAATAGGTTGGATTTCTGCCGATCATTTCAGACAGTCGGGCCAAACTGGCCCGCTGTTCGGTGGCCAGCTGCAACAGGCGTTCGCGCGGATCGGACATGGCATTACTCGTGTCGAAGGTTTTCCTATCTAGCCGATGTATTTTTCCTAGACAAGTAGGATTTCGCGCGCGACCAATCGGTTCGGCAAGGGGCGAATCGCTCCGCCGCGCAATCGACACCGAGCATGTTATCGCGCCGAGAAAGGGACCTCATGTTGATCAGATCGATCGAGAAATTCCTCCGCCAGCACCGGATTGTAGCCGGACAAAAATTCTGGACAGAAATTCTGGACAGAAATTCGCTTGTAGTCGGTGTAGCGCCAATGTAGCCGGCCAAAAATTCCGGCCATTTGTTCGTCAAATCCACCATCCGCCCGGCACGTTGAAAGCCCCCTGCAACGGGCCTTCACGAATCACCGGCAGCGGAACATCATGGCAACATGGCCGACTACACCAGCCCCAAACCGGTTGATCCGATCTTCTATCAGCCGCACGCCTTTCTGCAGATCAGGTGCAGGTGCGGCCGGTCGGCAACCTACCCCCTTGCCCAGTTCGCCAAGTTCTACGGCCTTCCCCGAACCCTCACCCTGCGCCGCCTGATCGCCCGGCTTCGATGCCAACAATGCAAGGCCCGCCCGGAGTTCGCCGAGGTCACCAAGCGCCCCGGGCTTCGCTTCTGATTGGTTCGCTCAGGTCAGCCCGAAGGGCCTCTCGCCACGGCCTGCTGCAGATGGTCGTGGGCGTTCGCCGCACCGACAATAGCCCGATCATAGGCCTCCTGCAAAAGCGCCTGTTCGCGCTCGGTATCGAAACTCGCGACGAGCTCGTCGATCAGGCGCTTGAACTCGGGTGCAGCGGCGATGATCGGGCCAACCTTCGGCAACAGGCTCAGGATGGTATCAAGGTTCACAGGCCGTCTCCTTCAACGCTGGACAGCAGCAAGGCAACCGCCCGCCGCGCGTCGCCTAGGGCGGCGGCGTAGGATGCGGCGTTCCCGGCACGATAGGCCGCCTCGGTCGCCTGGACTGCCGCGTAAGCTCGTCGGTCAATCTCACCGACACGGGCCACCGTCGTGGGATCGTCGACCAAGCCGGTTTCGATCGCTAAGGCCGCCGCCCGCGCCGCCCCGGTATAGGCGAGCGTGATGGTCAACGCGGCCTGCTCGTCGATCTTGGTCCCCTCTGAAACGTCGACCGGTGCACGCGGCGCGCCAGATGGATCAAGGTGGGAACAGCTCGCCAGCGGAAATAGCAGCGCGCAGGCCAGAAAAATCGACAGGATGCCCTTCGGTGGCGCGCTCGCAGTAATCGCCGGGGCATGGCGCTGACGAACACGCGAGGCGATGACCACGACGTCACCGATCGCGCCGATCAGGATCAGCGCCAGGTCGACCAGCTGCTGACTTTCATCGGCGGTGAAATCACCCGTCAGACCCGATACAACAAGCAGCTTCATCACGATCGAAACCAGCGCACCGACAATGACGCGCGACTTCCACCAGGGCATGGTGGCAGGTGAATAGGCGTTCACGAGAGGCTCCTTTCGCTCGTTGAGTTATGTCCGGACCACCAAGCGCGCACATCAAAGCATGGGCAGGCTTTCAGCCACTCGTGGCGCTCGACCTTGCCGTCGCCGTCGCGATCGGGCGAAACGTCACGGTGACCGAGGATTTCGGCATCGGGATAGGCTTGGCTCAACTCGCGCACGAGCCGCTCCATCGCTTCGAGCTGGGCAGGCGTGCGGGTGTCGGCTGGCTGACCCTGGGCATCAAGGCCGCCGATATAAACCAAAGCGATCGAGCCGGTGTTGAAGCCGGCCACATGGCTTCCCGGAACATTCTCCGGGCGGCCGCGCTCGATCGAGCCATCGAGACGAATGACGAAGTGATAGCCAATGTCGCGCCACCCCTTTGCCAAATGCCAGCGGCGGATTGTCGCGGCGTCGATGTCCTGGCCCACGCGGGTTGCTGAGCAGTGAACAAAAATGCGGCGAATGTTCGAGGCGCTGCCGGTGACCATACCTGTGGCTGCCGCTACTCCGCCGCCTTGCAGGTCGAGGCGGGTAAATGGCAGGATTTTGGCCTTCCGCATGATCGCGTCAGCCGTCTTCGCGCCGGGCACGCCATCCGGTTTCACCCCGGCCCAGCGCTGGATCGACTTCCAATCGGCGATGCTCATCGAAAGCTCCTCGTGAAGAAGCATCCGGGATAAGCGCCTGCCCACGCCGCCAAGGGGGAAGGCTGGCCCACCCCCATCATATCCAGTCCTGCATGGAGAGAGCCCAGCGCGTGTCGATGGGGTCTTCGCGCTCATATGCCTCGAACCGCTCGAACACGCCATAGTGGACCTGATCGTGCTCGATCGCGCCGTCGCCTCCCTCGACCAGCACGAGCGGATGCTGGTTGCCGACGTTCGTCACGATGCGCCAGAGCCGGTCCGCCTCGGCCTTGGCAAGATCGGCGAAGGTGAACCGGAACGACGACTTGATCGCGCCGCGACCGAACCCGAACCCGCCGCCGACCAGGTCGACGCGTTCACTGAGGTCGATTGGGCGCCGACCCGACTTGTACTCGTAGGAGTGTTCGAACCGCTTGCCGATCACCACCGCGCCGATCTCGAGCTGCGGAGCGCCAGCATCGGGCGAAACAACAATACGCAGATAGCGCGTTTCCACCGGCGCGCCGAGCCGGGCAACGCCATGATATCGAGGCCCGGCTCCGCCCGGCAGTCGCAAGGCTGTTTCGCCCGTGAGCGACACCAACGCTGAGCCTGCGAGGCTAGAGCTTGCCTGGACATCCCAGGTGGCGCCTGGCGATGCGTTCGTGAACCCGATGAACACAGTGTCGATCTGACGAATCGCGCCAAGATCAATGCCCAGCGCCACCCCTGATGCTGGCGGAGCCAGATATACCTCCTTGGGGTCCGGCGTGCGGATGAACTCCACGCCGGTGCCATGGTTGGCAGCGGCTACGGCGATCGGCATGGGCTCGACGATCGTGAGACCTCGGCTCATTTTGGGATTACCTTCCTCAACACGGTGAGCAGCGTGGTGCCACCCTCCCTCTCATCGGCCGCGATCACGAATACGGTCGGTCCATCCGCGTATTCCGCGACGGGCGCCCTGACCCGGCGGCTCAAGCCGACTGCCCCTGATTGCCAACCCGCGACCTCGATCGTTTCGACCGCCATCGCGTAACCAAGGAAGCCAAGCTGTCGCACTCCTTCGCTTACCGCATCCGCGCGCAGCGCAAGGGGTGAGCTGATCCGGCTATCGATGGCGAGATCGCCCCACGGCCCGGTTGCCTCCGGGCGCGTGACGACCTCGACCAGTTCAGGCGAGCGCAGCCACTCAGCGAAGGCAGCTCCGACCAGCATCAGGCCGCCGGAGTCCCGACGGGGGCGCGCCAATCATGGCCGTCCCGCAGCACAATAATGGGCTCAGGCCAATCCACGAAGGGTGGGGCTTCGCCACCGTCGTGGTAGACGCCCACCGCCAAGACGATCTGTTCGGCTCGGTTGTTGCTCCCCTTTGGACCACCCGCGAAGCTGGTCCAGGCCATCTCGTTGCCGTGGACGAAGATCTCGGCCATCACGCGCACGCCCTCAGGGGGCAACAGATCAAAATGCGCGTACATGATTTCGGGTGCGGCGGTGATCACGTCCGCATTCGAACCCGGCAGCGTCTGCAGCCGCTCGGCGATCTCTTCCGGAACATCGGGGCCGAACGCGAACGCGCGCAGCCTGCGAAGCAACTCGCCAGCATCGGCGACATAATCGACCATCTCATTCTCCTCTTGCTGGCGGGGTCAGGTCAAGGCCGCCGTGTCCCCATTTTGATCCGAGGCTGACCACCTTGGCCCGCCCCGCCAATTCATGGTTTTTTCGCTCGACTAGGCCGGAAAGCATCGTCGCCACCCTTGCATCAATATCGAAGGCCGGATCGGCCAGCTCTACCTCTGTGAAGGTATGGGTCAGCGTGACAATGTCGGGCGCGCCGGCCGGATTGAGGAGGGCCTTCCCGCTCTCATCGACCGGCGCCACGCTGATCGTCACCGCTGGCTGGCCTTGAGCGCTGATCTTGCCCTCGTGCAACGCCTTGAATTTCAGGCCGGTATCTTCGTCCTCGATAAACAGATAATCCTCTCGCTGGTCGGCCGGGCGCGGCATGGTTTTCAGAATTGCCATCATCGTTCCTCAGAAGTCGCTGTTGAACCGGATGCCGCCGCCGCCGCCGCCCCCGTAGTCACCGCCGCCGCCCCCGGCGGCAGGCGCCGTGCCGGAAGCGACCTCGTATCGGCCCGGATGAAGCAGATTGACTGGCGAGTTTGTGAAGGCGACCGTCGGGGAAGCGAAACCGGTCAGATCAGGATCGTCGATGTAGGCCCACCAGGAGGCCGAGAAGGCGACGACGCCCGAGGTCGCCCCGTAGGAGAGCGTGAGGGGGCCGCTGGGGCCTGCGATAACGCGGTTGTGCGCTGGCAGGTTAACGGTGACGTTGCTGGCGCCGACGCTATAGGTCGGCGTGAGGCTGGTGGCGTTCCGCGGACCCAGCAGAACCTGGGTGTTGTAAAACGTGGGGTTCAGCACGCGGCCATTCGCCGCGCTCAGCAACGCCGTGCGCCCGATGACGCCGGGGGTATCGATGCCCAAAAGCGTCACCTGGCCACCCGCGCCGCCAAGCAGCGCCCCGTTTGCACCAATGCTGATGCCCACATTCGCGACCGCACCGAGTGTGGTGGCGCCCCCGTCGTTTGTCAAATTGACGCCAGAGAGGGTCACGTATTCGTTGGCAATGAACGAACTGCTGAGATCGAATGTGTCCCGACGCAGGCGACCGGCGGTGATGTTCAGCCGCGACAGACGCTGCGCGTCGAGATCACCCACAAACCCAAGCCCGCCGATGGTCACCTGCCCGCCGGCCCCGCCCAGGAGCGCGCCATTCGATCCGATCGAGATCAAATCGTTGCGCACACCCTCGCTGCCACCCAATGCAGCAAGGTTGGTCGGACGACCGGTGATGTTCGAAGACCAGGCGCCTCCCAGGGTCGCACCGTCCTGGGACACCCCCAGACGAAAAGCGCCGGAGAGAACGCCCGACGCCGCGTTGCCGCTATTGTTACAGCCCCACCAGGGGGTAATTTTTGCCGTTCCCGCTGGGAACATGGTCGCGGGGAACCGGACACTGTGTCTTTGCCAGCTCCCGAACGCTGTTTGGGTTAGCGCAACCGTTATCGTCGTGATGAACGCATCCGCCGCCGTATAGCAGTGAAGGTGGAAGCTACCCGCGTTCGCCTGCTCGGCATAGACCGTTGCCGACATGAAGGTGTCGCGGGGCGTCCACAGGTACTTTTGATTGTCGACGATGAACCCGCTGGCCGAGGGCGGGCAATAGGCGGCATTGCGCACTGGCCAGGCCGCGTTTCCGGTGACGATCATCGCCTCGCCGAGTGCCCACCCCGAATGACCGGCATCCAGATCTCCATGGATCAGGAGATTGTCACCCGCCGTCGCCGTGAGTGATCCGGCAAAACCCAAACCGCCGATAGTGACTTGTCCGCCCGCCCCGCCCAGAAGCGCGCCGTTCGATCCGATCGAGATGAGGTCGTTGCGCACCCCTTCGCTGCCGCCCAGCGCCGCGAGGTTGCCCGGACGTCCGGTCAGATTGAGGCCCCATGCCGCCCCGAAGGTGGCGTTGTCCTGGGGGCGCAGACCAGCGGCATTCTGGACGTCGGTCCATTGCTGGTGGCTGTTGAGCAGGTCCTCACGGGCTATCGACGCTCCGTCGTCGACCAGATCTTCGAGCAGCACGCCGGCCATCTCGCTGTCGCTGTGAATACGCTCGTTCCGCTGGAAACCAATCCGGCGCGTGCCGTGCGGTGGATAGGTGCGCGTCCGCCCGCGAAACTCCCCTTGCAGAAGTGGTGCAGCCGCGTTGAATGTCCACTGCGCAATTTCGATCGTGCCGTTCGGACGGGGCAGCCAGAGCAAAGAAGCACCCAGCAGCACGCGGTCGATCGCTTGCGCGAAGCTCTCGGTATCGGAGGCGACATGAACGCCGGAGATCGCATCGCGCAGCGCGACCGCGGCAGGCAGCCCGTTTACGGTCGGTCCTGCGGCAGCTGCGGAAATCGCCGCTGCGATCGCCGCCGGCTGCATCCCGCCGCCGACGCCCGCCGTGCCGATCATATCGGCGGTCAGCGGACCGGAAGGCTGCGTCCACCATTTGGCACAGGCGATCGACGGCGCCACCACGCCTCCACCGCGCGCGGGGTTGCTCGCGATCAGCGCGTTGTAGGTCGCGGCAATCGAACCCTGCCACGCAAGCACAGCGAAAGACCCCGCGCGTCCTTTGTCGCGCAGCGCGTTCCAAGCGGTGAGGGGATAGGCCGGATCGCCGAATTCGTAGATGCTGTGCGCCGCGTTGATCAGCCGCCCTTCGACGTTAAACACGTAGCCAAAGCTGCGCCGCTTGACCCGGCCCTTGGCTTCGGCCGGGCCCTCGATCCCTCCATTGCCAGCAAACCGGGCAGACGCGATCGGCCCCTCCAGGCGCTCGGACAGGTCGATGATCGTCAGTGTCAGACCGGCCAGGGTGAACTCGACGTCTTGGATCTTGCCAATGAGGATGCGCGTAGGCGGGACGCCTTCTGGGCCGACGTCGATAGACACTGGCGCGTCCTTCCAGACAAGCGCCGCCAGCGCATCGCGTAGGCGCGTGTCGGCGGTCGAGAACGAAACCACGCTGGTTTGCGGACGCGTGCTGCCGTTCCACCCGCCCTCGTCAAACCCGAGCCGCGCCGAAAACAATGGCCGCCGCGTCACCCCGGCGCGGAACTGACGCCCGTCGACCGGATGGCGGTAGGACCGATCCCACCCGCCGCCGGCGAGCAGGACCGTTGTCGGTGCCGCACTTCCCGCGTGGCGCGGAGCCGCCTCGATCCAGATCACCTCGCTCACAGCTGCGCCAATCGCGTGGTGTCGTAACTGCGCATCTCGGAGAACGAATAGCCGCCGCCGCCCCCGCCCGGCGCGAGGCCAAACCGCGCAAAGTTGGCGTTGATCTCGGCGAGCAGGCCATTTGCCTCGTTGGCAAGCGCGTTACCCTGGTCAAGACGGGTGGTCAGCTCGGCCTGAGCCGCCTTGACCCGATCCTCTTCCAGCTTGATGATCCGCTCGGCCGAGGCGACGGCCTGGTCGCGATCGCTGCCATATTCCGCGCCTGCGGTGCCGAACGCCTCGTAGGACAGTTCGAGCAGCTGGCGCTGCAACTCCGCGAGCCGGTCGGCCGCGCCGGCGTCGCCTTTGACCGCCCCTTCCTCGGCCTTGGCGATCTCGCCCAGCACCTTCTGGCGCCGGTCGGCCAGCGTGCCTTCGGCCAGGTCGCCGATCGACAGATCGTCGAGCAGCGCTTTCAGCGGGCCGACCCGGTCCGAAAGGATATCCTCGATCAGCTTGGCCCGGTCCTCGGCATTGCGCTTTTCGAGCTCGACCAGGTTGAAGCCGTACTCGCGCCCGATCCGCAGCCGTTCCTGCGCGGTCTTCTCGAACGCGCGCAGTTCCTTGCGCCAATCGTCGGCCATGCCGGAAAGGATGTCCTCCACCTCGCGCACGGCGAGTGCTTCCTGCAGTGCCTTCTGGATAGCCGCGGACGTGCTCGGTGAGGATCGGGTCGACAACGCGCGACTGCGCGGCGTTCATCTGGTCAGCCATTTCAAAGGTCCTTCAGTTGGGTTGCAACGAATGTGCGGCGCGCGTTGAAACGGGGCGCGCCGCCTTCCCGTCGGTCAGCCTCAGGGGACCAAGAGGACCGTGATTGTCGCGCCGTCGCCGGCCGCTGCCTCCATGGCCTTGGCCACGACCTTGCCGGCGGCGCGGGTAATCGCCTTGCCATTGGCGCCGACCTCGATCTGCGCGCCCTTGGCGATAGCGGCACCCGCCGTGACGCGGGCGGTGCCGAGCACGGTGACGGCAAAGTTATCGCCGGGCGCGGCGTCGTAATCGGCGACGCCCAAGGCATCTGCAGCGGCCGCGGCGTGCTGGCCGTTGTGGCCGACGAAGCGGTTGCCAGTGACGGCGGCAGCGGCAAGCACGGTCAGGGCGAGGAGGGGAGTATGGCGCATCGGGTA
>CAZEWN010000013.1:0-90632 GCA_964516135.1 uncultured Erythrobacter sp. | reverse complement strand
CCAAATTCCCGACCGAGGATGTTTCCCTCAAGTATGTTGGAGCCTATGATACCTTGCTCAATCTCAATCGAGTAAATCTGGGTATCACGAAATGCCCGCCACCCAGTCTCAGGGTCTGGCATGTATCGCCTCACCACCCGCGCGGGCAATATTGGATCGCAGCGCTGCTCAACATCGGCCGCGCAGTATTTTGCGCTCTCGTTGTCGGCATCGATATCCGACAGATTGCGGTTCAGCGGCTGAGATGGAATGTCAGCGATGCGATAATCTACTTGGCCGGTATCGACATGGGCACACGCTGCAAGAAGGAGCATGGCTGCGGGAGCGGCTTGCTTCATCAGAACCTCCATATGGTGGCGCACAACCAAGAAAGGATGCTACGGGCGACCGAATTATGCAGGCTTAGGCAATAAAGTCAGACGATTGTCGTTCTGTGTCAAGTAAATCCTATTCACCACGTCTCGCTAGGCGTCGTGTCGATGTGACCTGGAGGACTAATTGATGCAGACCCGACTTCGTCAGGATGTGATGCTCGTTTCGGGCGCGTATCATCGTTAGCGGCATTGTCTTCACTGACCTGCCCACCACCCACGCACGCCAGTTTGGTGTAGTGCACGGCATATCGCTCGCGCATCCGCTCACGCAGCGCGCTCCGCTCATCCCGGTTCATCCGTGGCAGCTTCTCCATGTGCCCAAACGGAAACGACAGCGGCGCCGCCGTCTTCGTATGGCCCCGTACATGCGCCGCGAACGCGCCTTTCGGCTGGGCCTCGATCAGCTCCGGCGGGCAATAGAGCATGGGAGCTAGCGTCCGCGCGTCCTTGGCCGACACCCCGCCCGCAAACTTGATCGCGGTGTTGGCGGCAAAGGCCTCCTGCAATTTGGGTTCAAGCTGACCCAGATACTGATGCGCCAGGACCATGCCGACATTGTACTTGCGCGCCTGGGCCAGGATTAGCCCGATGTTGCGATCGAAATAGTCCTGCGCCTCGTCGATGTAGACGATGGTGGGGGTACGTTTGCTTTCGGGAAGCGTAGCGCGTTCCTGCGCGGCCTGGGCAATGAGCGCGATGAAGAAGCGTCCGAAGATCTCGGTGCCCTGCTCCTTGAGCAAATCCTTGGCTGTGTTGATCAGGATCACCTTGCCCGCGTTCATCTCGGCGAACAGGTCGAGCTTGGAGCGCGGGTGTGCGAACATCCGTTCGAAGGTCTGGTTTTCGAGGATGCCCCAGAGACGCCGAAGCACCTGCTTCTTGGTCTGCTCGAACTCGCGGCCGGAAAACTCGGTGTCGAAGAAATGTCGCGCGGTGCCGGAGAGCTTGCGAATGTGGGATGCAAACTTCTTCTCGCTGCCCGGCTCCATAAGCTCGCGAAGCGTGTGGATGGTCGCATCGGGGATGTGGAGCATCAGCCGGGTGACATAGCGGAAGATGACGTTCTGCTTCTGTGTCATCTCGGCCGATAGCAGTGTGCCGAGCACGAAGTCGTATAGCTCGAGGATAGAGTTGGTGAGCCGCTCGCGCTCCAACGGCGCGTAGCCCGAGAGGCGTTCCATCCCGACGTCGAACAGGTTCAGTGACACGGGCCACTCGACATCGCTGGGGTCGATAATGACTACCCGGTCATGAAGCGGCTCGCCTGGTGCGAACAGTTTGAGGTCGGCAATCGTGCGAATGAGGTCGCCTTGACTGTCGAGCACGATCACGCTGCGCTTGCCGTCCGCGACCGCGCCAAGGTCGTTGGCGATCAGATATTGCAGGGTTTGCGTCTTGCCATGACCCGATCCGGCGATGATGTGGTGATGCTCGAAGCGGGCCTTGGTCGGGATGGTGAAGGTGAGCGACTGATCGAACAGCGCCCGAAGCGGCGTTCCGCCGAGATAGGTGGAGACAAGCTGCTCGGGCGACTTGGCGTCGAACTGCTTGGGAAGCTTGGGAGCGCGGGCAAAAAAACGCGGGTCGGCGAGATTGCCACCCGACGCGGCGACCGTGTTGCGTTCTAGGCGGTCGCGCAGCCGGGACAGTAGGCCGCTGGCTTCCACGTCCTCGGCGAAGGCAATGCCAAGCATGGCCTGGGTGACGCCGCCAACATCGCCAATGCCATCGACCAGGCGTGTCGTCACGGTAATGCCATCAGTTTGTCCGTCTGGCTCGCGCAAGGCCGGACAAGCGGCGTAAAGCGGCTCAAGCATGGCGGACAGCGCCAGGGTGAGCAGCTCGCGGTTGTCTTCGAAGGCCGCGACGAAGCCACGCTGCCTGGTCAGTTCCTCGCGGACACCCCATAGCTCGGCGATCGTGCGTGGTCGGCTCCAATCGACCTCCGGCAAGCAAAGCAGCGACTCGTACTGAAAAACAGCGTGCGTGAACGCCCGAATGTGGTCGCGCCCGGCACCGTCCGCCTCGATGCCTAGGCGAGCCGAAATATCGCCAGTTATGGCGTCGATAAGTAGCTGGCGGTCATCCTCGCTCGCGATTCCGGTATCATGGAACGATCTGACCACTTCTGCGCATTGCCGACGGACCAATTCCGCTTCACTTGGACGAAACAGCCCATGCACGAAGGCGTGGGCGCGCGCGCCAAGACGCCAGACCATGTCAAGCGGCCCTGAGGATCAGTTCCTTGGCCTGGTCCTTCGGCAGTGGTTCGATGGTGTGCCGTTCAACGCCATCCCAGTGCTTGGCGCTCTCCATGACCTGCCGGAGCACGCCGCAGGCGCTTTCGAGCCACGCTTCCTTCCGGGCTAGTTCGACCACACTGTGACAGGTGAAGTGGCGTCCATATAGCAAGTCCTTGACGAAAATCGTCTCGCGCTTCTCGTTGATGTACCAATACCCTGCCGCGACGCCCGCCGCCGCACCGATCGCTGGCCCCATGACACCCGCCATGTACGTGAATACCAAGCTTGCGAGCACGAACACGACCACGCCGCGCTTGATCGCTCCGCGCAACAAGTGCTGGTCGTCAGCACCAATCAGCACCGCCGCATCGAAGCGGTATCTTTCAATCAATGCCGATTCATTTTCGTCGATCTCTAGCTTTCCCCAGAGCTTAAAATTGACTCGACCTACATTCGTTACCGTTTGCTCGCGCTTGAATAGTAGTTCCATCCCCCAGCCCCTCCCTGTTTTCGTGGGGTATAGAGGCGGGAGACTCGGCGATGGTCAAGCGCATTCAGGATTGGCGGCAGGGGTGGGCGGTGGGTTCGTGATAACAAGTGGATGGGAGTATGAAGTCACAAGCACGAGCGGTTTTAGCGTGTGTAGGGGTGGCCGGTTAAGTTCCAGCTTGTATGGGGACAGCGTTCAATCAAAAATGGGGGTACAAGAACTTAACCCGATAAACTTTGCTTTCGCCACGACCTGATCGCGTTGGTGGTGTCCGATTTGGCAACCTCGCTGTTCCATTCGTCCCAGAACGCCACCGTTCGACTGTCTGGTTTGTTGACCGGCTCTGCGATCCTTACGCGGGTTGGCAGGAGGCTCGCATCGCCGACAACCAGGGCTTCTCCTACGTCTAGGACAGGAAGTAATTCACCAAAACTTCCCAAGCTATCAGGCAACAACCGCCTAATCACGGCTTGGTCGTCCCCATTGGTCAATCTCATCGCAATCACGTTGTTGCACTGACTTAGGACCGTGCGGTTCACCTCTGATGGTCGCTGACTTATCACAACCAATCCAATACCGTACTTGCGCCCTTCTTTTGCGATTCGCTCAAAGATCTCAACTGCGACCGAATCGCCACTATCTGCCTGCGCTCGCTCCGGTATGTACAGATGTGCTTCGTCGCACAGGATAGCGATCGGATGACGCTGGGCGGTTTTGGTCCAAATGGCGGTTGAAAAAATGATCTGCGCTAACAGGCTGACCATGAGTGGCAACACGTCCGATGGAACCTCGGAAAAGTCGACAATTTTGACGCCCCCTTTGCTACCTTCTTGCGCGCCGCGCCCGGCGATGAGGCGATGAACCATCTTTTCCAGCCAATCCATCTCCATGCAGGGCGCGGGTGGCTGAAACAAAAATGCAAGTCGGCGATCAGCACGCTTAGCTTCGAGGCGCGCGATCAATCGACTTAGCTTACCATGATAATCGCCTTGTTTTTCACCGCGCGCGCCTGCGACCATTTCGGAGTTGAGTTTATTAAGGCTTTCCACGACCGCGTCGATGTCGAAGGGGACGGGACTATCGATCGTGAAATTGTCCAGAATTTCCTTATGCTTCGGGTCGCTCAAAACCGCTTTTTTAGCTTCTGTAATGGCTCGCGTCATGAGCATAGATTGGTTGGGAGCATTCTGGTCGCTGCGATCGACGAACATGGCAACCAGCGCCTCATATCCTAGCAACCAATACGGCAGGTGGAGGACGCCTTCGTCAATGCCGTTCTGCCTCTCAATATCCGCCGGTCCCGCAACCTTGAAATGCTGAAAAGCATCACCATCCAACGGTCGGTACTCGCCATGAATGTCGAACAACACGGTGTTCGCCTGTGGCAAGGCGGCAATTTGGTCCAGCAATCGAGCGGTGGTCCAGGATTTCCCAGAGCCGGTGCTACCCACAATGACCGCATGACGCTGAAATAGCTTGTTGCCATTAAGGAATGCGATGGCGTCGTCGTCTATTGTGAAGCTGCCAAGCGCAAGCTTTGGCCCATCGATCTCCACATTGGAGATGACCTGCATGAAACTCGTCAACGCCCCTCCCTCCAAAGCAAAGCAATTTGCTTCAATTTCGGGCACGGTCTCGAGTGTGCGGCGGAAAACATTCGCATTCTGACCGACCTTGTCCAGCAGTGTGCCGATCAGTGTGATGCGAACTAGGTTGTTCTCGGTCGCGTCGCCGATCCCATCTCCAATGTCCGGGAAGCCCGCAACCATCGCTCGGTCGTCAGGCTTTCGAGTGATTTTCACCACAACGCCAATCAAATGCTGCCCAGCCTTGCTGCTTTGAAGCACAACCAATCGGTTAACTTGCAGACGCTTCAGTCGATCAAGGTCGTCCACCCGTATGATCACAGCAGTCGTATCGACCGATATGACCGAGCCAAGCGCATCAGCATCATTGAAGTTGAAGATAGCCATAGACTTCCTAAGTTACTAATCTTATAAATCCTTCGGACGACCACAACTCCTGGTCCGGTATTTCAAAACCGTCGGGCGCCTGTTGCGTGTAAGCTCGACTGCCACCGTTATACCCGGACTCAATCCCTAAGTAGTTTTGGCCTGCGCTCTTATTAAGAAACGATTTCGCTTCGTCGGTTAGCGACCTAGCCAGCACGACGATTGGCACATTTTCCCTGCATCGCTGGATAATCTTGGGATGGATATGTTGATCCCGAAAGCCGAACCCGATGGTAAGGAACGCGGTTGCTCCTCTCAGAGCAGCGTCTGCCCCATTTATCGTAGATCGAAATGGATCTTGGTGTGTTTTCTCATATTTGTTCAGCCCAGGTGTGACAATCAAAGGCAAATGAGTCTCATTGGGTAGCTGAAAGACCGGCAATCCAACTACGGTGTCGTCAGGCGCCTGAAACCAGTCCAAGGAACCATGCACTTTCCATATTCTGACTACCCTCGTCGGCTTTCCGCCAATCGTGAACCCTGCGGTGCCAGTTGCTTCCCATGTTTGAAGATAGCCGGGTGTGAAGCCGGTATTGAATATCAGTCCAGCAGAGTTGCAAGCATACTCGATCACCCGATCATAATTGGTTGTGACCACGTGAACCGCGACGTTCGTACTTTGGAAAAGTGCCTTCAATATTCTGCCCAAGGGAAACGCTTCCGGATCGCGGGCCAAGCCGAAAAACACCTCTGCGTCTTTCTTGTTCACACAGTTCCACGTGGCGCAAACAATTTTGTGCAGGAGCGTATCTGGTAGGTTTTTACCTTCAAGCGCGGCCTCAAGGTGCTTGCCCGCATCCATGTCCACGAGCACCGCGTCCCAAGCGGCATGCTCCTTGTCGCCCGACGGCTTGATGTGTTCTTTCAAAAAGGTCGCAAGATCACTCATGCTCGGAAGTCCGTGAGGCATCGAACCGCCACTGCCGAGGACAATGACGGGATTGCCTTGGAAACAGGACTGAGCAAGCTTGGAGATTTGTTCGATGGTCATAGGCAATACACAAAGGGGATGGGTATTCTGCCCATGATACCTCAATTATCTCAATTAGAAAGGCCGCGAGCTAATTGGGTGGCCGGGCTTGCAATCCCGGCCACCCGCTCCTTCAAAAGGAGTGTCGGCTAGGCGCTTCGCGGCGATCCAACCGTTGTTGGAGCCAGTCGAGCACTTCAGCTTCAACCCATCCCACCCGGCAGGGGCCAAGGTGTACCCGCGTGGGGAATTGCCCGGCCTTCTCCAATCGCGCGATGTGCTGCGGTGAGTACAGAACCAACTCCTTGAGCTGACGCTTTGATAGTATCCTCATCACGATGTTCCCATGAAGAGAGCATCGCGATGCCCCGGTTACGACAATACCCCGAGGTCCGGCGAAGCTATCAAACCGAGGGGATGGCGACGAGTCTTTCCTGGCCGATCCTCACACGGTACGGCCCATGCGTGGTCGATACCCTCAACCCCGCCGAGCGAAGTCGCCGCATGGCGCTGATACGAAGCAAAGGCACAAAGCCGGAGCTATTCGTCCGGCGCTTGGTTCACCGCATGGGGTATCGATACAGGCTTCACGCGCCCGAGCTTCCCGGCAAGCCTGACTTGGTGTTCCGGCGTCGAAAGCGGGCTATCTTCGTGCACGGGTGCTTTTGGCACCGTCACCCCGACCCTGCCTGCAAGATCGCCCGGCTGCCCAAATCGCGGCCAGAATTTTGGGTCGAAAAATTGTCGGGCAACAGGGAGCGCGACGCCATCCAGCTCGCGGCTCTGGAAAACATGGGGTGGAGGGTCTTGACCATCTGGGAATGTCAGTTGAAAGAGATTTCGGAACTAAAAGAGAACATTCGAGCGTTCCTGGAGGCGGAGTGACATGCGGTCGATCGAATTATTCGCCGGAGCTGGCGGGCTCGGCATGGGCCTGTGCCAATCGGGATTTCACCCGGCTGAAGTGGTCGAATGGGATCGTTGGTGCTGCGACACCATCCGCGAGAACAGGTGCGTCAAAGCCGGTGCCGTCGCTCGGTGGCCCGAGCCGGTCGAAGGTGACGTGCGGGCGGTCGATTTCAGTCCGTACGAAGGCAAGGTGCAACTCGTCAGCGGAGGGCCACCCTGCCAGCCGTTCTCACTAGGAGGGAAGCATCGTGCCCAAGCCGATCACCGCGACATGTGGGGCGAGGCGGTGCGCGCCGTCCGCGAAACGAGGCCCCCGGCCTTCATGTTCGAAAACGTAAAAGGCCTGACCCGCGCGGCCTTCGCCACGTACCTCGCGTATATTGTCCACCAGCTCACCTACCCAGACTTGGAGCGCAAGGACGACGAGGATTGGCAGGCTCACCTCGCCCGCTTGGAGGCCCATCACACCTCCGGGCGCGAACACGGCCTCAAGTATAACGTCGTCTACCGCGTCCTGAACGCCGCCGACTATGGCGTGCCGCAACGGCGCGAGCGCGTGGTGTTCGTTGGCTTCCGCGATGACCTCGGGATCGAATGGTCTTTTCCCACAGCGACCCACTCGCTCGACGCGCTGTTGTGGGATCAATTTCGCAGCCGGGAATACAGCGATCGAAACGCTGCGCGGGTGATTGGCCTCACCGATCCCCGGCTCCTGTCGCGCGCGCTTAAGCTCCCCGAACGCCCCATGACGAAGGCATGGCGAACGGTGCGGGAAGCGATCGGTGACCTGCCCGATCCCAAACTACAACCGGCGCAAGCGCGCCTTGTCCTCAACCACCGCTACCAAGCTGGCGCGCGAAGCTATCCAGGCCATACTGGCAGCCCGCTCGACCTTCCCGCCAAGACACTCAAGGCGGGGGTGCATGGCGTGCCGGGTGGCGAGAACATGCTGCTTCGGCCGGACGGGTCGGTTCGGTATTTCACGGTGCGCGAGAGCGCCCGCCTTCAGACCTTCCCAGACGATTATCGGCTGCATGGGTCGTGGACGGAATCCATGCGCCAGCTTGGCAATGCGGTGCCGGTTGAACTAGCTCGCGTGATCGGGGACGGTATCGCCTCCCGACTCGCGGAGAGTGCATGAATAGCAAAACGACTGGCACGGATGCGGTTAGCACCCTGCGCGAAAGTCTTGATCGCCTGATCGCGGAAGCGAGTGTTGGGTCGCTCTCGAATCCGAAACGCAGGAAGCTAGAGGCGCAGATCAAGGAAACGATCGACGGACTGACTTCGTTGCTCGCCAAGCTCGATCCAATCGCGCAGCCCACCGCTGTGTTTGATCCGAGCAATCCAAAGGTGGTGGGACGGTTCGTGGCGCTGGCGCTGGTCGCGCAAGATAGGCACCCGCTTTCCGACATTCCGCGTTCATACGGCTCGGGCGTGTACGCGATCTACTACAGCGGCTCGTTTCCCGCCTATGCGGCTATCAGCGGCACCGAGACACCGATCTACGTTGGACAGGCAGCCCCAGCAGTCTCGAATGCCCGCACGCCGATGGAACAGGGCGCCCGGCTCTGTGGCCGCCTGAGCGACCATCGCAAGAGTATCGGGAAGGCCGCGAGCACACTCGACCTTGCCGACTTCGAGTTTCGCTCGCTCGTGGTACAAAGTGGCTGGGAAACGGCGGCGGAGGACTACCTCATCCATCTATTCCGGCCGATCTGGAACAGCGAGACGAACATTCTTTACGGCCTCGGCAAGCATGGCGATTCCGCCACGACGCGAACCAACAAGCGCTCGCCGTGGGACACGCTACACCCTGGACGGGCTTGGGCGGTCGCCACCAAGGAGGATGCTAAGTCCGTGGTGCAAATCGATTTGGAGCTGGCCGCTCACTTCACCCGCCATCCAACCTACCCCGACCTCGACGCCGTGCTGGCGAGCTTTATTGAGGAATTGCGGCAAGGGTGACCCCAAACGAACCGTTTGTGTTGGCCTGTGACTTGCTCATAGCGATGCAAACCTCGCCATCACACCGCATGTTTTGAGGTGGGCCAGAGGGTGGGCTGGATTTGGCCCCTTGCTTCAACCGCTTGAATTTCTTCGATGAATTCAAGGGATTGGTGCGGTCGAGAAGACTCGAACTTCCACGGGCTTTCGCCCACAACGACCTCAACGTTGCGCGTCTACCAGTTCCGCCACGACCGCACTAAGATCAGGGTGGCACGGTCGCCCTCCCTGCGGGGTAGGAGCGCGCCCGTAGCAAAGCGCCGTCGCGCGGGCAAGCGCGTTTCTCCGGCCGCGTGACACTTGGTCGCAGGCGGCGCACTGATTCCTCCGGGGGTTAGTGCGCCGCGCCCCGCGCGCGTAGCTCAGCTTCGGCGGAGCGGCGTTCCTGCCGGACGGCCTCGGCCTTTTCCCGATCGATCAGAACCCTGCGTGCCTGCGCGGCGAGAGCACGCCAGGTCTTTTCGGAACGGAGCGCACGTTCGCGCACGTTGACCAGCCCCGCTGCCCTGGCCTCGGCGGCCGATTCGTCGGCGCGCGCGGTGTAGAATTCGTAAGTCTGGCTCATGCTCGTTCCTTGCGCGGTGGATTGGCAAAGGGGCGCGGGGGAGTGGCAACAGGCCGGGAGCCGCGTGGACACGGCCCCCGGAGCCGATCACGCAGCCGACAGGTTGACGGCGCTTTCCTTGCCATTGCGGCCGGTTTCGACTTCGAAATTCACGCGCTGGTCCTTAGTCAACGTATGCATCCCGGCGGCCTGCACGGCTGAAATGTGGACAAAGCTGTCGGACGAACCATCATCGGGCTGGATGAAACCATACCCTTTGTCATCGTTAAAGAATTTGACGGTGCCTACCTTGGCCATGGATGTTTCCTTTCAAGAAACCTGTTGGCGCCAAGCGGAATTGCCCGGCGCGTCGTGCGAGGGGTCTCAATTGAAAGGAAGTCGTCGTCCAATTGGCGCGAATGCGGTTGGCCGGATTCGCGGTCGTCAAAAGCCGAAGTCCGTCGCAAAATTCGACGTCAGCATCATGGGACATAGCAGGTATCGCGCCGAACACCTAATCCCGCGCGCGGCATGCGGACCGTTCGTCAGGTTGATTGTCGGCCGCTCATCGGCTCACTTCGAAAAGCGCATATTCGGCGCGCCAGTTGGCCCCGCCCCCGCCGACCTCGCGCTCGCGCGTGAAGAACCAGCGGCGCTCCACCGTGATGCCAAGGCTGGCGGCGAGCTCCTCAAAATCCGTTACAGTTACGTGGTGGATGTTCTCGGTTTCGTACCAACTCACCGGCAAGTGGCGCGTGACCGGCATCCGCCCCCGGCTCAACAGAGCCCAGCGCATCCTCCAGTAAGCGAAGTTGGGAAAGCTGACGAAAGCACGACGGCCAACGCGCAGCAACTCGGCCAGCATCCGGTCGGGCCGCGCGGCGGTCTGAAGCGTTTGACTGAGGATCGCCACGTCGAACGCGCCATCGGGATAGAAGGTGAGGTCGCGGTCGGCATCGCCCTGGACCACGCTGAGGCCACGCGCGACGCAGCGTTCGACCAGCACCGGGTCAATCTCGATCCCGCGCGCGTCGACCTGCTTGCCTTCGCGCAAGGTCGCGAGCAGCGCGCCATCGCCGCACCCCACATCGAGCACCCGCGCGCCATGCGGCACCTGGCGCGCGATAACGGCGAGATCGGGACGCAGGGCTTCGGCCCCCACACTAGCCATCAAGAAACCCCCGGATGACGCGGTCCAGCGCGGGCACCTCCAGTAGGAAGCTGTCATGTCCAAATGGCGCGGAGAGTTCGACGAAGCTGACCGGCGCGCCGGCCGCATTTAGCGCGTGGACCACGTGGCGGCTCTCGGCAGTGGGATAGAGCCAGTCGCTGTCGAAGCTGACGAGACAAAATCGGGCCGTCGTACCTGCGAAGGCATCGGCGAGGAGCCCGCCGTGCTCTTCTGCGATATCGAAATAGTCCATGGCCCGGGTGATGTAGAGATACGAATTGGCATCGAACCGCTGCACGAAGCCGCTGCCCTGATACCGCAAGTAGCTTTCGACCTGGAAATCGGCGTCGAAGCCGAACGATTTGGCGTCGCGGTCCTGAAGGCGGCGCCCGAACTTCTCGGTCAGCCCCTCTTCCGACAGGTAGGTGATGTGCGCCGCCATGCGCGCCACCGACAGCCCCGCGTCGGGGGAGGCGCCCGCCCCGTAGTACTCGCCGCCGCGCCAGGCCGGATCCGCCATGATCGCCTGGCGCCCGACCTCGTGGAACGCGATGTTCTGCGCCGAGTGCCGCGCGGTGGTAGCGATGGCGAGGATGCGCGCCGCGCGGTTCGGGAAATCGGCGGCAAGGCTGAGCGCCTGCATCCCGCCCATCGATCCGCCGACGACCGCGTGCAGCCGTTCGATGCCGAGCCCATCGAGCAGTGCGACCTGGGCGCGGACCATGTCGCGAATGGTGATGACGGGGAACCGCATGGCATGCGGCTGGCCGTCCGCCGCAAGGCTGGCCGGGCCGGTCGAGCCCATGCAGCTGCCGATCACATTGGCGCAGATTACGTGGTGACGCGCGGTGTCGATTGGCTTGCCCGGGCCGACCATCCGTTCCCACCAGCCCGGCTTGCCAGTGACCGGATGCGTGCTGGCAAGGTACTGATCCCCCGTCAGGGCATGGCAGACGAGAACGGCATTGCCTCGGTCCGCCGCGAGTTCGCCATAGGTTTCATAAGCGATCTCGACGCCTTCCAGCGCCTGCCCGCTATCGAGCGGCAGCGGGGCGGCGAGACGGTAAACGTTGGAGGCGGCGTGTGTGGCCATGCGCGGGCGGGATTGGGGGCGCGCCCGCGCGCTGTCAACATCGACGGCGCGGGGGTGATAGGAGGATTTGCTTCGCCTTTCGCGGGCCGCGGGGTATGCGCCCGCCACGATGAGCGACGCGCCGACCCCCAAGCCCTGGATAGCGGGCATCCATGCCTATGTCCCGGGCGCCGCGCGCGCGGCTGATGGGCGGGTGTTGATCAAATTGTCGGCCAACGAGAACCCGCTCGGCACCAGCCCCGCCGCGCTGGCCGCGTTCGCCGCAGCGCCCGCGCCCTCGCGCTATCCCGATCCGGACGCACGCGCGCTGCGCGAGGCGCTGGGCGCGCTTCACGGGCTCGATCCCGCGCGGATCGTGTGCGGGACGGGGTCCGGCGAACTGCTGCATTGCGCGGTCCAGGCTGTTGCCGGGCCGGGCGATGAGGTGCTCTGTTCGCGGTACTCTTTCTCGCTTTACCCGCTATTGGCGCACAAGGTCGGTGCCGCCCCGGTGTTCGCGGATGACCACGACTACGGCGCTTCTGTCGACAACCTGCTTGCGGCAGTGACTCCGCGCACCAGGGTGGTGCTGCTCGACAATCCCAACAACCCCGTCGGTAGCTGGCTGCCGCCGGGCGAGGTGGAGCGCCTGCATGCCGGGCTGCCGCGAAACGTCCTGCTGGTGGTCGACGAGGCCTATGGGGAATATGTCGAACCGACCCACCAGCGGACCGCGTTCGCCCTCGCGGCCGCGCACGGCAATGTACTGGTCAGCAGGACGTTTTCCAAAGCCTATGGCCTGGCTGCGGAGCGGATCGGCTGGATGACGGGAGCCCCGCAGCTCATCGATCTCGTCAACCGGCTGCGCGGCGCGTTTAACGTGACCTCGATCGGGCAGGCGGCGGCGGTGGCGGCCGTGGGGGATCAGAATTTCGTCGATGCGTCGCGCGCGCACAATGCGGTCGAGCTTGCCCGTTTCGAGGCGCGCATCGCCGCGCTCGGCAACCGCGGCCTGCGCTGCATGCCCAGCAGGGCGAATTTTTCGCTCGTGCTGTTCGAAGGTGCGCTGACAGCCGCCGATGCGCTCGCGGGGCTCGCCGCGCGTGGGTACGCCGTGCGACATTTGCCATTGCAAGGCCTCGGGCATGCCTTGCGCATCACGATTGGCGCGCGCGAGGACATGGACGCGATCGCCGATGCGCTGGCGGAGATGGCGGGATGACTATCCGGCGGGTTGCGGTGATCGGTCTGGGGCTGCTTGGCGGCTCGGTGGGTCTGGCGATCGCGGATCGGCTGCCGGGCGTCGTCACCACAGGGTATGATTCCGACCCCGCGGTTCGCGCGCGCGCTTCCGAACGCGGGCTGGTCGGCACCGTGTGCGACACGCCTGGCGACGCCGTGCGCGATTGCGAGCTCGTCCTCCTGTGCGTTCCCGTAGGCGCGATGGAGACCGCGGCGGCCGCGCTGGTGCCCGATCTGCCTGAGCATGCGATCGTTTCCGATGTCGGCTCCTCCAAGCAGGCGGTCGCCCAGGCGCTCGCACGCGCGTTGCCGGAACACACGGTGATTCCCGCGCATCCGGTTGCGGGTACGGAACAGAGCGGACCGGATGCGGGGTTTGCGAGCCTGTTCAGTCACCGCTGGTGCATCCTAACCCCAGCCAAGGATGCCGATCAGGCGGCGATCGCCACTGTCGCGGCCTTCTGGGAAGGGCTCGGCGCCCGCATCGAACTGATGGACGCGGGCCATCATGACCTCGTGCTCGCGGTCACCAGCCATATCCCCCACCTCATCGCCTACACCATCGTGGGCACAGCCTCCGATCTCGAGGAAGTGACCCGGGGCGAAGTGATCAAGTATTCAGCCGGTGGCTTTCGTGACTTCACCCGTATCGCCGCGAGCGATCCGACGATGTGGCGCGACGTGTTCCTGTCAAACCGCGAGGCGGTGCTGGAGATGCTTGGCCGGTTCACCGAGGATCTGACCGCCTTGCAACGCGCCATCAGGCGGGGCGATGGCGAGGCCCTCCACGACCTGTTCACCCGCACCCGCGCTATCCGTCGCTCGATCGTGGAACAGGGGCAGGACGACGCACGGCCCGACTTCGGGCGCGGCGATCACTGAGGCGGGGCGTTCAGCGCGTTGATCGCATCGGTGACGCGGGTTTCGATCGCATCGCGTGGCAGGCCGGGTGGAATAATCGTGCCATAGCGATAGGTGATTGTCCCGGGGCGCTTCCACCGGCGATGATACAGCGGCCCGCTGTCGACCGCGACCGGAACGACGGGTAAGCCCAGCACCTTATAAAGCCCGGCGAAACCTGCTTGCAATGGGCGGCGTTCCCCATGAGGAACTCGCGTGCCCTCGGGAAAGATCACCAACGGGCGTCCCTCGGCGGCGTGATCGCGTGCCTCCTTGAACATCGCGCGCAGCGCCTTGGCGCCGTCGTCGCGGGCCACGAACACCATGCCATAGGCATGCGCGGCGCGGCCCCATCCCGGGATTTGCGACAACTCGTATTTGGCGAAAGGAACCGCCCCCGGGATGTGCGTCGGCGTATCGATCGCCTCGAAAAAGCTCTCATGCCGGATGGCGTAAAAGAATGGTCCGCACGGCTTGTCGCCTTCCTCAACCACGCGGATACCCGCGAACAGGCGAAGGCAAGAACGGTGATAGCGCGCCCACGCGCGAACAATCCGACGCATGCCCCGCCGGTCGATCAGCGCGCCAATCAGGGCACCGATGACAAAGAACACACTACCGAAATAGAACGCACCGTAGAACGCCAGGTTGCGAGCAAGGATCATGTCCGGATCATCCGTTCACCACCCGCGCCGCCAAGCTGGCCAGCAGCTTGTGGTATTCAAGGAACAGTATCCGCAACGATGGCTGCGAGGGCACCGCATCCTCGACCACCGCGATGTCGTCGGGCAAGGCGCGCAGCAATTCGCTCGAGGCTCGGCGCATATGCCAGTCGGTCGTGACCAGTCGCAACGAGCGCGCCTGGCTGTCGCGAACCCATTGCGCCGTCTCGGCGGCATTGCCGCGCGTATCCACCGCCGCGAAACCGAGCGTGACGCAGCACGCCATCTGATCCTCCGGAACCCCGAACTGCGCGGCGAACTCCCCCGGCCTCACCTCGCGATCGACACCCGTGACGAGCATCGCGCGCGCATTGCCCGCGCGCAGGATCTGCAACCCACGCTCAATCCGCCCGGCCGCCCCCGTGGGTACGATCACGGCGTCGGTGCGAACATCGTCGCTCGGCCGGGGCAGCGCCACGGCAAACCACAGAAAGCCGAGCGCCCACACCATGAGCAGCGCGGAGGCGAGCCGCCCGATCATACCATTTCCCGTAAAGTGGTCAGCACGGTCAGCCGGGCGGTGAGCATCGCGATCAGAATTGCAGCCAGAGGAATGAAGGCCAGCACCGTCCAATCGCTCCAGCCAAGCCCGCCGCCACCGATCATCCCCGAATCCAGCGCGGCGAAACTGCGCCCCAGCAGCAGCACACCGCCCAGCCCCAGGGCCAGCCCGACCGCGCCGCCGAGCGTGGCGTCAAGGCCTATCGAGCGCTGGAAAATCCCTGCGATCTGACCGTCGGTCCCGCCGAGCAGGTGAACCACCTCGATGGTATCACGATTTGCGCCGAGCGAACTGCGCGCTGCCAGCCACACCGCGCTAGCGCTCGTGGCTGCCAGTAATACGACCAGCACCAGCGCCAGTAACTGGAGCGAGGCGATGGCCGAGAAAACGGGCCGCAGCCAGCTCGCCTGGGCATCGACGCGGGCCGCAGGCGCCACCGCGCGTAACGCTTGCCGGAGCGCGGCGAGCGCGTCGGCGTCGGCGGCACGATCGAGCCGAATGTCGATGAGCGCGGGAACCGGAACCGCCTCGCCCCCGGAGCCGACGTCGAGCCAAGGCTCGAGCAGCCTGTCGAGTTCCGCATCGGGTACGCGCCGCACCTCGGCGACCGCCGGATGACGGGTCAACACACGTTCGGCCGCTGCCGCCTGCCGTTCGCGCTCGCGCGCCCCGGCCTCGACGACCTGCACCGTGGCGCCGCCGGCCAGGTCGGCGCGCGCACTTTCGGCGAGGTTCGTCAATGCCAGGCCACCGGCCGCCGCGACCACGGTGAGCGCCACCATGATCGCGATTACCCATGGCATCGGCCCGGCAAGGCGCGCCTGCGGGACAAGCTGCGCGGCGCGCTCGCCGGCAAAGGACGCGAAACCACGCGGCACCGTACGGCCGATTGCGGGCGGGCGGGCAGTGTTCATGCCTCGGTCCGCCGCGCCGGTCGCGGCGGATAGCGTAGCGCTCCGGTCGGGTCGCTCAGCTGCCCCTTGTCGAGGCGCATGATCAGCGAGTCGGGAACCTTTCGGAGCAAATGGACATCGTGGGTTGCGACAACCACGGTCGTGCCGAGGCGGTTCAGCGCCTCGAACAGTCGCAGCAGCTTGAGCGCCATTTCAGGATCGACATTGCCGGTTGGCTCATCGGCCACCAGCAGGTCGGGACGACCGATCACCGCACGCGCAATCGCTACCCGTTGCTGTTCTCCACCGGACAGTGTTTCGGGCCGCGCGTGCTTGCGATGGCTCAGGCCGACCCAATCGAGCATGTCGTTGACCGGTTTGTCGAGTTCAACCTCCTGCACCCCGGACACGCGCAGCGGCAACGCCACATTGTCGAACGCGCTGAGATGCGGAACGAGGCGGAAATCCTGAAACACCACCCCAAGTCGGCGGCGCAGGGTCGGCAGGCGGCCACGCGGCATCGTGATGACGTCTGTTCCGAACATCCGTATCACCCCCCGCGAAGGGCGAAGCGCGAGATAGAGCAGCTTGAGCAGCGAGCTCTTCCCAGCGCCGCTCGCGCCGGTGAGGAAATAGAAGCTGCCGGGGAATAGCGTGAACGATATATTGCTCAGGATTTCGCGGTCCGCGCCGTAACGCAGCCCGACATTGTCGAACGTCACGATTTCATCGGCGGCTGCGGTCATGGCCGGGCGCGAGTGAAAATGGCGGAAGCGGGCATCTCTTCGGGCGCTATAGCGAGGCTTCGTTGGGGAAAAAAGCCATCCGCGGGCGCCTGCACACAGCGCAAGCCTTGTTGAGTGCGGGGCGTGGCCGTAACATTCGGGTCATCATGATCATTGCCTGCCCCGCCTGTTCGACGCGCTACGTTGTCCCCGACAGCGCCGTCGGCGTCGACGGGCGCACGGTGCGCTGCGCCAAATGCCGACACAGCTGGTTCCAGGATGGCCCGCCCGCCGCCTTGCGCGAAGCGGCGGGCGAACGCGAACCGGCCGAGGTGGGCAAGCAAGTGGCATCGGTGCCGCCGCCGGGATTCGCCCAACCCCCGGCCGCCGCGCCGGTGCGCGCCCCGGACGAGGTGCCCCCTTCTGAGACCGACGAATCCGACGCTGATGTCGAAGACACCGCCCGATCCAGCGATCCGATCCCCGGCGTCGTCGATATCTCCCCCGCTCGCCTCTCGCCCCGGATCGAGGAGGACGACTTTAGCCCGTTCGACGCGCGCCCGCCGTTTCGTTCGCGCCGCAATCGGTTGCGAATGTGGACAGCGGCGGGTGTTGCATTCGCCCTGGTCGCAACGGGCACCGTGGTTGCCGCAAGCTATTGGGGCCTGCCCGATTGGGTGCCGATCAGCCGCCCGACGTTTGCGGCGGGCAACCGCGACCTCGTGCTCGATTTTCCGGCCGACCAGCAGGATCGCCGCACGCTGCCCAACAACACCGAATTCTTTGGCGCAAGCGGCACGATCACCAACACCGGGCGCGAACGGGTAACGGTACCCTCGATCCTGATCGTCATGCGCGATGCGCGCGAACGGATCGTCTATAGCTGGGAAGTCGCGCCCCCGCAGGCCTCACTCGCCCCTGGCGAGAGCCTGCGGATCGACGAAGCCGTCATTGACGTGCCCAAATCGGCCAAGTTTGCGGAAATTGGCTGGAAGCCCAGCTGAGTCAGGCGTCACGGCCGTCCAGCCAACGCCACAATCCAGGCGCGCGCCCCGGCACGTTGCATCTTGCGCCACGCCGATCGCAGCCGCTCAGGCCTCCATGCGGTGCAACGCGCAGAGCTTGTTACCGTCAGGATCGCGCAGATAGGCGAGATACATTTTCATGCCGCCACCCTCGCGCACCCCTGGCGGATCCTCGATCGCAGTCCCGCCGTGAGCGACACCGGCGGCGTGCCAGGCGTCGGCTTCTTCCGGCGACATTGCGAAACCGATCGTGCACCCGTTCCCGTGCGTCGCCGGGTTGCCGTCGATCGGAGGAGTGACCAGAAAGATACCGCCGTTATGTATGTACATCAGCCGACCCTTGGGATCGACAATCGCCTCACGCCCACCCATCGCCTTGAACGTGGCGTCATAGAACGTCTTCGATCGGCCAATATCGTTCGATCCGACGGTCATGTGGCTGAACATGGAGCATTCCCTTCCAGTTGCATGGCGATACCTGTCGCGTGCCTTGGGCGAGGTCAATAGCGGACAATGCAGGTTCATCTCGTCTGGACTAGGGCCGCCCGATGAAGCCCGTTATCACCATCGCCGCTGCGTTCGCTGTCGCGCCGCTTGCTGCCCAGGCGCCGCCGTCGCTGACGCTGGAGCAACGGACCGGCCTGCGCTGCGCCGCTGCATTCGCGATTACCGCGCAGGCACAGGCAAGGGGCGATGCGGAGGCCACCACTCTTCCCCCGCTCGCCGCGCGCGGCCGCGAATTTTTCGTCCGGTTTTCCGCGCGCCTGATGGATGACACCGGGTTGGACCGTGATGCGGTCGCCACCCTGCTTACAACCGAGGCAAGGGCGCTGGGCGCGCAGGATGGCGCGGTGAAGCAGGTCATGCCGGCCTGCCTGATGCTGCTGGATGCATCAGGTGTCTGAACCCGCTGTTCAGGCTGCGTTCGATTCGGCAATGCCAGGTACGGCTCGTCTGTTGCATTTCAACAAAAGGAGTCGCTGATGCGCCTCTTCATGCTTGCCGCCGCGCTCGGCGCGGTCGCCCTGCCCGCTCCGGCGCTTGCGGCCGGTGATCCCGATGCGCCTCGCCTCGCCGAAAGGCTCGAAGATCCGCTCGTCCAGGACACCGTCGCCAGTTCGATCGCGATCATGGGCCGGGTATTGATGGACTTGAATGTCGCCCCGATGATGCGCGCGATGGCGCAGGCTCGTGGCGATAATCCGGCGTATGTCGATCCCGATACCACCGTGGGCGACATCGCCGGTCCCGACGCGCGTTACGCGCCCGAGGAAATGGCCCAGCGCGTGCCCGAGGTCATGGGTTCGATGGCCGGAATGGCGGCAGGGCTCGAGGAAATGGTTCCGGCACTGCGCGACATGGCAGAACAAGTGCGCCGCTCGCTTCCCGCGCGCGACTATTGAACGGGGGCTTTGGCAAAAAAATTGCTGGCCCGCCAGCGTGCTGCTGGACCGGGACCGGCGGTTGATGCATTGATCAGGCGCGATGTGGCGCCTTTATCAGTTTCCGCTCTGCCCGTTCAGCCGCAAGGTTCGCCTGCTTCTCAGCGAGAAGGGCGTTGCCTATGACCTGTGGCGCGCAAATCCGTGGGAGGCTGACGACGAGTTCTGGGCGCTCAATCATGCCGGGCGCACCCCGGTATTGCATGAACCCGAACGTGGAACGACCTTGTGCGACAGCCGGGCGATCTGCGAGTTTTTCGAGGAGACGGTCGACCGCTCCCCGATGATCGGGGGCACCGCCGCCACCCGGGCCGAAATCCGTCGGCTGGTCGCGCTCTTTGACGAAAATTTCTTCGGCGACGTCACCATGCCGCTGCTGCACGAGAAGATGAAGAAGCGGATCGTCATGCGCCAGCCGCCCAACGGCGGCATCCTGCGCGAGGCCATGAAGCTCGCGCATTCCCACCTCGACTACATCGACTGGCTTCGCGATCACCGGCCGTGGCTGGCGGGCGCACAGATGAGCCTTGCCGACCTCGCCGCCGCCGCGCAGATTTCGGTCGCGGACTATCTCGGCGGGATCGACTGGGCCGGGCATGAGCAGGCGCACGACTGGTATCTAACGCTCAAGTGCCGCCCCAGCTTCCGACCGCTGCTGTCGGAACGCATGGAAGTGATCCAGCCGCCCAGGCAGTACGCCGACACCGACTGTTGAGCCGGGCGGGAGCGCTCACCATATCCCTGGACGAAGGAGACACCCGATGTCCGATGCCAAGACCGTAACCGAGGCCGAATGGCGCGAGCGGCTGAGCCCCGAACAATTTCATATCCTGCGCGAAAAAGGCACCGAACGCGCGTTCACCGGCAAATATGACAAGCTCTATGACGACGGGGAATACTACTGCGCCGCCTGCGGGACGAAGCTGTTCGACAGCGAGGCCAAGTACAACAGCGGCTGCGGCTGGCCGGCCTTCACCGCTCCCGCCAATGGAGGCGCGGTTGAAGAGCACCGTGATACGTCGCACGGCATGATCCGCACCGAAGTGACCTGCGCCAACTGCGGCGGCCATCTCGGCCATGTCTTCCCCGATGGCCCACGCGAGGCGGGGGGACTGCGCTACTGCATCAACAGCGCCTCGATCGCCTTCGAACCGGAGGACAAGTAGCAATCGGGCCGTTCACGGCGCGTTACAAGTGCCCTATGCACTGGCGATGTTGAGGGAGGCGTCGCCCCGAACGGCGCACTACGATTGCAGGATGGATGGCTGAGCGCGGGAGCAGGCGGCGAGCCGCATCACGACAGAAGCAGCAGCAGCGGTCCAAGCGCGAGCTGACCGGCTGGCGCCTATGGCTGCGCCGCGCGGCGATCTGGGGTGGCGCGCTGGCGTTGCTCGGTGCGTTGTTCCTTGGCCTCGCTGTGCTGTTCGCGGCGCGATCGCTCCCCAGTTACGAAGCGCTCAAGGCCTCGCAGACAGGGCAAACCATCGTCGTGCGGGCGCGCGACGGGACCGAGATCGTGGAGTTGGGGCCAAGCTACGGCGAATGGCTGCCTTCGGAAGAGATTCCGGAGGTCATGAAGGATGCGATGATCGCGGTCGAGGACCGGCGGTATTATTCCCATCCTGGGGTCGATCCCTATGGCCTCGCCCGCGCGCTCTATGTCTGGGTAACGGGCGACGCGCGGCTGGGCGCCACTTCGACCATCACCCAGCAGCTGGCACGCAACATTTTCCTTAATTCCAACCGTTCGCTCGATCGCAAGCTGCGCGAGGCGGTGCTGGCGCTGGCGCTTGAATGGAAATTCTCGAAGGACCAGATCCTCGAGCTTTATCTGAACAAGGTCTACTTCGGCGGCGGCGCCTATGGGATCGACAGTGCCAGTCGGCGCTTCTTCAGCCATCCCGCGACCGAGCTCAGCACGGCCGAGGCGGCAATCATCGCCGGGCTGGTCAAGGCGCCCAGCCGCTATTCTCCCACTGCTGATGTCGATGCCGCGGTCGACCGCGCGCAAGTGGTGCTGCGGCTGATGAAGGAACAGGGCCGCATTCCCTCCGACGCCACGGTTGATCCTTCAACTGTGCGGCTGAAGGAGGAGGTCGGGCAGAATTCGGCCCGCTATTTCACCGACTGGGCACTACCGCAGCTCGAACTGCTGCTGCCCGAAACGTTTGAGCCGATCGAGGTCTGGACGACGTTGGACGTCGGGATGCAGCGCGCCGCGACCGCCGCGATCCAGGCGAATGCGCCCAGGGGCGCGCAAGGTGCGCTGGTAAGCCTTGACCGCGACGGCGCGGTGCTCGCGCTGGTCGGTGGCAACGACTACGTCGAGACCAACTACAACCGCGCAACGGATGCGATGCGCCAGCCGGGATCGGCGTGGAAACTGTTCGTCTATCTGGCCGCGCTGGAGGCCGGGTACACACCGGAAGACGCGGTGGTCGACACGCCCGTTACGATCGATGGGTGGACGCCGCGCAATTCGACCGGACGCAATGCCGGCGACACCGATGTACGCACCGCCTTCGCCTATTCGATCAACACGGTGGCGGCGCAGCTTGGCAACGAGGTTGGGTTTGGCTCGGTCGCGTCGATGGCACGGCGGTTTGGCATCACCACGCCGATCTCGACCTTTCCGGCAATGGTGCTGGGTTCTTCGGAAGTGCGGTTGATCGACATGACCCGCGCCTTTGCCGCCGTTTCTGCTAAGGGCATGGCGGTCGAACCATACGGCATTGTCAGGGTGACGACTGCCAGCGGCGAGACGATCTATCGTCACGAGAAACCTCGCGAGGTTCGACTGGTGCCCGAATATGTCGCCGCGGGTATGACCGATCTGCTGCAGTCAGCGGTCAACACCGGGACCGGACGCGCGGCACAGATCGGCCGACCGGTCGCGGGCAAGACCGGCACGACCAGTTCCAACAAGGACGGCTATTTCGTCGGCTTCTCCAGCGGGATCACCACGGGCGTGTGGATGGGCCGCGACGACAACCGCGCGGTGGGCGGGCTTCAGGGCGGGCGGGCACCGGCGCAAGCCTTTGCCGCTTACATGCGCTACGCGGTGCGTGGCCGCCCGGTCGAGGAATTCGATACCGACCTGAAGCTGCCGGATTGGCAGCTGGAGCCGGATGACGAATACTATTATGGCGAGCCGGGCGACTACTACTACATCGATGAACAGGGTAATCTGGTGGAGCCGGGTGGCCCCGACGATCCAGGTGAGCCAGACTTTCCGGTGGAAGGCGAAACGGGACTGATCCCCGATCGTCCGCGTCGCCCGCAAACGGATGAAACTGGCCAGGCGGCCAGTGATGATTTTCTCAATCGCGCGACCGGCCGCCAACCGCAGGGTGATCCGCGTCCATCACCGCCCAATCCGGCCCCGCGTCGCACGTCGGTGCCGACGCCGCAGCAACCAAACCCGGTTCCACCCGCCAACTGAGCGTGAAAAGATAGGCGCCGATTTCGCGCGGATACGAAAAAGGCCCGCGAGAAGCTCGCGGGCCTATTTCGTCGTTCGTCGGCATCAGCGAAGGCGGACGGCGACGTAGGCCGCCGGACTGCCGCGCCGCTGTACACGCAGCAGCACAGCGTCACGGTTGGCACGTTCGGCCTCCGACACCACGGCTTCCAGTTCAGCCGCCGTGGCGATCTCGCGATAATTCGCGCTCAGGATGACATCGCGACGCTGGAGTCCCTTGCGGGCCGCGTCCGAATTCGGGTCGACAGCCGCGATCGCAAGGCCGCGCGTATCGGCGGCGATTCCCAGTTGCCGCGCGATTTCCGCAGTTACCGGGATCACGCCAAGCCCCAGCTTCTGCTGGATACCCTCGCTCATGCCAGGCGCGGCCGGTGTCGCCTCGCCGCTTTCGTCTTCCCCTGGCGCAAACATCTGGCTCTGGCGCAATTCCTCGTCGCTTGGCCGCCGTCCGACGGTCACGTTGACCGTTCGCCGTTCGCCATTGCGGATCAATTCAACCGGCACACGAGTTCCCGGCTCGATATTGGCGACCAGGAACGACAATGTCTGTTCAGGTGTGATTTCGCGGCGGTTGACCGACAGGACCACATCGCCAGGCCGGATCCCCGCAGTCGCCGCCGCTTCACCTTCGACAACGCTTTGCACGAATTCACCCCGATTGCGGGGAACACCCAGCGAATCAGCGAGGTCGGCGTTGACCGGCTGAATCGACACCCCGAGATAGCCGCGCTCGATCGCGCGCCCTTCACGCAACTGCTCGACAATCGGCGCCGCGATTTCGGCGGGAATGGCGAACCCGATCCCCACGTTCCCGCCCGAAGGCGAGAAGATCGCATTGTTGATGCCGATCACGTTGCCCTGCATGTCGAACAGCGGGCCGCCCGAGTTGCCCCGGTTGATGCTGGCGTCGGTCTGAATGTAGCGGTCATATGCTCCGCCGGTGCCCGTGTTGCGATAGACCGCCGAGATGATGCCGGACGTCACGGTGCCGCCCAAACCGAAGGGATTGCCAATCGCAACCACCCAGTCGCCAGGGCGGGATTGCGCGGAATCCCCAAACCGCACGAATGGAAACGCCTCGCGCCGCTCGATCTTCAGCACCGCGAGATCCGATTGCGCGTCGGCCCCAACCAACTCGGCGGCATATTCGGTGCCGTCGGGCATGGTGACGGTAATTTCCTCCACCGTGCCGCGTCCCGTCGGGCTGACCACGTGGTTGTTGGTCACGACATAGCCGTCAGCCGAGATGATGAATCCCGAGCCGAGCGACTGGCCTTCGCGGAATTGCGGCTGCGCCTGTCCGCCACGCTGGCCGAACAACCCTTCGAACGGGGTGCCGGCGAAGGGATTGTTCGCCTGAACCTCGACCCGCTGGCGGGTCGAGATATTGACCACCGCTGGCTGCAACTGGGCGGTCAGGTCAGCGAAGCTTTCCGGGGCCCCGGCACGCGGCACGGCGCGCGCCATCACGCTGTCGTCGTTCTGAGCCACCTGGGCACCGGCCGGCTGCCCGGTGATGAGGGAAATCGCGGCGCCGCCGACTAGCAGCGCGCTGGTCACTCCATAAGCGTATCGCACTGGCTTCACGTCCTCTTGTTCCTCTCGATTCACGCGCTCTGCACGCAGGGTTGCGGCCAGGGTATTCGCGATGGCGCTGAACATCGATTGAACGCAGCTGCGCCCGATCGACGAAGCGTCAACGCTGGCCGCGGAACTGCCGCAGGTATTCGTTGTCGGGCGACAGGATTATGCTGCTCTGCCCCTTGTTGTCGCCCCGTGCGAAGGTCGCATCATAACTCTGCATCGCGCGGTAGAAATCATAGAAGTCGGCATCCTTGCCATAGCTTTCGGCGTAGATCGCCGCCGCTTCGGCATCGGCTTCGGCGCGGATCACACGTGACGCGCGGTCGCCCTCGGCACGAATCGCCTCCGCCTCGCGCTGGCGATCGGTAGCCATGCGGGTGAACGCGGATTCAAGCGGCCGACCATCGGGCAGATCGGTGCGTTTGATCCGAACGTCGATCACCTGCGCGCCATAGCGCCGCGCCTGTGCATCAAGCTTCTGCCGGATGTTGGTCATCGCGTTTCCGCGCTCGGCCGTCAGCAGCGAGGTGAAACTGCGTCGGCCAAGTTCCTGGCGGAGCACCGACACCAGCACTGGTTCGAGCTGCGTCCGGACGCCATCCGTCGACCCCGCCGCGCGGACCGTCTGCACCGGTGCGATGATCCGGAAGCGGGCGTAGGCATCGACCCGGAGGCGCTGCTGATCGCTGGTGAGAACTTCCTGGGGGTCCATGTCCAGATTGAGCACGCGTTTGTCGAGGCGCTGGACTTGCTCGATCACGGGGATACGCAGCACCATCCCAGCGCCCGTATCGCCATAGGCAGTGTCGGGCTGGAAGCGGTTGATGACACGCACCGGCTCGCCGGTGCGGATCACGACCGCCTGTTCATGCTCCGGCACCACGACGATGCTGGCCAGCAAGACCACGGCGAGAACCGCCACGGCAATGATCGAATGTTTGTACGTCTGCCACATGGCTTATTGTCCTTGCGACCGGTTGGCCGGCGCGGCCGGCGTGGGCGCCGATTGTGCCCGCCGCTGCAACTCGGGCAGTGGCAGATAGGCGCTGACACCGCCCGTTTCGACGATCGTCTTGTCGGTCTGGCTCAACACCCGCTCCATGGTTTCGTAATAGAGCCGACGTCGGGTCACTTCTGGGGCAAGCCGGTACTGCTCGTACACCTTGTCGAATGCCTCGGTTTCGCCCTGCGCCTGCGCCAGGATACGCTGCGCGGTTGCGCGGGCCCGGTTCATCGCGGCATTGGCATCCTGTTCGGCAACGGAAACGTCGCGAAACGCGTCGTTGACCTCGGCCGGCGGATCGGTCTTCGCGATTTCGACGCCCTGGATCTGGATCCCGGCGCGGTAGGCATCGAGCAACGCCTGCATGCGGCGCTGCACGCGATCTTCGATCTCCGCCCGTCCGGCGCCGGAGAAAGCATCGTCAAGCGTTTGTTCTGCCACCGCCGCGCGCATGGCCGATTCGGCAACCTCGGTGACGGTCAGGGTGGGATCGGCCAGCTGGAATTTGAACTGCTTCAGGTCCTTGATGTTCCATCGCACGATATAGGACAGGTCGACCAGGTTCTGGTCGCCAGTCAGGACAAGCTTCTGCTCTTGCCCCTCGGGAATACGCTGCAGGCGGATCTGCGACACGTTCTCGCGGTCGACCTGCTGGATCGGCCAGGGCAGCGTCATGTTGAGGCCTGGCTCGAGCGTCCTGGTATATTTGCCGAACGTCGTCACCACCGCTTGCTGTCCAGGGGAAATTTGGTGAAACATCGAAAACAGGAGCAACACCGATACCAGGCCGACCGCCAGGATCGGCAGCCAGCTCTTGCCGCCAGGCCGCTCCGGAAGACGGAAATTGGGGCCGCGAGGGCCGCCAATGCCGCGCCGTGGCCCTTCGGGCCCGCGCTGCTTGAACAGGTCTTCTATGTTCGCTGCGCGGCGCGGACCATCACGCGGACCGTCGCTTGGCGGAAGCCATGGATTGCGCGGGCCGCGACGCTTGCCGCCCCCTTCGCCCTCGCCGCCGCTCGAAGGTTCGCCATCGCCGCCCCCCCCCTTGCCGTCATCGCCGCCAGATCCCCACGGGCTCTTGCCGGCCATCGCCAGTCCGAACCGCTTCCGCAAACCATCCCAAGTGTCCATGCCGGTCTTTATAGGGGCCGATTGCGGGAAAAACAGGGGTTGCCCTGCCGATTTTGGTGCTAGGGCGCTGACCGATGGACGACGAGGCGCTGACCGAACGCCTGCCCGCTTCGATCGCGGCGCGGGTCATTTCCCTGAAACAGACCGAGGGACGGGTGACATTGTTACTGGACGCAGCCGGGCTCGCCGCCGACGCGCGCGCCGGGCTGGAAGCGGCAGTAAAAGACGTCCTGGCCGAAGCACCCGACGTTGCCGAGGTGCGCGTGGCGATGATGGCGGACCGGCCGCAGCGCCGCATCGTGGCGGTGGGATCGGGCAAGGGCGGGGTCGGCAAGTCGACGCTGACCGCCAATCTCGCCGTGGCACTCGCGCGGATGGGGCACAAGGTCGGGCTGGTTGACGCGGACATTTATGGCCCCTCCCAGCCGACAATCCTGGGCAACGCGGGCGAGCGACCCGTGGCCGAAGATGGCAAGCTGGTGCCGGTAGACAGCCGCTGGGGCGTGCCTGTCCTTTCGATGGGCCACCTCGTTGATCCGGGCAAGGCGCTCGCCTGGCGCGGGCCGATGGCGGGCAATGCTCTGGGCCAGTTGATCGATGCGCACTGGGGTGCGGCCGAATTGATCCTTGTCGACCTGCCGCCCGGCACCGGCGATGTCCAGCTTTCGATGCTCCAGAAACACAAGCCAGCGGGCGCGGTGATCGTCTCGACGCCGCAGGACCTCGCGCTGATCGACGCGCGCCGCGCGCTGCAACTGTTTGCGGCGGGCGGCGTGCCGGTGCTGGGGCTGGTCGAAAACATGGCTGGTTATGCCTGTCCCCATTGCGGTGAGGTAAGCGACCCGTTCGGGCGCGGCGGAGTGGAGGCCGCAGCCGCGGCGATGGACCTGCCGTTCCTGGGCCGGATCCCGCTGACCCTGACGCTTCGCGAAGCGGGCGATGCGGGCAGCCCACCCGCCGCTGGCGAGGGGCCTGAAGCGAAGGCCTTTGCCGAAATCGCGCGCGACCTTGCCGCCAAGCTGGGGCTTGGCTGAGAATGCGTGTCACCCGCCGGGGGCTGCTGGTCGGCGCCGCGGTGGGCGGCGGGCTGCTGGTCGCGTGGGGGCTGATGCCGCGCCGCTATGATGCCCCGCTCCAGCCGGGCGCGGGCGAATATGCTTTTGGCGCCTGGCTCAAGATCGGGCGCGACGGGGTCGTAACGGTGGCTGTCCCGCAGCTCGAGATGGGCCAAGGCGTCACCACGCTGATCCCGCAAGTCGTCGCCAGCGAGCTGGGGGCGGACTGGCGCCAGGTCGCGGTCGAACCCGCGCCAGTGAGCGGCGCCTACGCCAACGTGCCGCTTGCCGCCCACTGGGCGCCATTGTGGATGCCATTCGCCGCCGGTCTCGCCCAAGGTGAGGAACCGGTCTTTGCCGAGCGTTTCGCTCAGTTCGCCCGCTTCAATGCGACCGCGCTTGGCAGTTCGCTCGCTGCATACGAGTTGCCCGCGCGCGAGGCGGCGGCGGCGGCGCGGGCAATGCTGTGCATGGCCGCAGCCGACCGCTGGGATGCGGCGTGGGAGGAGTGCGAGGCGAGCGAGGGGTTCGTGCGGCTGGGCGACCGTCGGCTGCGGTTCGCTGATCTCGCCGCCGACGCGAGCGGCTATCAACCACCTGACCCTCCTCCGCTGCGGACCGAGCCTTTGCACGAGCGCCCGATCGCGGGCGAAGCAGAGCAGGCCAGCGCCTTTCCCCGGCTCGATACTCCGTCCAAGGTCGATGGCAGTTACCTGTTCGCAGGCGATGTGCGCTTGCCCGGGATGGTCTACGCCGCGATCCGCCATGCTCCCCTGCCCGAGGGCGAGCTGACCCACTTCGCGGCTCGCCGCACGCAGGGGCTGGTCCACCTGGTACGGCACAAGCGCTGGCTCGCGGCGGTAGCGACCAACTGGTGGGCGGCGGAACAGGCGTTGAATGCGGCGGAGGCAAGGTTTACCGTCACCGGGCCGCTCGACAGCGACATGATCGACGCGCGGCTCGAACGCGGGCTGATCGAGGGTACGGCGATCCGCGTTGCCACTCGCGGCGACGGCGACGCCGCGATGGGCGAGCCAAACCTGACACTACGCTACGAGATGGCACCCGCGCTGCACGCGACGCTCGAAACCGCCAGTGCCACCGCGCGGCTTGCCGACGGGCGCCTGGAGCTGTGGCTGGCAAGCCAGGCTCCGGAACTGGCGCGTGAGGCGGCAGCCAGGGCTGTGGGCCTCAATGTCGAAGACGTCGTGCTCTACCCGATGCCCGCGGGCGGCAGTTTCGACCGGCGGCTGGAGCACGACCATGCGATCGAGGTGGCGCTGATCGCGCGCGAGGTCGGGCGCCCGGTGCAACTCGTCTGGTCGCGGTGGCAGGAATCGCTGGCCGGGCGACCCCGCGCACCGGCCAAGGCGCTGCTGTCGGCCCGGACCACCGCCGATGGCGGCATAGCGAGCTGGCGCGCGCGGATCGCGACGCCGCCGACGATGCGCGAGCTGGGCGCACGGCTGTTCGATGGGGCAACCCCCAGTGCCGCGATCGCGATGACCGAGGAAGAAGCGGACGCATTGGCTTTGGCAGGCGCGATGCCGTTCTACGCGATCCCCGACGTCGCGGTCGATCACGTGCCGGTCAATGTCCGCCTGCCCACCGGGCGGGTGCGTGGCGGCGGCGATGGCGTGACCGCGTTCATGACCGAGAGCTTCATCGACGAGCTGGCCGCGCGCGCCCGACGCGAGCCACTGGGCTATCGCATCGCCATGCTGGGGGACGATCCACGCATGGTTGCCTGCCTGCAACTCGCCGCCCGTCTGGCGCAATGGGACGCGGGTGCCGACCAGAGCGGCCAGGGCCTGGCCTGCCACCAGATGCGTTTCGGCGCGGCGGAAGGGCGGATCGCATGCATCGCCACCGCGCGCGCTGGCGAGGGCGGTGTGCGCGTCTCGCGCCTCACCGCCGCAGTGGATATTGGCAGGATCGTCAACCTCGATCTCGCCCGGCAGCAGATCGAGGGCGGGCTAGTATTCGGCATGGCGTTTGCGACCGGGGCATCGACCGGCTATGCCGGCGGCCTGCCAACCGGGGGCCATCTGCGCGATCTCTCCCTGCCCCGGCTCGCGGATTGTCCCGAGATCGTTGTGGAATTCATTGCCAGCGATGCGCTGCCATTCGATCCGGGCGAGCTGGGTACGGTGGTCGCCGCGCCCGCGATCGCCAATGCGCTTCATTCGGCGACGGGGCTGCGGCTGCGCAGGTTGCCATTGCTTTCGGAGGGATTATGACCTGGCAACCGCAATCGCCGCCCTCGACCCACCAGCCGGTTCGCAGCAGCGGGGTGGGGGTATTGCTGGTGAACCTTGGGACGCCCGAAGCGCCCGATCCAGCATCGGTGCGACGCTATCTCAAGGAATTTCTTTCGGACCGCCGCGTCGTCGAAATTCCCGCGCTGTTGTGGCAACCGATCCTGCGCGGGATCGTGCTGAACACCCGGCCCAAGAAGTCTGCCCACGCATACGCACAGGTCTGGACGGAGGCCGGATCGCCACTCGCGGCCATCACCCGTGCCCAGGCCGAAGCGCTGCAAGCGCGGCTTGGCATGGATGTGCGGGTCGACTGGGCAATGCGGTACGGCAGTCCCGCGATCGACACACGGCTGCGCGCGCTGATGGAAGCGGGGTGCGAGCGCATCCTGCTCGCGCCGCTCTATCCGCAATACTGCGCGGCGACGACGGCGACGGTTGTGGACAAAGCTGCGGAAACCTTGCGCACAATGCGTTGGCAACCCGCGCTGCGGACCCTGCCCCCCTATCATGACGACCCGGCGCATATCGCCGCGCTTTCCGCCGATCTCGGCCGACAGCTGGACGGGCTCGCCTTCATGCCCGAAGTGCTGTTGTTGAGCTTCCACGGAATGCCCGAGCGAACCCTGCACCTGGGCGACCCATACCACTGTCACTGCCGCAAGACCGCGCGGCTGCTGGAGCAGGCACTGGCCCGGCCCGGCCTGCGCGTGGTTACGACATTCCAATCGCGCTTCGGCCGGGCCAAATGGCTGGAACCCGCCACCGATACGACGATCGAGGCCGAAGCCCTGGCGGGCACCCGCCGCATGGCGGTGGCGATGCCAGGATTCGCCGCCGACTGCCTCGAAACGCTGGAGGAGATCGCCATGCAAGGCCGTGAGACATTCCTGGCCGCCGGTGGCGAACAATACGCCGCACTTGCCTGCCTCAACACATCCGAAGCAGGAATGAACATGCTGGACACGATTATTCGCCGCGAATTGTCGGGCTGGATTTAGCGTTAGGATTTACTTACACTCGTGTAGGTAAGGAGTGACGCATGGCCACGCTCGCAACATCCGAATTCGCCCCCGCTGCCTCCGCCGAGGCAACTCCACGCCATTGGAGCGAGCGGCTGCCGGGAGAAGCGCTCGACCATATCCCGGGCGAGGCGGGGCCGCCGGTCGTGGGCAATACCTTTCGCATGCTGGCCGATCCACACGGGTTCACGAAGCGGATGATCGGCACCTATGGTCCGGTCTACAAGAACCGTGCCTTCGGCGGGTGGACCGTTGCGCTTGTAGGCGCGGAGGCGAACGAGCTGGTGCTGTTCGACCGCGAGAAGATTTTCTCCAGCGAACAGGGTTGGGGCCCGATCCTCGACAAGCTGTTTCCGCGCGGGCTGATGCTCATCGATTTCGACCATCATCGGGTTGACCGGCGCGCGCTGTCGATCGCCTTCAAGCCGGGTCCAATGCGCCACTACGCCGGCAGCCTCAACAGTGGCATCGCACGCGTCGTAAAGGACTGGGGCGACAAGCCCATGCCGTTCTACCCGGCGATCAAGCAGCTGACCTTGGACCTTGCCGCCGACAGCTTCATCGGCATTTCCTGGGGGCCGGAAGCGGACCGAATCAACCAGGCGTTTGTCGACATGGTCCAGGCATCGGTCGCGCCGATCCGCCGGCCGTTGCCGTTCACCCAGATGCGCCGCGGGGTAAAGGGGCGGGCATTCCTGGTCGACTATTTCACCCGCGAAACGCACCGCCGCCGCGCTGAGGGCGGCGGGCAGGACATGTTCAGCCAGTTTGCCACCGCGACCCGCGAGGATGGCAGCCTGCTGCCGGTCGATGAAGTGGTCGACCACATGAACTTCCTGATGATGGCCGCGCATGACACCATCACTTCCAGCGCGACGTCGCTTGTCTGGCTACTGGCGAAGCATTCCGAATGGCAGGATAAACTGCGCGCCGAGATCGTGGCGGCGACCGGGGGGGCGTACGACATCGGCTACGATGATCTGGGCAAGCTCGAACTAACCGAGATGGCGTTCAAGGAATCATTGCGCCTGATCGCACCCGTGCCTTCGACCCCGCGCCGCGCGTTGCGCGAATTCGAATATGCTGGCTACCGCATACCGGCGGGGACGCAGGTTGGCATCAACACGCAGTATGTTCATCTGATGGAAGAGTACTGGCCCAATCCCACGCGCTTCGATCCATTGCGCTTCACGCCCGAGGCGGTGAAGGCGCGACACAAATATGCCTGGGTTCCATTCGGTGGCGGCGCGCACATGTGCCTGGGGCTCCACTTCGCCTACATGCAGGTGAAGATCTTGATGGCGCAAATCCTCACCCGTTACGAGATTGCGGTCGAGCCAGGCTATTCGCCCGAATGGCAGGCCTGGCCAATCCCCAAGCCGAAAGACGGGCTGAAGGTAACGTTCCGACCTCTCTAGAAGTCGACGGCGATCCCATCTTTCACCCAATCGCCATAGCGTGTCGGGCTGAGGGTTTCGCCATTCGCGACCTTTTCCGGCAACGGCGGGGGATCACTGGTCCAATGGGGGGGCTTCTCGAAACCCTGGGGCCGTTTGGTCGCGCGTTGCATGCATCAGACATGCGCGCTCTGGCGTGCGGTTTCAACCACCGCTAGGGCGCCCGCAATGGCCCAACCCTCCGGTATTCACGCGCGCAAGGCCGCGCTGCGCCTGCTCGACGCGGTGCTGCGCCGGGGCGAGACGCTCGATCAGGCGTTCGCCCCCGCGACCGCGGACGTGCGTAAGTTCGAGGACAGGGCGCTCGCCCGCGCGATAGCGAGCGAAACGTTGCGCTGGCTCGTCGACCTCGACACGCTGATCGACAGCGCCACAGCCCGGCCCCTCCCGCCGGACGCCAAGCCACGCATGGTCCTGCGGCTGATGCTGGCGCAGTGGCTTCGCCTCGGGACCCCGCCGCACGCAGTCGTCGCGACCGGGCTCGACCTCCTCAGCGGCGGCCCCCGCCGCCTGGCGCACGGCGTGTTCGCCACGCTAACCAAGCGCGTCGCGGAGCTGCCCGCCGCACCTGCGCTACCCGCGGAAGTAGCCGCGCGCTGGGGTGCAATCGCGCCCGCGATCGCCGCGGGATTGGCCGAGCCGCCGCCGCTAGACCTTGCATTGCGGGACTGGTCGCAGACAGCGCACTGGGCCAACCAGCTGGGCGGCGACAGCATCGCCCCCGGTCACGTGCGTCTCCCGCGCGGCGGTAACGTCGAGAAGCTGTCAGGGTTCGCCGAGGGGGCGTGGTGGGTTCAGGACATTGCCGCGTCGCTTCCCGCCCGGTTGCTTGGGCGTGGCGAGGGACGCCGCGTACTCGACCTTTGCGCCGCTCCGGGTGGCAAGACCCTGCAACTGGCCGCAGCCGGCTGGGATGTGGCCGCGCTCGATATATCCAAGCGACGACTCGAGCTGCTGCGCGAAAATCTGAGGCGTACCGGCCTCAAGGCCGGTATCGTTCGCGCCGATGCGCTTGCCTGGGAACCCAGGCATCGCTTTGACGCGATACTGCTCGACGCACCGTGCTCCGCCACCGGCACTGCGCGGCGGCATCCCGACGTGCTCCACCGAGTGCGGGCAGGCGAGATCGCGGAGATGGCCGCATTGCAAGCGGAGCTGCTGACGCGCGCAGCCGATTGGCTGGCGCCGGGCGGCAGGCTCGTTTACGCCACCTGCTCGCTTGAGCGCGAAGAGGGCGCCGACCGAGCGCTCTCTGTCCCGCTGACACCTGATCCGATCATCGCGACGGAATTGCCGGCAGGGCTGACGCCAACGAGCGAAGGGTGGCTGCGGACACATCCCGGGATGTTGGTCGAAGCGGGCGGCCTCGATGGTTTTTTCATCGCGCGATGGCGCGTTGGCTGACGGAGGGACTCGGCCCCCGCCGCGCAGGTACACGGTTACTGGCAAGCCAGATAACCGCGACTAACGGCGGTTCGCCGCACCCCGCGCCCGCATCACCGGCACAATGGCCCCGGATCCCGCGCATGTTCATCCGCGGGACAGGTGATCATGAACACGCGGGCGGTCCGTGCCGCCGTGGCGCGATACCGACGATGCATTCAGCTTTGTACCAAGGGGGCTTCGACGACCGATCAGGCGGCAAAGGGGGGTGATCGCGACTACTGGCTGCGACGCCGGCTGACCGGAATTCTTGAAGGAGTGACTTATGCGTACCGTTCCCAATTCCTCCACCGCACTGCTGGCGCTCGCCATGCTCGCACTGCCCGCCACCAGCGGTTTGTCTGCACAGCAGCAGGATCCGACCGACGGCGAGGTCATGACGACCGTTTACGGCTCGTTACCGACTGATCTGTCCGGTCTGCCTGAAGGTCCGGACATCGAAGGCATCATTTCCGCGCGCAGCGGTGAGCGCATGCAGGTCACCAGCGCCGATGGCAGCACCAGTACCACAATTGCGGTGGGTCAGGCGACTGAAGTGAAGTCCAGCGGTGGTTTCCTGGGCCTGTCGCGTGACAAGCTGGGCACCCAATCGCTGCTCAACGGTCTGCCGGTGACGGTCAAAACAGTACAGTGGGGCGACGGGCTGATCGCCAGCCGCGTCGATCTGAAGAGCCGCGACTTGCGCACCGCGTCAATGATTCGCAGCGGCACCGCGCAGGGGTTCGCCGAGCAGACCGCCGCCACCGAAGCACTGCGCGGCCGTGTGGGCGACATCGACCAGTACAACATCAAGGGCACGACCAACGTGTTCTTCGATACCGGCAAGCACAACCTGTCCAGCCAGGCGCAGGCAGAGCTTTGCGCGGCAGCCAACCAGGCAAATTCGATGGACAATGCACTGCTGCTGGTTGTCGGCTACACCGACTCCACCGGTGATTATGAATTCAACCAGGAACTTAGCGAACGCCGCGCGACCAGGGTGGTGAATTACCTGCAGCAGCAATGCGGCTGGAAGCCGTTCCGCATGCTGACGCCGACGGGCATGGCCGAAGCCGATCCGGCGGCTGACAATTCGACCGAGGAAGGCAAGGCGCAGAATCGCCGTGTCGCGGTCAATATCCTCGTCAGCAAGGCTGTCGACGGGTTCTAAGGATGCCGCGGGGTGGGCATCGCCCACCCCGTCCACCCCTTCGCTAGGCCTTGACGCGGGCCGCGAAGCTTTTCCTTAGTTTTTGGAGCTTGGGGGGGATAACCGCGAGGCAATAGGGGTTCCGCTGGCCCTCGCCCTCCCAGTATTCCTGGTGATAATCTTCCGCCGGATACCACTGTGCCGGCCCTTCGATCGTGGTTACCGCGCTCTGGCCAGGATGTTCCTCGTTCCAGCGCGCGATCCCTGCCTTTGCCTCAGCCCGCTGCGCGTCATCCAGCGGAAAGATTGCGCTGCGGTATTGTGTGCCGACGTCCCCGCCCTGGCGGTTCAGCTGCGTCGGATCGTGCGTGCCCATGAACACGTCGATGAGGTCGCCGTAGGACAGCGTCGCCGGATTGTATGTTACCCGGATCGCCTCTGCATGACCGGTCGTGCCGCTGCACACTTCCTTGTAGGTCGGGTTGGCCTTGGCCCCGCCAATATAGCCGCTCTCGACCGCGTTAACGCCGACGACATCGCGAAATACCGCCTCGGTGCACCAGAAGCATCCGCCAGCGACGATTGCCTGTTCCTGCTCGCTCACTGAAATTCTCCTTCGCCCGGGCAGATAGGATGCGCGAGCGGCCTTGTCATCGCCCGCCCCACGCCTAAGGTGCGCCATCCGGATTCCCCAGGGAGAGACACGATGCGTATCCTCTATGCCGCTGCCGCCGCGCTGGCTTTCGCCGCCCCGGCACTCGCCGACCATCACGCGGGAACGGCGCATGCCGGGCACGGCGCGACCGACCCCGCCACTTTCAAGGCACAGCATGCCGAGGCGCTGTCGGGCGCGATCAACCATCCCACCCGCGCAGAGGACCGCGCACGCGATGCCTTCCGCCATCCTGCCGACACCCTCGCGTTCTGGCAGATAGCCCCGGATATGAAGGTTGGCGAATACGCGCCCGGCGGCCAGTGGTTCTCGCGTCTGCTCGGTCATTACCTCGGGGGTGAGGGTCAGCTTGTCGGCTTGTTCTTCTCGTCCAGCGCGGTTGGCGACGCCGCCGCGCAGGAGCGGCTCCGCGCCGCCGCCGCCAAGTTCCCGGCCGACGTCGCTGGTTTCACTGGGCTACCCGTCGACCGGTTCGCAGCCCATACCCTCGACGCGGTGCCCTCCGAGCACAAGGGGACCTTCGACCGGATCATCGTGCCCCGGATGATGCACAACTTGCATCAGCGCAATATCGCCGACAGTGAATTGAAAGCCATGCGCGACCTGCTCAAGGACGACGGAATGCTAGGAATCGAGCAGCACCGGGCGAGGTCCGATGCGCCGTGGAGCTACGCCAACGGTACCAAGGGCTATATGCGCGAGGACGACGTGATCGCGCTTCTGCGCCTGAACGGGTTCGAACTGGTCGGCAAGAGCGAGATCAACGCAAATCCGAACGACACTGCCGACCATGCCGACGGTGTGTGGGAAATGCCCCCGATCCTGCGGACGAAGCGCGAGGACCTGAAGGGCAAGGGCGAAAGCGACCGCATGACCTTGCTGTTCCGCAAAGCGGGATGATGGAGCCGGGTCGCACCGCCATCGCCGCATCACTCGCCCTGGCGCTTGCCGCCTGTGGCAGCGGCGCGGATGGCGCACGCGGGATCGATCGCGACGAAACGCTGCTCTCGGTCAGCGCAAGCGGCCGGGCCGAGACGCGGCCCGACCGTGCGCAATTCCAGGCCGGGATCGAGACCTGGGCCGTCAGCGCCCGCGCCGCGAGCGAAGCGAATGGCGAAAAGATCGCCGAGATCGTTGCCGCGCTGCGCGAACTGGGCGTGGCCGAGCGGGACATCCAAACGCGCGCAGTCAGCGTCAACCGGATCGATTATGGCGACCGGCGCGGCCAGTTCCAGGCCGCCAACGTGGTCGAGGTGACGCTGCGCGACGCGTCGCGCGCGGGCGCGGCGGTGACGGCGGTGACCGAGGCGGGCGCCAACATCGTGTCCGGCCCCAACCTGTCGATGGCCGATCCCGAAACGGCGGCGAACCAGGCCTATGCCAATGCCTACAAGGCCGCACGGCGCCGGGCCGAGGCCTATGCCGAAGCGGCGGACATGGAGATCGCGCGCGTGCTCTACATCCGCGACGCGGGCGGCACGCAGGGCCAGGCATGGCTTCGCGGGGCCGACGCGACCGCAGCCGAAGCGGCGGCCGCCAGCGTGCCGGTCGCACCCCCGCCGCCGCCGCCGGTCGCCATGCCGATGCCCGAACAGGGCTCGCCCGGCCTGATGACCGGCACCACCCGCAGCGAGGTCTATATCCAGGTAGACTTCGCCTTGCGCCCGGCATAGGCGCGCGTGCCATGACCCAGATCACCGTCGCCGCGCTGCAACTGGCGCTCAATGCACCCGACGAGGCGGACAACATCGCCGCCGTCGGCGAACTGGTCGAGCAGGCGGCCGCGCGGGGTGCGCAGATCATCCTGCCGCCCGAACTGTTCAGCGGCGAATACTTCTGCAAGCTGGAGGACGAGGCTTGCTTCGCCCTCGCCCGCCCTCTCGGCGAACACCCCTCGGTGATCGCGATGCGCAAGCTGGCGGCCAAGCTGAAAGTGGCGATCCCGACCAGCTTCTTCGAGCGCGATGGGCACCACTACTACAACACTCTCGCCATGATCGACGATCGTGGCGAGATCCGGGGTACCTACCGCAAGAGTCATATCCCCGACGGACCGGGCTACGAAGAGAAGTACTACTTCCGCCCCGGCAACGACGGGTTCAAGGTGTGGGACGTGATGGGTACCCGGATCGGCGTCGGTATTTGCTGGGACCAGTGGTATCCCGAATGCGCGCGCGTGATGGCGCTCAAGGGCGCCGAAGTGCTATTCTATCCGACTGCCATTGGCAGCGAACCCTATGATAGCGACCTTGATACGAGCCGGATGTGGCGCCGGGCGATGCAGGGCCATGCGGTATCCAACTGCATGCCGGTGATCGCCGCCAACCGCATCGGCACCGAAGACGGCCAGAGATTCTACGGCCACAGCTTCATCGCCAACGAATGGGGCGATTTCGTGTGCGAATTCGGCGGCGAGGAAAGCGGCGTGCTGGTGGCTACGCTCGATTTGGCTGAGGCTGCCACCCACCGCGCGGGCATGGGCTTCTTCCGCGACCGGCGACCGCAGCTCTACACCCGCATCTGCGAGGACGTCTGAACCACCGCTACCTCGTCGCGCTGGGCGGCAACATGCGCCATCGGCGCCACGGCGCGCCAAAGCGGGTGATCGCTGCGGCACTGGCGGAGCTTGCGCGCGCCAATGTGGCCGTGCTCGCGGCTTCGCCCGTGGTGGAGACCGTCCCCATCGGTCCCTCGCGCCGCACGTTCGCCAATGCAGCCGCATTAGTGGAAACTGGCCGCGATCCCGGCGCCATGCTGGCGTTGCTCCAACGGATCGAGCGTCGCTTCGGGCGCCGCCGACGCGGCCAGCGCTGGACGGCGCGCGTACTCGACCTTGACCTCGTCCTATGGAGCGGCGGGGCGTGGCGCGACCCGCGTCTGACCCTCCCCCACCCTCGGTTCCGCGCCCGCGGCTTCGTGCTCGGTCCAGCGCGCGTGATTGCGCCAGGCTGGCGCGATCCACTGACCGGACTCACCCTCGCCCAGCTCCATCGCCGCTTGACCCGCCCGCGCCCCCTGCCTAGGTGACCGCCCGGTGGTGTGGGCCCTTAGCTCAGTCGGTAGAGCAACTGACTTTTAATCAGTGGGTCGCAGGTTCGAATCCTGCAGGGCTCACCACCATAATTCGCGCGGTGGTAGCATTCACCTCCAGCATTCCGGATCCTGATCAGGTCGGTGATTACCGCGATTGCGGCCTTGGCATCGGCACGTCACCTTGCCGCGCGGCGTCGGCAATCAAAATGTTGGGTAAGTAGCTGTTGTCCCACTCCAACTCGACGGGTGGAAACTCGCCCGTTCGCAGAATTATCATTCGCATCGACGGAATGAGGTACATCACCTGATTGCCGTTGCCGTCAAACAGCGAAAGGTCTGCATCAAGGTAGGGGGCCGAATGCAACACCCGGCCCAATTCTTGCGAGGGATGAAGGAAGCCCCGCCGCTCCACATATGGACCCGCTACCCACAATCCCATACCAAAGTGTGGATTCTGCGGTGTCGCCGTGCTCATCGCGCGGACGAAATCGAAGGGGACAAGTCGCCGCCCCTGCCAGACGCCACCTTCCATCAGCAGAACCCCGACCTTAAGCCATGTTCGCGCGGGCAACAGGATGCAGCATCCCGAGTGCGCCAGCCCGCCAGGTCTATTGACCCATACATGGCCGCCCGCCGCTCCGATACGCTGCAATAACTCACCGCCGAGGAAGTCAGCATAGCGCCGTCCAGTAGCGCGCTCTATGACCAATGCGATCAGGTCGGTGGTGACGTTGGAGTACTCAAACCGCTCGCCGGGTTGATCGGTGACGGGGTATTCGTACACCATCACCGAATCGTGTCGGGGATGCAAGTAAGCACGTTCGAGGATAGACGGTGCATCCGGGCCAAACGATTGCGCCAGCAAACCGGACCGCATTTCGAGCAAGTGGCGGATGGTGATGCGCGATCGCACAGGATCATCCCGCCATTCGGTGATGTAATTCGCCGCTGGTTCGTCGACTGATTGGATCATGCCAAGCTGGATCGCACGACCGATCACGATAGTTGCGAGGGGTTTGGCCAGCGCCTTTGATACGATCGGGGTCGACGAATCCGCATCACCAAAATATCGTTCTCGCTGGAGCGCGCCGTTCATCCAAACCAGAAATGACGAGCTTCGCCGTGCGGCAGCATAGGTTTCAGCCTCGTCCAAGGCTGCATCTGACAGGGCTGGCGCGACCGCAGTGGCGATCGGATGCGGTATCGCGGCGCCGATTACAGGCTCCACCGGGTCGTAGCCGCCCAGCCGCCCCTGTGCGCCGACAGAGGAGCGGTATTGTTGCTGCCTCTGTGCGAACACCTCTTCGTCGCCTTCAGGGTACGGCGGGGCCAGCGTGCGTGTAACTGAGCCGGGTGACGTGCATCCCGCCGCTAGAATGGCAAGTATTAGAAAGCTGGCCCGCATCATGCGCCATCCTTTGGGTTCTTGATCGTTCCGTACACCGGTGGTCGGCGAATGATCACCTCTTGAACAGCCTGTGCAATGACGCATTGTCGCGCGCTCCAGCCGGTATCGGTAGTGGACTTTCCGCGCGGCGGGGAGCGGCTTTCGGTCCTGGCGCCAGCCCGACCCTGCCGATTGCCACGACACAGGGAGACCACAATGACCACCGATTTCCGCCAGATCGAGACCCTGTCCCGGCGCGACGCGCTTCGGGGCGGCGCAATGGTGCTGGGCGGAGCGGCGCTGATGCAGCCCTACGATGTCATGGCGATGATGCAGAATGCCGAGAAATCGGCCGAGGCGGCCGAGGTCCAGCAAATCAGCGAGCACGCGCGCGCCACCACGCTGCCCAAGGAAGCATTTGAACGTCGCCGGTGGATGCCGAAGCAGACCGGACCATTCGACCTGCGGCGGCGTCTCGACAATCACTTCGCGTTCGCAAAGGTTCAGGCCAACTTGGCGGGCGAGTATTCGTGGATGGCGCAATATGGCCTGGTTATACTGGCACCGCCGGGCGAGGCGGCCTATCCTTGGCTGGGCAAGGTCACGCTCGGGCAGATTTTCGCGACCCCTGCCGATGACGAGATCGTGCCAGATCCGGGTGAGCACGACTATGTTCTGTGGGGAACGTTCAACCAGGTCTACGTGGACCCCCGCACTTTCAGCCCGATCGAACGCGTGTACAATCCCTATCTGGATCGCACAATCGATGTGAAAACCGTGGATTACGCCGATCGGCTCGCCTTCCGCGTGGGCAAGTCAATCATCGTGCCGGGTGTCGACCCCAAATTCTACGATCAGCCTTGGGACCGGGACGGAGGGTATTCGCAGCATTTCATCGATGCTGGCGATGAAATCTCGTACGGCGTTCTGGGCGCGGCGCAGCTGCCCGGACCTCAGCAACCGCGCGTGGACTATGCTTTCTGGACATCCAAGCTGGCCGACATTCAGGATCCGGCCAAGCCGTCGATCGATTGTCGGCGCGATTACACATCAATGATGAAGCTGTCCGAATATCCCTGGATGGGCGCAAAACTTGGGGATCAGGCACAAATACTGCAGCACCTGACCGGCATCAAGACTCAGAACCCTGCACTGCTGCCCGAGTTTATCCGACCGCTGATACTGGATCGCTTCAGAGGTCGGTATGTGATCTGAAGTGCTTGCGCGACCGCGCTGAAGGCATCTCGTCAATCACTGCCCCTTGGCATAGGGATCCTCACCGCGCAGTTGCTTGCGTTTGAACTCGCGCCACATTGGTAAGGTTCCGTCACGCTTCAGATCGCGCGCCCGCTGCGTCCAGTCGATCGGGCCGACTTCTGCGGCATATTGGAAATGCGCAAGGACGCGGTCCCAGCCGCCGACATTGTATTCGTATGCGGCGCGCCAGTCGTCACCGGTGCCGTAACCGGTGTTAACGAGATCGACCTGCGTGCGCGCGCCACCCTCAAGCGGCGTAAAATAAAGGGTAACGACAGTCGAATTGCCATGTAGCGCAGCCATGTGCATTGGCGTCATCCAAGTGAAGCTCAGCATCGATCGCGGTTCGATCGCAATGATCCGTCCGTCATTGCCGCGGCTCAAGGCATCGGGCGCGTCCGGAACGAACACAACCTGATAGGCACCGCCCGGACGCGCTTCGATCGTCGCGCCAAACCCCATGAATTCAGGCAATCTTATTGGGTCAGTCCACAATGCCCAAGCCTTGTCGAGCGGGGCATTGACGATCACCCGGTTCTCGATCGCTGGGGGCACGACTTGCAGCAGAGACCACCGCTGGGCGAGCACCATCGCGTTCGAATCCGGCGACGCCATCGCGGCGCCGCCGGTCTGGGCCTGGGCCGGGCATGGCACGGCCGCAAGAAACAGCAGACCGGCCACGAGATTGCTTGAAGTTGTGATCGGTCGATTCACACCAGTCTCTCCGTACGCAACGATGGCGCCGCCCACCGCTGGCAGCCATCCGGTTTGCCCATTCCGCGCCCTAGAATCGCAGGCTCGTTTCCAGTCCGACCGCGCGCCGTCGTCCGTAAACAACCGTCAGTGGAAACGTGACGTTGGCGGCGTTGAGCCCAGAGCCGAAGTTGAGTGGAGTGCCATCGTCCAGCAAATTGTCGACGAATAGTTCAACCGTCCAGTGTTCGCTCGCAAGGCCAGCGCGCAAGTTGATTGTGTGCCGATCGCCCACCCAGCCAACATTGGTCGGCGGCGTTGTGGTGAACTGCTTTGATTGATACTTGTAGTTTCCGCGAAAAGTCCAATCGAAGCGGTCGGTCAAAGGCTGCTCGATGTCGAACTGAGCGGTTGCCTGCCAATCGCTTTGCCGCGGCAGCGATAGGCCGCCCAGGTCAAGCGCGGTTCGCCCGTTCACGGTAACCACCCGATTCGCGCACGCCGGGATGTTGCGGCACTGCCCGACCGATGCACTGCTGTTGAGCAGCGACCCATCCTTGAAACGGGGATTGGCATAGGCAAGCCCCACAGCAGCGTTGAAACCGGATGCAATCTCGCCCGACAATGCGACTTCAAACCCGTAGGCGTCCGCGTCGCCGCCATTTGTGATAATCGAGCCAGTCCCGGTTTCCGCAAAGCCGAACAATTGGATTCCGCTAAGGTCGGAATAGAACAGTGTCGCATCGAACAGCGCCCGACCGCCCAGCAAATCGGTCTTGAAGCCGAGTTCGTAGGTCCAGTTGACTTCCGGGTCGTAGACGACGTCCGCCGGGTTCACGAGGCCAGAATTGAATCCGCCCGCCTTGTTCCCTTTGGCCGCGGAGGCATAGATCATCGCGCTCGGGGATATGTCATATTCCCCGGTGAAGCGAAAACTCCACAGATTGAAATTGCCATTGAGGCCGTTCGCGCCATCGGGATCGGTTGCGGGAATGGTCAGGAAGCCACCGGACTGGTTCTGAAATTTCCTTTGCCGCGAATAACGCGCTTCGGCACTAAAGGTCAGTTGCTCGCTTGCCTCGATATCCAGAATGCCGAACGCTGAATATTCCTCGTCCTCCAGCCGAACGAACTGAATGTTCGCGGGCGGGGGACCATTGCGGCTGGCACCTATCGGAAAGAGGATAATGGGGTTGACCCCCGTCGGCAGCGGGCTTGCGTCAACGTAGAGACTAAACTGGGTGTCGGCTTCGTAATTGTTGTAGAAGCCACCGATAGTCGCCCGGATGCGATCAGTCGCCTGAACGCTGGCGCGCAATTCCTGAGTAAACGATTTGTCTTCCGATACACCGAAAGTGTAAGTGGAGAGGTTAGCGGTCCCGCCGTTTGACAACCGGAAGGAGTATCCCACGCCCGACCCGTCTTGGTCCCGGTTTTGTGCATAAAGATTGTCGCCGAACGAGGTGATACTTTTGATGTCCACCGCCCCTAGCGTCACGTTCAATTCCGCCGTTGCCAACAACAGTTCGCGATCCGCGCCAAACAAGTCAAAGGCGGGATTTGCGGAGCGAGCCACAGTCGAATCGTCGTAGTCAGGTAGCTTGCCGCAAATTGCTGGCTGAAACGCCCCGGTCGCGGCCCCGCAGTTGCCTAGGGCGGCGACGCGAATGGGCTGGTCCAAGGTGTCGTTGGCATAGAAAACGGTGGTCAACAAATTGACCGATTCCGACAAGGCGACCTCAAGCGCGCCCTGTACCGCGAATTTGCGATACCCTTCGAAGTCGATGCCGGTCACCGGATCCTCGAACGATCCGTCTGAGCTGTCCAAACGCGCACCGATCCTTGCCTTCACCGTGTCTCCGATAATGGGTCCGCTAATCGATCCGATTGCGGCCCGACGTCCGTGCTCGTCGCCGATTACTCGGATGGATCCCTCGAACGTGTCCGATGGCCGCTTGGTGACATAGTTGATCACCCCAGCATAGGCGTTGCGTCCGTAGAGTGCGCTAACCGGCCCCTTGACGACCTCAACCCGCTCGATGTCGAGGAAAGTAGTATCGATCAGGTTCTGGTTCTGGATGTAGATGCCATTGTAGAATGTCGAGACATTGTTCTCGGCAAACTGGCCACCGGTTAGCTGGCTGATCCCACGGATGATTGGAGATACCAGTGTGCCCGATCCGAACTCGCTGATCGACAGGCCAGGGGTCAGGCTAACGATGTCCCTGATATCGTCGACCCCCTGCTTGATGATCGCGTCGCCGCTGATAGCAGTGATCGACAGCGGCACATCCTGGAGGCTTTCCTCGCGCTTGCGCGCCGTAACGATGATGGCACCCCCAGTTTCACCGCTCGCCACGCCGGCAGTGCCGGATGCCTGCTGTGCAAGGGCGGGGTACGAAATGGCGGCAGTTGCAGTCGACGCCAGCAGAGCCAAGCACTGCACCGAAAAATGCTTCATTATAGCCTCCCTTAACCACCCCTTTGCCAGGGCGTTTCCTAAGCGAGCTCAATCGATCCGATCATCTTGAGCATTGCTGAGCGGGAGAACGTGGAAGTCGCTGGACCCATCGCGTGCCGCGTTCGCCGATCGCAGCGAGATACTGTGCCAGGGTGCTTGCCCCAGCGTTCGGCAATCCCGAAATGTTCACGCGGTGAATTTCCGTCCAGGGCATCGCAGCGTTATACATTGCGGAATAGAACCGGAACTGCACACCGGCCCAACCCACTCGCTGCCTGGGCGACCCGGCACGCGCTGCAACGCTATCCAAGCAGTGTGCCTTACCGCGCGCCGAGACGCGATCGAGTGGCGATAGCTTTTGCAGCGATAAGTTTCACCGTGCTATCGATCGGGGCAGACCTCGAATCCCCGGAGAGACGCGCATGACCGACTACCGCAACCTGATCGACGGCCGGATGACTGACAACGGCCAGTGGTTCGACGTCGTCAATCCCGCCAACGAGAACGTGATCGGCCGCGTGCCCGCTTGCGGCAAGGACGAGCTCGACACCGCCGTCGCCGCCGCGCGCCGCGCCTTCAAGACCTGGTCGAAGACGCCGATCGCGGAGCGCCGCGCCGCGGTGCAGCGCATTTCCGCGATCATTAAGGAAAACGCGGACGAGCTTCACCGCCTGCTCACCGCCGAGCAGGGCAAACCCCACGCACAGGCGAAGGGCGAGATCATCGGCGCTTCGATGATGGCGGGCGCGCAGGCAACGCTCGATCTGGAAGACGAGATCAACGAGGATTCGGACGCCCGCCTCAGCCGGACGCGGCGCGTGCCGGTGGGCGTGGTCGGCGGGATCGTGCCGTGGAATTTCCCGGTAATGATGGCGGTGCAGAAGATTGCGCCCGCGATCCTTTCGGGCTGCACCATTGTCTTGAAGCCCTCGCCCTTCACACCGCTGACCACGCTGCGGCTGGCCGAACTGATCAAGGATGCGGTGCCCGCTGGCGTCGTCAACGTCGTCACCGGCGAGGATGCGCTCGGCCCGCTGATTACCGAGCATACCGATATCGACAAGATCACCTTCACCGGCTCCACCGCGACGGGGAAGAAGATCATGGAAGGCGCGTCGAAGGATCTGAAGCGCATCACGCTGGAACTGGGCGGCAATGACGCCTCGATCGTGCTGCCTGATGCCGACGTCGAAAAGGTGGCGGAGCAGTTGTTTTGGTCGAGCTTCTCCAACGCCGGGCAGATCTGCGTCGCTGCCAAGCGGGTCTATATCCACGAGGATATTTACGACGATCTCAGCAAGGCGATCGCCGACTATGCCCGAACGGTGAAGGTGGGTGACGGGTCGGAACAGGGAACCGGCGTCGGGCCGATCCAGAACCGCAAGCAGTACGAGCGCGTGCTGGAACTGATCCAGGATGCCAGGGACAAAGGTTACAAGTTCCTCGCCGGCGGCGATGCTGGCGACCCGTCGGGTACCGGTTATTACGTCCCGATCACGATCCTTGACAATCCGCCCGAAGACGCGCGGATCGTGGCCGAAGAACAGTTTGGCCCGGTCATGCCGCTGATGAAGTTCTCTAGTGACGAGGAAGTGATCGCGCGCGCCAATAACTCCGAATACGGCCTTGCCGGCGCGGTCTGGACCAAGGACACTGATCGCGGAGTGCGGATCGCGGAGCAACTCGAAACGGGCACGGTGTGGATCAACGAATACCTGCACCTGTCGCCGTTCGCCCCGTTCGGCGGGCACAAGCAGTCCGGCTTCGGCGCCGAATACGGCAAGGAAGGTCTGCTCGAATTCACCTATCCGCAGGTGATTACGGTGAAGAAGAACGCGAACGTCTGAGGCGCGCGATGGACGATGAATGGGCGGCCTGGGTCGGCCGCAGTCAGACGGTCGCGGAGGATATCTGGGCGCCGCGCGTCGCCCAACTCGCCGCCACGCTCGACCTTGCCCCTGCGCCGGGCGAAGGCGATCCACTGCCGCCCGGGTGGCAGTGGCTCTTCTTCAACCCTGCCGCCCCGCAAAGCGCGCTGGGCGAGGACGGACACCCGCGACGCGGTGGGTTCCTGCCGCCGATCGAATTGCCGCGCCGGATGTGGGCGGGCAGTCGGCTGACGTATCACGCGCCGCTGCCGATCGGAGCGCCGGCGGAGAAGCACAGCGAAATCATCAGCATTGACCGCAAGGCGGGGCGCAGTGGCACGCTGGTCTTCGTGACCCTGCGCCACACCACGTCGCAAGGGAGCGTGATCGCGATCGAGGAAGAGCAGGACCTCGTCTACCGCGGGCACCCCTTGCCTGGCGATTCCGCGCCTCAAGGCAAACCAGCCCCGCGCGCGCAATGGAGCGAGCCGGTCCGTCCCGATGCGCCGTTGCTGTTCCGCTATTCCGCGCTGACGTTCAATGGGCACCGGATACATTACGACACACCCTACGCCACCGGGGTGGAAGGCTATCCCGCGTTGGTGGTCCACGGCCCGCTGACCGCCACACTACTGCAAGGTTTCGCAAGCAGGTTGCAGCCAGGACAACGCCTGGCGAGCTTCACCTTTCGCGGCCTCGCGCCGCTGTTCGTCGACCGGACATTGCATCTCGAAGCGGCGGAGAGCGATAGAGGCCTGTCGCTGTGGGTGCGCAACGAACGCGGCGAGATGGCGATGCAGGCGAGCGCGACCTTCGGCTAGAACAACTCGTTGCGGATCCAATCCAGCGCGGTTGCATCGCGACCGAGCACCGCCGCGCCGAGCCGCCGGTTCCACAGCGTCTCCGCCCCATGATCCAGCCGCCACTGGTGCAGGCGGCGAGTGTATAGCTGGAGGTCGTATTCCGCGCTGATCCCGATCGCGCCGTGGACCGCGTGGGCGGTGTTGGCTATCCGCGCCGCCGCCGCCGAGGCGACCGACTTCGCCGCCGCGATGCTTTCCGGCGAAGGCCAGCCGCGCCCCGCCGCAAGTTGCGCCGCCAGCCGCGTGGCGACCACGTCCTCTGCCATAACAGCTAGCTGCTGCTGCACCGCCTGTTGCCGCCCGATCGGTTTGCCGAACTGTGTGCGCTCATTGGCATAGGTGACGCTCATGGCCAGCACCCGCTCGGCCGCTCCCGCGATCTGCGCGGCGCGCAACAGCGGCAGGGCATTGCGATGGCCAGCGCGCGCGAGCATCGTCTCGCCCACCGGCAAGGGCGCCGCATGGCGGCCGAGCGCCATGAACAGCGGCAGCACCTCGCCCGGCGCCAGTGCCGCGCCGCCAGCGTCCTCCGACCCCAAGGCATCGAGGAACCCCGATTGCTCGACCGCCGCCCACTCCGCCGTGCCGGGATCACCTGCCTCTATCGCCCGCACCCGCGCGGGCGGGAACAACTCCGCCAGCATCCGCTCGAACGGTTCGAGGAACTCGTTCGCCTCCATCAGCGCAGACCCAGCCCGCGCGCGATGATCCCGCGCAGGATCTCGCGCGTGCCGCCGCGCAGCGAGAAGCTGGGCGCGACCAGCGTGGTGTATCGCAGCGCCGCCAGGAGATCGGCATCTGCCGCCTCCTCCGGATGCGCGGCGAGATCGTCGGCGATCGCCAGCGGCAGTTCCTGCTCGAACGCGGTGCCGAGGTCCTTGACCAGCGAAGCCTCCACCACGGGGCTCTCTCCCGCCGCCAGCCTTGCGGTGCAAGCGATGGACATTGCCCGCAACGCGGCAAGGCGCGCGACAAACCCACCAATCAGCGCGGTGGTGGCATCGTCGCGCCGCCCCGCGGCGCGCAGATGCGCGAGCCAGCCGTCAAGCACGATCATGCTCGAATAGATACGCTCCGGTCCGCTGCGCTCGAATGCCAGTTCGGCAGTGACCTGCTGCCACCCCTGCCCCTCCGCCCCAATCAGCGCGTCTTCACCCAGCGTGACATCTTCGAAAAACACTTCGGCGAAATGTTTGTCACCGGCGAGGTCCGCGATGGGGCGCACAGTGACACCGGGCGCTTTCAGGTCGACGATCACCTGCGATAGGCCGGCCTGGCGGTCGTTAGCGGTGCCGGAAGTGCGGACCAGCGCGATCATGTAATCGGAATGGAGCGCGTTGGTCGTCCAGATCTTCTGGCCATTCAGCCGCCACCCGCCGTCCGCCCGTACCGCACGCGCGCGGACCGAGGCGAGGTCAGAGCCTGATCCCGGCTCGCTCATTCCTATGCAGAACAGCGCCTCCCCCCGGCAGATGCGCGGCAGGAAGAACCGACGCTGCGCCTCGGTCCCGTAATTGAGGATCAAGGGCGCGCTTTGGCGGTCGGCAATCCAGTGCGCCGCCACTGGTGCGCCCGCGGCAAGCAGTTCTTCCACAACCACGAACCGCGCAAAAGGCCCGCGCCCGCCGCCGTTGTATTCGCAGGGTAAAGTCAGCCCGAGCAGGCCCGCCTGCCCCAACCGCCGGCTAAACCCTGCGTCAAAGCCCGACCATGACCGCGCCCGCTGCTCCAGCGAAAGCCCGGCCACGGCGCCGCGCGCCAGTTCGCGCACGCGCGGGCGGAGCGCCTCGTCTTCATCCGGAATGGCGGCAAGGGTCAGGCTGTCGAACATCGCACCTTGCCCAGCCCCGTCAGATCCGCTGGCTTAGCCCGATGCAGCCCGCAGCCAGTTGCCGGGCCATGACCTCGATCTGTTCGGCAATCTGCCTGTCGGCCAGCGCGCCGCTATCGTCGAACGGGCGCTGCTCGACGGAATTGATCGCGATGCCCATCGGCGTGGGCCAGCCGCGCATGGCATGGACAATGCCCCGCAGCGCCGCCAGCGTCACCCCACCCGCTTGCCACCCGGCCGCCGCAACGACCAGTCCGACAGGGCGCCCGTCGAGATAGGGCCGCTCGTCCAGCCGCAGTTCCTCCAGCAGGTCGATCGCGTTCTTGATCAGCCCTGACACGCCGCCGTGGTAGCTGGGCGAGGCGATCACGATACCATCGGCGGCACGCACCGCCTCGACGAAGTCAATCTCCAGCGCGGTGCGGTTCTGGTGATAGGGGTCGTAGTGCGGCAACTGCGCGAGTTCCGGCCCGCCGAACATCCGCGTTTCAACACCCAGCCGCGCTGTCGCTTCCAGCACACTCCGCACCAGCCGCTCGCTGATCGAATTGGGGCGCTGGGTTCCTCCGATCCCGACGATCAGCGGCATCGGGGGCGGGCTGCGTTGTGGCGGTTGCTGGTCACCCGCAACGCATTGGGTGCTGGGCCGATGCTAGTCAAGCGATGCGCCGGTGGGGATGCATCGGCAAGCAAATCCATCCAGCTTGCGAAAAATTCGTGCCTCCGCCCGGGCTGGTCGGCGGCTATGGCACGGACACGAACCTTCCCCCGACGTTCGCGAAGACAGTTTCAGGTGCCCATGACCCTCACCCACTTGCAACGGCTCGAAGCCGAAAGCATCCACATCATGCGCGAGGTCGTGGCCGAGGCGGAACGCCCGGTCATGCTTTATTCGATCGGCAAGGACAGCGCGGTGATGCTCCACTTGGCGAAAAAGGCGTTCTTCCCCGCGCCGCCGCCATTTCCGCTGCTCCATGTCGACACGACGTGGAAGTTCCGCGAGATGTACGCCCTGCGCGAAAAAGCAGCGCGCGACGCGGGGATGGAACTGCTGGTCCACCAAAATCCCGAGGCGAAGGCGCAGGGTATCAACCCGTTCGACCACGGGCCCGTTCATACCGACATGTGGAAAACCCAAGGGCTCAAGCAAGCGCTCGACCAGCACGGCTTCGACGCCGCTTTCGGTGGGGCGCGGCGCGACGAGGAGAAGAGCCGGGCCAAGGAACGCGTGTTCAGCTTCCGGACCGCAAGCCACGGATGGGATCCGAAGAGCCAGCGGCCCGAGCTGTGGAACCTCTACAACGCTCGCAAGGCCAGGGGCGAAAGCATTCGCGTGTTTCCGCTGTCGAACTGGACCGAGCTGGACATCTGGCAGTACATCCATCTGGAAAGGATCGAGATTGTCCCGCTCTATTTCGCCGCGCCGCGGCCTACGGTCGAGCGCGACGGAATGCTGCTGATGGTCGATGACGACCGTTTCCGCCTGATCCCGGGCGAGGAGCCGGTTTTGCGCTCAATCCGCTTCCGCACGCTCGGCTGCTATCCACTGACCGGTGCGGTGGAAAGCGAGGCTGCCAGCCTCACCGAAGTAATCCAGGAAATGCTGCTCACCACGACCAGCGAACGCCAGGGTCGCGCAATTGACCGCGACGCGGGGGATGCGTCGATGGAAAAGAAGAAGCAGGAGGGGTATTTCTGATGGACGCGGACGTGACCTACCGCGCCGACGCGCTGATCGCGGAGGATATCGATGCCTATCTTGCGGCGCACCAGAACAAGACCATGCTGCGGTTCATCACCTGCGGCAGCGTCGATGACGGTAAATCGACGCTGATCGGGCGGCTGCTGTACGATTCCAAGATGATCTTCGAAGATCAACTTGCTGCGCTGGAGAGCGACAGCAAACGCGTCGGCACGCAGGGGCAGGAAATCGATTTCGCCCTGCTGGTCGACGGGCTCGCCGCCGAACGTGAGCAAGGCATCACGATCGACGTCGCCTATCGCTTCTTCACCACCGAGAAACGCAAGTTCATCGTCGCGGATTGCCCCGGACATGAGCAGTACACCCGCAATATGGTCACCGGCGCGAGCACGGCGGATCTCGCGGTCATCCTGATTGACGCGCGCAAAGGGGTGCTGACCCAGACACGGCGCCACAGCTTCCTGTGTCACCAGTTGGGCATAACCAATCTGGTACTTGCCGTGAACAAGATGGACCTTATAGACTATAGTCAGGCACGGTACGAAGCCATCGTGGCGGACTATCGCGCGTTCGCCGCAAGTATCGGGATCGACGCCTTTACCGCCATCCCCATCTCTGGCCTGCAGGGCGACAACATCACGTCCACCTCCACCGCGATGCCGTGGTATACAGGGCCGGTGCTGATCGACCATCTCGAAACGGTCCACGTGCACGCCGGCCTTGATCAGCAGAAACCGTTTCGCCTGCCGGTGCAATGGGTCAACCGGCCCAATCTCGATTTTCGTGGCTTCGCCGGGCTGGTTTCCAGTGGCTCGATCAGGCGGGGCGCAACGGTGCGCGTACTGCCCTCCGGCAAGACCTCGTCCGTGACCCGGATCGTAACGCTCGACGGAGATCTCGAGGAAGCCGTCGCGGGCCAATCGGTCACACTGTGCTTCGCCGACGAAATAGATTGTTCGCGCGGCGACGTGATCGCCGCCACCGATTCTCCGCCCGAAGTCGCCGACCAGTTCGAGGCGACGCTGGTTTGGATGGATGACGCGCCGATGCACGTTGGGCGAGGGTACTGGCTGAAGCTCGGCACCCAGACTGTCTCCGCCACCGTCCAGCAGCCCAAGTATGCGATCAACGTAAACAGCCCGGGCGAGCACCTCGCCGCCAAGACGCTGGAATTGAATGCAATCGGCGTCGCCGAGCTGGCGACCGATCGACCGATCGTGTTCGAACGCTATGCCGACAACCGCAGCCTCGGCGGGTTCATCCTGATCGACAAGCTGACCAATCGCACGGTCGCTGCGGGCATGCTCCATTTCAGCCTGCGGCGGGCGCAGAACGTCCACTGGCAACCGGTCGACGTAACCCGCGAGGAACATGCCAACCTCAAGAACCAGAAACCGCGCGTGCTCTGGTTCACCGGGCTGTCGGGATCAGGCAAGTCGACCATCGCCAACGAGGTGGAAAAGCGCCTCAACCTGATCAATCGCCACACCTTCCTGCTTGATGGCGACAACGTGCGCCACGGGTTGAACAGGGACTTGGGCTTTACCGAGGCCGACCGGATCGAGAACATCCGCCGTGTTGGCGAGGTCGCTCGATTGATGACCGACGCGGGCCTGATCGTGCTGACCGCCTTCATCAGCCCGTTCCGCGCCGAGCGCGAGATGGTGCGAAAAATGATCCCCGACGGCGAATTCATCGAAATCTTCGTCGACACTCCGCTGGAAGTGGCCGAGGCGCGCGACGTGAAGGGGCTCTACAAGAAGGCGCGCAGTGGCCAGTTGAAGAACTTTACCGGAATCGACAGCCCCTATGAGCCGCCCGAGAACCCCGACATCCGGGTCAATACCGTGGAAATGACCCCCGCCGAAGCCGCCGAGCACATCATCCGCGCGATCCTGCCGCTCAAATGAGCATGAGCGATGCCGAGCTCGCCGCAGCCCTCGCCGAAGCCGCCGGAAGGATTGCCTGCGCGGTGCGCGATGCGGGATTGATCGAGGGTAATGCATTGGGGGATGCTGGCGACAACGTCGTCAACACTTTCCTTGTGCGCGCCCTCGCCGCGCAGCGACCCGAGGACGGGCTGCTGTCGGAAGAAAGCAAGGACACTTGCGAGCGCCTGGGCAAACGCCGTGTGTGGATCGTCGATCCGGTCGACGGCACCCGTGAATATGCCGAGGAACGCGGCGATTGGGCAGTGCATGTGGCACTGGCGATCGACGGAGTGGCAGAGATCGGCGCGGTCGCCTTGCCCGGGCTTGGCCTCGTGCTCCGCAGCGACGCGCCGCTGGCGCCCCCGCCGCCGCGCGAGCGCCCGCGCATGGTGGTCAGCCGCACCCGCCCGGCCGATCAGGCAATGACCGTGGCCAAGGCGATCGGCGCGGAACTGATACCGATGGGCAGCGCCGGGGCGAAGGCGATGTCAGTAGTTCGCGGGGAGGCCGAAATCTACATCCACACTGGCGGTCAGCACGAATGGGATAGCTGCGCCCCGGTCGCGGTGGCACGCGCGAATGGCCTGCACTGTTCACGGATCGACGGCGCGCCGCTGATCTATAACCGCGCGGATACCTATTTGCCCGATCTGCTGATCTGCCGCCGTGAATGGGCTGAACGGCTTCTGACCGCGGTGCGGGGCTAGTCCCCGGCCTGCGCGAGCAGCTGCTGCGCGCGCGACAGGTGCGGACGATCAAGCATTCCGCCCTTCCACCCGATCGTCCCCGCGCCGGGATTGGCCGCGAACAGAGCGACGATTTCGCGGGCGTGGGCGATTTCATCAGCACTGGGTGTGAAAGCGGCATTGATCACCGGCACTTGGTCAGGGTGGATCGCCAGCATCCCACGATAACCGGCGCGGCGGACCATGTCGGCCCGTACCTTCAATCCGTCCAGATCGCGAAAATCGGCTTGGATCGTCTCGATCGCCGGGACGCCCGCCGCCGCCGCGCCAAGCAAGCACAGGCTGCGCGCCAATTCGAAAGTGTGGCCATAGCTGCCGTCGGGATTGGTGTTGGAGCTGGCACCCAGCGCATCGGCCAGATCCTCCGCCCCCCAGGTCATCGCGGCGAGGCGCGGAGCACCGACATAGTCGCCCGTTCGGAACATGCCCGCCGCAGTCTCGGTCACCAGCACGATTACCGCCGTTGATCCGACCGTTATCCCGTGCGCCGCCTCCAGCGCTTCGAGGTACCGGTGAAGCCGCTCGACGTCCTCGCGCCCTTCGGCCTTGGGCAGCATGATCCCTCCCGGCCGGGCGGGCACCACAGCCGCAAGATCGGCCAGAGCGTGCTGCCCGGCAAGCGGATTGATCCGCACCCAGATCCGTTCCCGCCCATCGTTCCGGTCGCGCAGGAAATCGTGGACCATGGCGCGCGCGCGCGGTTTGTTCTCCTCTGCCACTGCATCTTCGATGTCGAGAATCGCGATGTCAGCGAGGCCATCGACCGCCTTGGAGCATTTCTTGTCGCTATCACCGGGCGCGAACAACCAGGATCGCATCTTCATCTGGGCCGAACCCGCCATCGCTTCCCCGCTCGCTCTTGCCGACAGCCGACAAGGTGCAGTGGTGCCGCTTACGTGACTCGAACACGTGACCCCATCATTACGAATGATGTGCTCTACCAACTGAGCTAAAGCGGCACTCGCTGCGGGCTTTATCGGCGGTGCGGGCGGGCCGCAAGCCGGTCACAGCAGTTGGCGGTGCATCCACTTGCGTGAGGGCCCGCCTGCGCGCTCTATATTCCTAGTTTTCGCGAAATCTACAGGGAATTTTCCTCGCACGGAATGAATCAGTTTCGTCTCGTCAGCTGGGCAAGCCGGCTACCTGGGTGCCTCCCGAGCCGCTGACAACTCTTCGAGAAAATTCCGCGTCCATGATTGAACGTTCTCGTCGCGCACGCATTCGAACATCGGCGTCCATCGCGATTTACGTTCTTCGAGCGGCATTTCGAGCGCGAGCTTGATGTTGTGCGCTATGTCATCGGGGCTATGAGGATTGACCAATAATGCTTGGGGAAGTTGCTGCGCAGCACCGGCAAAGCGGCTCAGGATCAGAACGCCGGGATCGTCGGGATCTTGCGCCGCAACATATTCCTTTGCCACGAGATTCATGCCGTCTCTGAGCGGCGTAACGAGGCCGATCTTACAGGTCCTGAATACACCGTAGAGCTCCGCCGCGGTGTGGCCCTGGTTGACGTATCGCACCGGCACCAGATCGATCCGGCTGAATGCGCCGTTGATTTGTCCGGTCTTCTGCTCGAGCAGTGCGCGGATTTGCTGGTAGCTGTCGATATCCTCCCGGCTGGGTGGCGCGATCTGGATGAACACCAGATCGTTCACCCGTTCGGGATGCCGGTCGAAGAAGCGGCTGATGCCGTCCAACCGTTCGGGCAGGCCCTTGGAATAATCGAGCCGATCGACCCCGATCATCGCGGTGCGACGCCGGGTGCTCGACAGAACCCGCTGTGCCGCCTGGCGCGCTTCGCCTGTTTGGCCCTGAGCGGTGAAGTGATCGAAGTCGATGCCGATGGGATGGGCCCGGGCAATCGTCGTGCGCCCTTGCAGTGTGATCCTGCCAGTTCCCTCATCGACGTCGGCGCCGAGCTCCTTGCCGCAATAGTGCAGGAAGCTTTCGAGCCACTCGTCGCACTGGAAGCCCACGACATCATAGGCAAGCAAGGCGCGAACCAGACGCTCGTGGTAAGGCAGCGAGACGAACAGCCGGGCCGGCGGCCAGGGGATATGAAGGAAGAATCCCATCCGATTGTTGCGCCCTTGCCGTCGCAGGGCATCACCCAACGGGATCAGGTGGTAATCGTGGACCCAGATCAGGTCATCGTTTCGAAGAAGCGAATCGAGGCTGTTGGCAAAGCGCTCGTTGACGCGCTCGTACCCGATCGCGGTGAGGCGTTCGTACTCCGTCAGGTCGAGCCGGTAGTGGAACAGCGGCCACAGCGTCGAGTTGGCATAGCCATAATAGTATTCCGCCACATCTTGCGGGCTAAGGTCGATCGTGGCCATGGTGACACCGTTGTAGGTCGCCACCGTTGGTTCGGACGAGGGAGCAGCCACTTCGCGCCCCGACCAGCCGAACCAGACGCCGCCGTTTTCCTTCAACGCAGAATTGAGCGCACCGGCCAAGCCACCCTGCGCTCCGGCCGCACCACGTGCGGACGGGATGGCAACTCGGTTCGAGATAACGACAAGGCGGGTCACGGACAGGTCAGCGGATCGTATTCCAGCTCTTGGACAACAGCACGGCGCAGTTGATCACCCCAACCAGCGAATAGGTCTGCGGGAAGTTCCCCCAGAGCTCGCCGGTTTCGAAATCGAGGTCCTCCGACAGCAGGCCGGAGGCAGTGGCATGTCCGAGCATGCGCCCGAACAAGTCGCGCGCCTCTTCGTCGCGCCGCGCCATGTGAAGCGCTTCGATCAGCCAGAAGGTACACACGTTGAACGCAGTTTCGGGCGTGCCGAAGTCATCCTCGGCGGCGTAGCGCAGCATATGCTCGCCACGGCGCAGTTCCGCCTCCACGACGCGGAGCGTCGACTGAAAGCGGGGATCGTTCGCGTCGATATAACGCACCTCCGCCAACTGGAGCAAACTGGCATCGATGTAGTCGCTTTCGTAGCTCGCCTTGTAGTGCCCGCCCCCCGGGCCATCGACCCAAGCACGAGCCTCGATGGTGTCACGGATCGCCTGCGCTCGCTCGCTCCACAGTGCATACCTGTCCGCCTTACCGAGAACATTTGCGATGTTGGCGAGCCGGTCGCACGCGGCCCAGCACATCACCGCCGAATACGTGTGCACCTCTGTCCGCGTGCGAAACTCCCACAACCCGGCGTCGGGGCGGTCGTGCATCTTCCAGGCGACATCCCCGACCTGCTCAAGACTGGCGAAGTCGCCCGCGTCCGATATGCGCAGCAACCGCCGGTCGAAAAACGCATGCGCGCTCGGCAAGACGATCTGCCCATAGCAATCGTACTGACGCTGAAGGTATGCCGCATTGCCGACCCGCACCGGCCCCATGCCGCGGTAGCCCGCTAAATCCTCGGCAATCGCTTCGTCCAGCCGGCCCTCCCCCATCACGGAATAGAGCGGCTGAATATCCCCGTCGGGCGCGCTGTCGACCACGTTACGCAGGAAGCCGAGGTACTTCTCGAGCACGTCGAGAGCACCGAGCCGGTTAAGAGCCTGCACGGTGTAATAGCTGTCGCGGATCCAGCAGTATCGATAATCCCAGTTGCGCTCGGTGCCGGGCGCTTCGGGAATGGAGGTGGTCAAGGCCGCGACGATTGCGCCGGTTTCCTCGTGCTGGCACAATTTGAGGGTGATCGCACAACGGATCACCTCGTCTTGCCACTCGAGAGGAATGGCCAGGCCGCGTACCCAAAGCTGCCAGTACTTGCGGGTCTGCTCTTCCATGCGGCGCATTTCCGCGCGCAGGTTGCCGCTGAAGGGCTCGTCGGGTCCCAGAAAGAAGTGCTGATCGCTCTCCACCCGGTAAGCCCGGCTTTCGAGCAGGTAGCCGACCGGTGCGTCGGTAGAGAGGCGCAGGCCTTCGCCGCCAAGGAAACGGACATGGTTGGTGCCGCGCACCGTCGTTGCAGTGGCCGCGCCATAACCACGCGCCGGGGTCAAGGTCACCTTCAGTCGCGGGGCGCCGCAAACCGGCCTTACGGTTCGCACGTAAGCGACCGGCCGATACATCCGCCCCGACCGCTCGAACCGAGGGCAGAAATCGGTAATCTCGACCGCACTGCCATCGGCCGCTTCAAGGCGCGTGACGAGGATGGGCGTGTTGCGGATGTAACTCTGGCTGGCGGAAACCTGCCCTTCCAGTTCAAATCGCCAGACGCCCTTGTCCTGGACCTCGCCTCCCAGCAGGCTGCAGAACACCGGGTCGCCATCCACCTTGGGCACACAGCCCCAGACCAGGCCAGCGGCGCTGTCGATCAGCCCGGATACCTGGCAATTGCCGATCGGCCAGAGATTGAGCGTGGAAGCAGGAACGGTCATAGCCCCAGCCATTCGCGCACCGCAGACGGGTCCGCAAGGCCGAACGTGGCGAGCCGACTATCCCGCGGGCCAACCGTTATCGCGATGCCGGCTTGTTCGATCACGGCCGCGAAACCATCCTCGTCGGTCACATCGTCGCCGATGAATACCGGGCGCGCGCCGCGGAATGGTGGTTCAGTCATGAACGCTCGCACCGCAGCGCCCTTGTCCGCGCCGCGCCGGACAAGCTCCGCAACGAACTTGCCCCGCTTCACTGCCAACCCGTGGCGCGCGGCCAAGCCATCCAGGAAGCGGCCACACTGATGCTCGAGATGAGGCGCATGGCGCGAGTGCAATGCAGCACCGTGTTCCTTGGGTTCGTACCGCGCCCCCGAGGCGTCAGCGAAGGCAGATACTTCCTCAATGACACCGGGATGGAGGACGTCGGGCCGCCGACCCAACCACAAACCGTCCCGACTGCGCCTCGCGGCGCCATGCGAACCCGCGCACGCCAATGCCATCGGACCAAGATGACGCTCCAGATCGCCGATCCCGCGCCCGCTCACCAGCGCCAACCTGCCCTCGAGCCTTGACGAAAGCCGTGCCAGGTCGGCTCCCAGGCCGAGCGGCACATCGATGGTATCGGGTGTCGCCGCAATATCCACCAAGGTTCCATCGAAATCGAGGAACAGCGCAACCGGCCCAGCGGCGATCAGATCGTCCAGCGCCAGCAAATCGGGAAGTTCGGCAGCAGTTGCCATAGGGGGTGCGATGTAAGGGCGTATTAGCAGCGGTCAACCGAGAGGCGGGATGTGGTATTGGTCGGACGGCGTGGTTGTCGATCGCAGCCGCGCCCTCAACTGCGGTTGCTTCTCTTTACCACGCCAACATGCAGGGCATGTGTCAAGCACGGGAATGGCTTTATTCCAGCATATTACGCACCAAACTGGTAGCCATCACAGCCAGCAACAAGGGAGTGGAGGCCCGAGCCGGAATCGAACCGGCGTGCAAGGATTTGCAGTCCTCTGCGTAACCACTCCGCCATCGGGCCTCGCCCCGCGGCCAAGACCACGGGAAGCGGCCCCCTAGCGGCTCGCGCGCGGCAAGGCAATCGCGAAGCAGCAGCCTGACGTAACGACATGCTGGACCAGGCCGAACGAGCATGTATCGCTGCGCCGCATGAGCATTGCCAGCCTGATCGACCCCATCTCGCCTGACGGAGGAAAGGCGAGCCTTGCCCATGCCGAGGCCTGGATGCAGGGCCGCACGCTTTACGGAGGTGCGTCGGCGCTCATCGCCTATACCGCTGCAACCCGGGCCTTTCCCGATCTTCCTGCGTTGCGTGCGGCGCAGGTCGGGTTCGTCGCACCGGTCGGCGGAGCGATCGAGCTGCGCCGCGAAATCGTCCGGCAAGGGCGCAACGTGGTGCAGGTACGCAGCGAAATCTGGTGCGAGGGGCAGTGCGCGCTTACGGCGTTGTGGCTGTTCGGCACGGGGCGCGAGGCGAACGCGCTCCACGCCGCACCGCGGCTGGCGGAATGGCCCGGCACGCCTGGCGAGGCCGAGGAGGTCGCAACGGACCGAGGACCGGCCTTCATCGCCCACAATTTCACGCTGCGCCGTGCGCAGGATGAACGCGGCCCTGGCGCACCGATCGTGCGCCGCTGGGCGCGGTTGAAGGAGCAAGGCGTGCTGGACCCGGTATCGGAACTGATCCTGATGGGCGACGTGCTGCCGCCTGGTGCCATGCGGGTGATGAAACGAATGGGCCCGATCAGTTCGATCAACTGGTCGTTCAACCTGCTCGACCCCGCCCCCGCGACGCAGGACGGCTGGTGGCTGGCCGAAAACGCCAGCCAGCATGCGGATCACGGCTATTCATCCGAACGGCTGCGACTGTGGGACGCGCAGGGTCGCCAGGTGCTCGACGGGATGCAGGCGGTGGCGGTTTTCGGCTGAGCTTGCCGGATGCTGCGCGCGCGGCTAGCGCGGCAGAAATGGACGATACAGACAAGGATCACGACCTCTCCGAACGCAAGTTCTATCCGGCAGAGGAAGAGGCGAAGTTCTCCGCGGCGCAGCCCGAGAGTACCCCGCAAACCGAACATCCCGCTTACAAGCTGGCGTTCCAGGACCGCGATTTCCTGTTGCGCGAGGAATTGCGCCCGGTGCGTTTCCAGCTCGAGCTGCTCAAGACCGAGATGCTGCTTGACGAGGCCGGCGTGGGCTCCACGCTGGTAATGTACGGGTCCGCCCGCATCCCGCCGCCCGAATCGGCGCAGATCGCACTGGAGGGTGCCAGGGATCTCGACGAGGCGGACCGCCGCGTGGTCGAGAACCTGGCCAAGAAGGCGAAGTACTATGGCGAGGCCTACAAGCTCGCCCGCATGGTGAGCGAAAAGTCGATCATCGAAGGCGGCAAGCGGCAGTTCGTGATTTGCTCCGGCGGTGGGCCGTCGATCATGGAGGCGGCCAACAAGGGCGCGAGCGATGCCGGGGCGGAGAGCATCGGGCTCAACATCGTGCTGCCGCACGAACAGGCGCCCAACCGCTACGTCACGCCGTACCTCAGCTTCCAGTTCCACTATTTCGCGCTACGCAAAATGCATTTCCTGTTGCGGGCAAAGGCGGTGGCGGTCTTCCCCGGCGGCTTCGGCACGTTCGACGAATTCTTCGAACTGTTGACGCTCATCCAGACCGGCAAGATGAAGCGCATGCCAATCCTGCTGTTCGGCAAGGAATTCTGGACCCGGGTCGTCGATTTCGAAGCACTCGCCGACGAAGGCGTGATCGGGCGTCACGACCTCGACCTGTTCCGCTGGTGCGAAACCGCCGACGAGGCGTGGGGGCATGTCGCCGCATTCTATGAGTTGAGCCGCTAGATCCGTCGAACCGCTTGATGTCCTAATGGCCCATGCCTGGCGCCAAGACCGGGCGCGGCTTTTAACGCCGCCTCGACGAAGCGGATGCCGCGTTCGGTCGCCTGTTCGAGCGGCATCCCGGCCCCAAGGCCGGCGGCAACCGCGCTGGACAGCGTGCAGCCGGTGCCGTGCGTGTGGCGCGTCTCGATCCGTGGCGTGAGGAAGGTTATTGTGCCGCTCGGTGCATGGAGCACGTCCTCGATCTCCGGCCCTTCCCCGTGCCCACCTTTGACCAGCACCGCGTGTGTCGCGTCGCGCACCACATCCAGCCCGCCGAGCGCCGCCAGCTCGGGCAGGTTCGGCGTGGTGAGCGTGGCGCGCCGCATCAGGCGGGCGAAGGCGGCAACGGTCTGCTCGTCCGCCAGCACGCTGCCGCTGGTGGCGACCATGACCGGATCGAACACGACCGGCCCTGCGAACGACGCCAGCCGGTCCGCGACCACGTGGGCGATCCCGGGCGAGCCGAGCATGCCGATCTTCACCACGTCGGCGCCGATGTCGGCAAGGCACGAATCGATCTGCGCCGCGACAAGTTCCGGCGACAGCACCTCGACCGCCTGCACGCCAAGCGTGTTCTGCGCCGTGACGGCGGTAATCGCGGTCATGGCATAGCCGCCCAGCATCGTGATCGTCTTGATGTCTGCTTGGATGCCCGCACCGCCAGAACTGTCGGATCCGGCGATGGCGAGGATGCGCGGTGGCGCACTCACGACTGGTATTTCCGCGCCGTACTCGGCGGGTATGTGTCGTGCAGCTTCCTTGCTCGGGTTGGCCGGTCCATCATTTCGCCGCCGCAATTTGGGCAGCGATCGTCGAGCGCGTCGGCGCATTCGGCGCAGAACGTGCATTCGAAGCTGCAGATGAACGCGCCTGGCGCCTCGGCGGGCAAGTCTGCGCCGCAGCGTTCGCAGTCAGGCCGCATCTCGAGCATCAGCCGGCGGCCACCTGGACGGCATCGCAGATGCGATCGACCACACGTTCGACCTGCTGCGGATCGTCGCCTTCGGCCATGACCCGGATCAGCGGTTCGGTGCCGGAGGCGCGGATGACCAGGCGGCCCTTGCCCGCCAGCTCCGCCTCGGCTCCAGCGATGCAGGCCTTCACCGCCGCGGCTTCCAGCGGCGCCCCGCCGGTGTAGCGCACGTTCTTGAGCAATTGCGGCACCGGCTCGAACTGATGCAGCAACTCACTCGCCCGCTTGCCCGAGCGGACAAGGCCCGCCAGCACCCGCAGCGCTGCGATGGTGCCGTCGCCAGTGGTCCCGTGATCGAGCAGGATCATGTGCCCCGACTGCTCTCCGCCGACGTTGAAGCCGCCCGCGCGCATCTTCTCCAGCACATAGCGATCGCCGACCTTGGCACGCTCCAGCGTCAGTCCGTGCGCGCCAAGGTGCCGTTCGAGGCCAAGGTTGGACATGACCGTCGCCACCACGCCGCCCCCGCGCAGCGTGCCACGCTCTTTCATCCGGAGAGCGATCAGCGCCATCAGCTGGTCGCCGTCGACCTCCTGCCCCTTTTCGTCGATCACGATCAGACGATCGGCATCGCCATCGAGCGCGATCCCGACATGGGCGCCTTCCTCGACCACCTTCGCCTTGATCGCCTCCAATGAGGTTGAGCCGACCCCGGCATTGATGTTGATCCCGTTAGGCGCCACGCCAATGCTGACGACGTCCGCCCCCAGTTCCCAGATCGCCGACGGCGCAACCTGATAGGCGGCGCCATTGGCGCAATCGACCACGACCTTCAACCCGTCGAAGCGGATGTCGCTGGCAACCGACTGCTTGACCGCGTGGATGTAGCGCCCGCGCGCGTCCTCGATCCGGCGCGCGCGCCCGACCTGTTCGGCGGGCGCGAGTGCGGGCTCGCTCTCCATCAGCGCCTCGATCGCCAGTTCGTCCGCGTCGGACAGCTTGAAACCGTCGGGGCCGAACAGCTTGATCCCGTTGTCCTCGAACTTGTTGTGGCTGGCCGAGATCATCACGCCCAGGTCCGCGCGCATCTCGCGGGTGAGCAGGGCGATCGCGGGTGTGGGCAGCGGCCCGGTCATGATCACATCCATGCCCACGCTGGTGAACCCCGCGACGAGCGCCGATTCCATCATGTAGCCCGAGAGGCGCGTGTCCTTGCCGATGACCACCCGGTGGCGGTGGTCGCCGCGCAGGAAATGCGTGCCCGCCGCCTGGCCGACGCGCATCGCGGTGGCGGCGGTCATGACGCCCTGATTGGTGCGGCCCCGGATGCCGTCGGTGCCGAAAAACTTGCGTCCCATGCGTTCTTTCTATCCCGATTGCGGTTTGCCACGCGCTTCTGGCGCGGTTAGGCGCCGAAGGGAAGAGTGACGGAGTGCGAATGGCGCGCGAGACAACCGAAAGCGGCGGCGAACTGATAGCCATCCGCCTGCCGGTGTGGTGGACATTCGGCGGGCTCGTCGCCGGGCTGCTGCTTGGGTGGGTGCTAGCGGAAAGCAGCGTGATTACGGCCCTGCTGGCCATCACGGAGCCGACTGGCGCGCTGTGGCTGCGCGCGCTGCAGATGACGATCATTCCGCTGGTCGCGGCGCTGCTGGTGGTCGGCATCGCGCAGATGGTCCGCGCGGCGCGCGCGGGCCGGGTGGCGCGGCGCATGCTGATGCTGGTGTTCGCGGTGCTGGTGTTCAGCGGCACATCGACCGCGGTGCTGATGCCACTGCTGCTCGATACCTTTCCCATCCCGGCCGCAGCCGCGAGCCTGCTGGAGACCGAGACGATCACACCACAGCAAGTGCCCGGTATCGCCGATTTCGTCACTTCGCTCGTCGCGCCCAACGTAGTTGCGGCGGCGGCCGAAACAGCAATGCTGCCGCTGACGATTTTCTTCGCGGTGTTCGCGGTGGCCGTGGCGCGTCTGCCGGAGGGGCAGCGCGCCACGCTGCTGGGGTTTTTTCGCGCGATGGCGAATGCCATGCTGACGATCATCGGCTGGGTCCTGTGGCTCGCGCCGGTCGGCGTGTTCGCGCTGGCGGTCGGCGTCGCGGCCAAGGCGGGCGGCGGGGCTTTTGCCACGCTCGTCCACTACATCCTGACGGTCACCGCGATGGGCACGGTGATCATGCTGGCGGGCTATGTGCTGGCGATCGTGCTGGGCCGGATGAACCCGCTGGCCTTCGCCCGCGCGATGATCCCTGCACAAGCGGTGGCACTCTCGACCCAGAGCTCGCTCGCCAGCCTGCCCGCGATGCTCGCAACCGCGCGGCGACTGGGCGTGCGTGAGAGCACCGCCGATTTCGCCCTGCCGCTGTCGGTCGCGATCTTCCGCGCGACCAGCCCGGCGATGAACATGGCGGTCGCAATCTATGTCGCCACACTCGCGGGCGTCGAACTGAGCCCGATGATCCTGCTCGCGGGAATCGCGGTCGCGTTCGTCATCAGCGTCGGGTCGGTCAGCCTGCCCGGCTCGATCAGCTTCGTCATCTCGATCGGCCCGATCGCGATCGCAATGGGCGTGCCGGTCGAACCGCTCGCGCTGCTCGTCGCGGTCGAGATGCTGCCCGACATAATGCGCACCCTCGGCAATGTGACCATGGACGTGGCGGTCACGACAGCGGTCGACAGAACGCGCGACGATACCCACATGGCGGGCAACCCATCGCCCGCCGATGCGTTGGCATCACGAGACACCAATCCTGCAACCGCAAGCCCAGGGGAAAACCAATGGCCTTCAAATTGATCGATCTGCCTTATGCCGACACCGCGCTCGAACCCGCCATTTCAGCCGAGACGCTGTCGTTCCATCACGGCAAGCATCACCAGACCTACATCGACAAGACCAATGCCGCGATCGAGGGCACGGAACATGCCGACAAGTCGCTAGAAGAGGTGATCGCGGCGGCGCGCGGCAAGAACCAGGGTCTGTTCAACAATTCGGCGCAGAGCTGGAACCACGGGTTCTACTGGCACTCGCTGGCGGCCGATGGGGGTTCGCCGTCGGATGAACTCGCATCGATGATCGACGACGCGTTTGGTTCACTCGATGCGCTGAACAAGCAGCTTGCCGAGCGCGGCGCGGGCCACTTTGCCAGCGGTTGGGTGTGGCTGGCCGAAAAGGGGGGCAAGCTCTCGATCGAGGAAACTCATGATGGCGACACCCTTGCCGACCAGCATTTCAACCCGCTGCTGACGATCGACGTCTGGGAACACGCCTATTACCTCGATCACCAGAACAAGCGCCCGGCTTATCTAGACGCGGTGATCGGCGGGAAACTCAACTGGAGCTTCGCTTCCGAGAATCTCGCGAGGGGTACGACCTGGCAATACCCCGGCTGAACCGCCCGCTGATCGTGCAGTGCCCGTCCCCGAAACGGGGCGGGCCCTGCAATCTCAGCCGTGCTGGGGGTCCTGTATGTCATGCTCGCTCCCGCGTGCGAGCAGGTTCTCGCCAAACAGCGGTTCGCCAAACACGAAACCGATCAGGTTGGGTCGGCCCACGTGATCGAAAAATGCCGTCAGCATCAGCAGGATCGGCACGGACAGAAGTGCCCCGAAGACCCCCCAGATCCAGGTGAAGTAACTGAACGCGATCAGGATCATCACGGGGTTCATCGTGAAACGTGCGCCCAGTATTGATGGGGTTACGACGTTTGATTCGATCGTATGCAGACCGAGATAGGCGAGCGCCGGGATGATCCCGAGAAGCACGGTATCGGCGGTGCCGATTCCGAACAGTGCCAGCAACACGGTCATCGCCAGCGGGCCGATGTAGGGGATGAAATTGAGCAGCGCAGCCAACCCGCCCCACATGATTGGCGCCTCGACGCCCAGCGCCCAGGCACCCAGCGCCACTATCAGCCCGACCCCCACATTGATCCAGGTAACGGTAAGAATATAGGCCGCGACCCGGTCCTGTATCTCGCGCAGCACGCGTGCTGCCTTAATGCTGGTCCCGAACGAAGCGCGATCGAACAGCAGATGCCGCCGCAGCCGCACCCGCGCTTCGATCATGAAGAACGTCATCAGGAAAGTCAGCAGGACCTCCAGCACCACGCTGGGCGTCGCGAACGCAACCTGTTCCAGCATCGACGGGCTTGCCAGTACCACGCGGTTGCCATCGCTGCCGCCCATAACCTCCGCGAGCCGCTCGTTCGCCGCGGCGAGCCAGGCGAACTGGCTTCGCAATTCAGCGAAACGCTGGGCGACCCGCTGGGTCATTTCGGGCAAGCTGTCGAACAGCGCGATCGCCGGTTGCAGGATCGTGGCGAGTGCAACCAGCACGATGCCGAGGAACGCCGCAAGCGCAATCAGGGAGGCGATGACATTAGGCAACCCCCAGCCCGATAACCGGTCGGCCAGGGGGGACAGGATGATCGTCAGCACCACTGCCGTTACCACCGGAAGAAACACGACCGACCCGATCGACAGCACAAACGGCAGCGCCAGGAACAGGCCAAGCCCGAGCAACAGCACGAGCGCCGAGATCAGGCGCAGCTCCTGCGCGGCAAACGCCATGCGGCGGTTTGCGCGGGGCGGTTGTACGGGGAGTTCCTCCATTACGCCGCCTTGTTACGCCGGCGCGGCGCCGGGGCAAGCGAAACGGCGCTAATTTCCGCTCAAACCTTGGCAGCGACGCCGTTGCCGGCCGCAACCTGATCCAGCTCCTCCAGGATCGCGCGGTGCGCTGCCTGGTCATCGGTGGAACGCTGGGGGATAGAGCCATCCTCCAGCATGGTCGAAAGCGCGGCGCGCGCGCGCCCAACGCGGCTCTTGATCGTACCCACGGCACAACCGCAGATTTCCGCCGCTTCCTCGTAGCTGAACCCGCCCGCGCCCACCAGCAACAGCGCCTCGCGCCGTTCGGGCGGAAGGGTCAACAACGCCCGATGCATATCGCTGAGGTGGATTGGTTCCTCCTGCCCGGCGGGTGCGGTCAGGATGCGTTCCGCAACACCTTCGTCGTATTCTCCGCGAAACCTGTTGCGGCGCATGTCAGTGAGATAGGCATTGCGAAGGATCACGAAAGTCCAGGCGCGCATTGATGTACCTGGTTCGAACCGGTCCTGCGCGGCCCAGGCCTTCAGCAGAGCCTCTTGCACGAGGTCGTCGGCCAAGTCGGGTCGGCCACACAAACCGCGCGCGAAAGCACGCAGGTGCGGCACCACCCCGGTCAGCTCACGTTTGAAATCGGCCTTGTCCGCAGCCGTGCGGGCGTGGGTCGCCATCAGCTCTTGCGATCCAGTTTCGCCAGCAAATCTTTGAAATTGTCCGGTAGCGGCTCCTCCACCACTGCATCGTAGAGTTGACGGAGCCCGTCCGCCCAATCCGGCTTGCCCGCCTTCGCGCCCGCTGCCGCCTTGTCGGACGCCGCGGACTTCCCGTTTTCCCTCGCCGTTGCCATCGCAGTAATTCGAACTCACCCTGGATTAATGCCGTTAGCGGCACGTTGCACATGCTTTGCACGAAAGTGCCGAACCGGGGAACGAAGCGGCGATTGTTTGGTTCCCTGCCATGGGGTCGCACACTTCGGCCATTTAGTTAGTTTGGAACGGACCGGGTGCAATCAACGGCTGGAAAGCGACGAAGGGGGAGTGATCGTGTCCGGCAATGGCTGGTGCTCTATCCCCGCGCCATGCCGGTGGCGCTGTTCCTGCTCGTCGCTGCGGTAACCACGCTTAGTGTGTTCGCGATCGAACGGGTCGAGCGTCAGAACAAAGACGCGGTCCTGCGCGACAAAGCCCGGACAATCGGATCCGCGATCGAACGCCGTGCGAATGCGGCGTCGGCATACCTTCGCGCCGGTGCCGCGCTTTTTTCTACTCAGGAAACCATTCCCCAACGGCAATTCCGCGAATTCGTGCAGGAATTGCGGCTTGATTCGGATTATCGCGGGGCCGAGGGAATTGGCTGGGCCCGCGCGGTCGATCCGCGCCGCGTCGCAGCCTTCGAATTGTCGATGGCAAGCCAGACCCCCGGCCAGTTCCGCGTCTCGCCAATGCCCGGGCCAACGACTCGCCTGGTCGTTCCCGTCACTTACCTCCACCCCGACACACAGCGTAATCGCAGGGCGCTGGGATATGACATGTATTCTGAACCGCATCGCCGTGCCGCGATGGACGCCGCCGTCATGAACGAGCGGCCGACCGCCAGCGGCAAGGTGGTGCTGGCGCAGGAAGAGGCCGACAGCCACGCACCGGGATTCGTGATTTACATGCCCGTGTTCGATCGGTTCGGTCCCGGTCGCCAGTTGCGCGGCTTCATCTACAGCCCGTTCAATGCCGGCGATTTCGTCGCCGCCGCGCTGCGGATGGACGACCGCAAGGTGCACGGTATCCGGCTGTACGACGGCGAACCGGATCCGGACCACATCCTGGCCGAAATCCGCCCCGAAACCGATGACCGCGGGCTGACGGTCACGCAAGAACTGCTGATCGCCAATCGGTCCATGACCCTGGAGGTGGAGGCGAGCCGCCCGAACTCGCTGTCTAACCTGTCGATGGCGACCCTTTTGTTTGGCTTGCTCGTCGCCAGCCTTTTGATGGTAGTGGTCCGATTGCTGACCCAGCAGGTCAAGGAAGACCAGGCGTCGCTCGAATGGCTTGAGGAGCAGAACTCGATCCGCGCTTCGCTGACCCGCGAGTTGAATCACCGGGTGAAGAATTCACTCGCCAATGTCTTGTCGATCATCTCGTTGACGCGGCGGCGGTCTGACAATGTCGATGATTTCGCCAATGGGCTCGAAGGTCGGGTTCGCGCTCTGTCCGCGACGCACGATCTGCTCACGAACTCACAATGGGGAATGACCGCGCTGCGCGATATCGTTGAGATCGAACTGCGCCCCTATCTGGGCGGCGACGAACACGCGGTCGAAATGACCGGCCCCCCCGCCGAACTCGCGCCCAACGACGCGCTTTCGCTGGGCCTCGCGCTGCACGAGCTCGCGACCAATGCCAGCAAGTTCGGGGCGCTCAGCCAGCCGGGCGGCAGCGTATCGGTGGTTTGGGAAATGATCGGCAACGATACTGCCCGCATCACCTGGCAGGAAACCGGTGGCCCCGCAGTTCCAGCGGATCGCAAGCGCGGTTTCGGAACCGACCTGCTCGAAAAGGTAGTGGCGCATGAATTCAGCCGCCCGGTCGAAATCGAGTTCGCGCCGGACGGTGTGCGCTGTGTGCTGACCGTGCCGATCAGGCGGCAGAGCGATTTCGCGATCCGCGCCCGCTACCGCAACCCCGAATAAAAAGACCCGCCGCTGCCAGGCTGGCAGCGGCGGGCCGATGGATCATCGTTTGAATACTCAGCCGAGTGGACGGCTCGATCCGAAGAACAACGCCTGGCTGATCGCCGTGCGAACGGTGGATTCCTTGAACGGCTTCGTGACCAAATATGTCGGTTCCGGCCGGTCGCCGGTGAGCAGGCGTTCGGGATAGGCTGTGATGAAGATCACGGGAACGCTGTCGATCGCAAGGATGTCATCAACAGCGTCGAGACCCGACGAGCCATCGGCAAGCTGGATATCGGCCAGTACCAATCCGGGGGTCTGCTGCGCCACGACTTCAAGCGCCTGGGTACGTGTGGCAGCGGTGCCGCACACCTCGTGCCCCAGCGACGTGACGAGATCCTCAAGCTGCATGGAGATCAGCGGCTCGTCCTCGATGATCAGGACGCTGGTGGTGGATTCCCGGTCGATTTCCGACACGGCCTCTTCCACCAGTTTCTGCACCGAACCTTCGTCGAGATCCATGATATTGGCGGTCTGCGACAAGCTGAAATCCTCCAGCGTCGTCAGCAAGAGCGCCTGCCGATTGAGCGGGGTGATCGAACGCAACCGATCGTGCGCGGCCTGTTCGTGCAGGCTGCCGCCGGCGTCGTTGTCGGCAACTTCGAGGTAAGCGCTCGACCAAACCTTGTTGAAAGCACGATAGAGCGGCACTCGGCCGCCTTCGAGACTGGCGGCAACGCTATCATCGGCCAGAGCGGCCTCGAGAGTTTGACGCACAAATGCGTCACCGGTTGCCTGCGAGCCTGTCAGTGCGCGCGCATAACGGCGCAGAAACGGCAGGTTGGCGGCGACCTGTTCACCAAGCGACATGAATTCCCTTCCCTGATCAGCGCGCCGCCCCGTGGCGGCGTGCGACGGAACAAACGCCCGCCTGCCCGCAAAGTTCCACACATGGCACCTGCTCGCCGGCCAAATGCGCACGAGATAATTAAAGCGCACAAATCTGGGCCGCCTGCGGGCAAAACCCTCACTGCGTTGCGAGAGCCCAACCCGTTGGAAAGACGGCCCTTGTCAAAATTTTCAGCCATTGCGAAAAAAAATTGCATGGACGGGAACCGGCCTTCAGGCCGCGCATTATCCAATTGTCACCGCCGAGACCCCCCCTCCCGTCCAAGCGGCTGGTGATACGATCCCGAAAGGCCTCTGCTCCTTGCGAGCAGAGGCCTTCTTTCTTTTCCCAATCTGTTGTCGTCGATGCGTCCGTGTCATTCAGGCGCGAAGCGCGCGCAACCTTGACATCAGTCCCTTACGCGCGGGCGCCGCGACCGCGCGGATCAGATCACGGGGATGATAAGGTTTGGCCAGCACAGTCCCGAGTTCGGCAATCTCGGAGGGGATATCCTGCGGCGCACCGGTCGAAAAGACGATACGCGGTGGGCGCGGTCCGATGCTGTCGACTAGCTCGGCAATGGCCCAGCCATCACTGCGGTCGGCTAGGTGGACGTCCAGGACAATCGCATCGAAGCGATTTTCACGCAGCAGGATCAACGCCTCGCTTGTGGATGGGCACAATCGTACACCGGCGGCCCCGGCATCAAGCAGTGCCTGTTCGATGTCGAGCGCGAGCAGGGCATCGTCTTCGACCACCAGAACCTGCCCGATCGCGCGCCCTTCAGATCGGGCCGTCGTGGATTTTGGCATGTCGTGCTCGTGCTCCGGATGGCTGGTCGCCATCGGCAATCGAACCCGCCGCGCGGACTGCCGTTCCCACCGCAGGCGCAATTGAAGGTGGAACGTGGCCTGCGCGCCACACGTGGTCTCACAATGGTTTGGCGAACACGCCGTATTCCCGGTTGACCTTGCTGTCGATCGCATCAGCAATCGCCTTCATCCCCTGATTGTCGTCGAGGATCCAGCCAATCTCGCCACGTTCCGAACCGTAATTTGCGACCGCGTTGCGGCGGATCTGGCTGATGAGCATAAAGGCCAGCTGACTGGCCAGGCGCGAATTCTGCAGTTCCCGCAGCACCCCCATCAGTGGCACCCGCATTCCCGAACGGACCGGCTTGTGCAGCCAGCGCAGCATGTGGAACCAGCCGGTCGGCAACAACTTGCCATCGATGCGCGAAAGCATGCTGTTGATATCGGGAAATGTCAGCATGAAGGCGACCGGGCGCCCGTCAAGCTCGGCGATCATGTTGATGTCCTCGCGGATCAATGGGCGCAGCTTCTTTCCGGCATAGGCGATCTCGGCTTCGGTAAAGGGAACGAAGCCCCAATTGCGCGACCAGGCATCGTTGAGGATAGCAAGCACGGTGCGCGCCTCCTCGTCCCAGCGGCTCTTGTCGACGGAGCGCACGGTGATCCGGGCATTGCGTTCACCCGACGCAACGATACGCTGCACGAGCGGGGGAAAGTCACGCTGCACGTCGAGTTCATAGGTTAGCAGCGTCTTGGCAAGGGCGTAGCCGGCGCTTTCAATCCATTTGCGGTAATGCGACGGATGGTGGCCCATCATGATCATCGGCGGATGGTCCTGGCCCCGCACCAGCAGGCCCGGCTCCTCCCAGATCGAGAGCGAGATCGGGCCGAGCACGCGGGTCATCCCCTGCTCCCTCAGCCAGTCCTCGGCGCGCGCCAGCAGCGCATGGGCCACTGCCTCGTCCTCGGCATCGAAATAGCCGAACAGGCCGGTGCCGGGGCCAAAGCCCTGGTCGGCAGGCATGGCGAGCGCCAGCTCGTCGACATGCGCGGAGATACGCCCGACCAGCCGACCGTCGCGCTCGGCCAGGAACAGTTGCACCCGCGCATGGCCGAAGAACGGGTTCCTTTCCGGATCGACGAGCTCGAGTTGTTCGGAGCGGAGCTGGGGCACGCTGTTGGGCACACGCGCGGCGAACGCCCGCCCCAGGTCGACGAAGGCGGCGCGCCCGGCCTTGCCCGAAACCGGGCGGATACCTATTTCAGCGGTGCTCTGGGGTCGCGCGTTCAGCATGGGCTAGCCCTCACTGCGCTTGACGCCCAAGTCAAGCAAGGCAGTCGATCATGCCGCCCAGACGAGTTGTTTGTGCCAGCGCCCCCAGTTGCGGTAAGGCACGATCCGGAAACTAGACCATGACCATGCAGCAGACCATCGACCCTGTGCTCTCCCAGTCGCCCGCACGCGCGACCCGGGCGCAGTTCGTCCTGAGCGACGACAAAGAGATGCTGCGCGCAGCGCGCGACCTGACCAGGGACATTGGCGAAGCACGCCCCGCGATCTACTGGGCGGACATGGCCGCCTCGGCCGGTGTTGCCTATGCGGCGCTGGCGGGCGCTATCCTGGTCGCCAGCCCTGCCCTGGCGGTGGTGCTCGGGCTGGTGGCAGCATTGGCGTTCTATCGCGCGCTGATGTTCATCCACGAATTGACCCATATCCATCGCGATGCGCTGCCCGGCTTTAGGCTGGGGTGGAACCTGCTTGTGGGGATACCCCTGCTGACGCCATCGTTCATGTACGAAGGGGTGCACACGCTGCACCATGCGCGCACGCGCTATGGCACGCTGGAGGATCCCGAATACCTGCCGCTCGCACTTATGAAGCCGTGGACCCTGCCGCTGTTCGTGCTGATTGCGCTGCTGGCGCCGGTCGCGCTGCTGCTGCGCTTTGCTGTGCTGGTCCCGCTGGGGGCGTTGATGCCGCCTGTCCGCCGGCTGGTGTGGGAACGGATGTCGGCACTGTCGATCAACCCCCAGTTCCGCCGCCGTCCGCCGGAAGGCGAGATGAAGGCACGGGTGCTGTGGCAGGAGGCCGCCGGATCGGCCTGGGCGATCGCGCTGCTGGCGAGCACGCAGGTGCTCGGCTGGCGGCCGTTGCTGATCGCGCTGGCGGTACTGTCGCTGACGGCCGTGCTCAACCAGCTTCGCACGCTGGTCGCGCACCTGTGGGAGAACGAGGGCGAGCCGATGACGGTGACCGCGCAATTCCTCGATTCGGTCAACGTGCCGCCGCCGGGCCGGATCGCGGAGATCTGGGCGCCGGTGGGCCTGCGCTATCATGCGCTCCATCATTTGATGCCGTCCATGCCCTATCATGACCTGCCCGAGGCGCACCGGCGCATTGCCGCGCACCTCGGCGTCGATTCGACGTATGACGGAGCCAATCACCCGGGCATGTGGACGCTCGTCGCCAGGATCGCGCGCAGCACGATGCGGCTTCGCTAACCGTTATTCCTCCGTCCGCACCAGCACTGTTTCACCGATGAACAGGAACAGGAAAAACGGCGCCCAGGCCGCCAGGAATGGCGGATATCCCCCAAAGCTGCCCATCGCCAGCGCCGCGTTGTCGATCACGAAGTAAGCGAAACCGAGCGCCATTGCGATGATCGCGCGCACGAACAGCTGCCCCGAACGCGCGAGACCAAAGGCCGCGATCGCACCCAGCAGCGGCATCAGGAACGCCGATAGCGGCCCCGACAGCTTGTGCCACCACTTTGCCTCAAGTTCGGCGGTACGGCGGCCGACGCGCTCATAAGCGTTGATCGATTGGCGCAGCTCGAAGAATCCCTGGGCATCGGGATCGACGCTATCGAGGTCGATCTGCTCGGGCGTCAAGCCTGCCCCAACCACCAGGCTCGCGCCATTGACGGTATCGGCGGAGGCAACCTCGAAGCGCTCGACATCCTCCAGCCGCCAGCCCGGTGCGGCATAAGTGGCGCGGGACGCGCGCACCTGCTCGGCCAAGATGCCGCCGGACGCGCGGCGATACCAGGTGACATCGCGCATCACGATATTGTCACCGTTTCCAGTCAGCGTTGCCGCGGTGAGGATGTCGTTGCCGTCGGCCAGATAGACATTGCTACGGATGCCGGAATCGGTCGGGATCGTTCCAAAATCCGCCCCTTCCCACGCCTTGAGCGTGGCATTCGCCCGCGTCACGACGCGTTCGTTAAACATGAAACTGCCGACCGAAACCAGGGCCGCGGTCAGGAACAGTGGTGCCAGCACCTGATGCGCGGAAAGCCCCGCAGCCTTCATCGCCACCACTTCGCTGTTCTGGTTGAGCGTGATCAAGGTGATGATCGTTGCCAGTAGCACCGAATAGGGGAGAAACCGGGCGATCAGCTGCGGCACACGCAAGCTGACGTAGGTCAGCAATTCAGCCTGGCCATTGCCGGACACAGCCAGGATCTTGCCGCTCTGGCCCAGCAGATCGAGCATCATCAGCACCAGCACAAGTACCGCGAGCATCGCCAGGATCCGCACCGCGAACAGCTTTGCCAGATAGAGTGTCAGTGTGCGCGAGGGAAAGAAATCGAGCTGCATCGGGGAATATCCCTATTCCGCCGGAACTGCGCGAGCCGCGCGCCTGGCGCGACGTTCGCGGCGGGAAAACAGCGCACGTATCCGCTTGCCCAGCTTTGCGAAGAACACCTCAAGCGCACCAATGGCCTGTCCACCGGGGACGTGCGCGACGCGGTGGTACATCCACAGGATCAGCGCCGCGAACAACACCATCGGCCCCCACAGCGCCAGGATCGGATCGACCCGGCCCAAAGCCGCGATATCCTCCGCGTACTGGTTGATCTTGTGATAGCTGACCACCATCACGATCGACACGAACACGCCAAGCGCGCTGGTCGATCGCTTGGGCGGGATCGCGAGCGCGACCGCGAGCAGCGGCATCAGCGCCATCATGACCACCTCGACCAGGCGGAAATTGAAGCTCGCGATGCTGGCCGCGCGTTTCTGTTCGGGCTGCGTCTCGCTCCAACCAATGCGAAGCAATTCGGGCAGGATGTATTCGCGCTCCGCATCGCCGCGCGCACGGAATTCCTCGATACGGGGAAGGTCGATCGGCAAGTCGTGGCGGGTGAAGCTCAGCACGCGCGGCGTCGCATCGGCACCGCCGGTATCCTGCACGATCGTACCGTCCGCCAGGCGCAGGATGATGGTATCGGGGCTATCGGTGGTGGCGAGGAACGACCCTTCGCGCGCAGTGATGGACAGGACCTGGCCCTTGTTGTCGGCAAAACGGGCAAAAATTCCCTGGAGGCGGCGCCCGTCATCCTCGCTCGATTCGATCCGCAGCGCCATTCGGTCCGCCAGCGTGGTGAACTCGCCCACCTTGATCGAGGCGCCAAGCGCGCCAGAGCGCAATTCGTAGTCGAGTTGTTCGTAATAGTAACGGCTGATCGGCTGGATGTAGAACACCAGCGCGATGTTGACCGCCATCAGCACGGCGGTGATGATGTAGGGGACGCGCAACAGCCGGAAGTAGCCCAGCCCCACCGCGCGCATCACGTCAAGCTCGCTGCTGGTCGCCAGCTTGCGAAACGCCAGGAGGACACCGAGCAGCAGGCCAAGCGGGATTGCGAGGCTGGCATACTCCGGGATCAGCGCGCCCAGCATTTTGAACACCACGCCGACCGGCCCGCCCTCGACCGCGACGAAGTCGAACAATCGCAGCATCTTGTCCAGCAGTAGCAGCGATGCCGCCAGCGCAAATACGCCCGTCATGGGCACGACCGTCAGCCGGAAAATGTAGCGATCGATCTTAGGGATTGAGGCGAACACCAGGTGCCCCTAGCGCGAAAATGCGGCGAGGTCAGGCCTTTTCCAGCGTGCACTGGAGTGGGTGCTGGTTCTGCTTGGCGAAGTCCATGACCTGGTTCACCTTGGTCTCGGCGACTTCGTAGGGGAACACGCCGCACACGCCCACCCCGCGCTGGTGCACGTGAAGCATAACCCGTGTTGCTTCTTCCATGTCCATGCGGAAGAACCGCTTGAGCACGATCACCACGAATTCCATCGGCGTGTAATCGTCGTTGAGCATCAGCACCTTGTACTGGCTCGGCTTCTTCGGGCGGGTCTTGGTCTTGGTGGCAACGCCAACCTGGTCGTCAGTTCCGGTCCCAACGCCGTCCTCGTTCGCCGCGCGAACGCGGTTGGGCGGGATCATCGGCAGGCTGGCGGGAATTCGGGTCATGGCAGCGGCAATATCGTATCCGTGGCGGCAATCGCAAGGCGCGCAATGTGGCAATCGGCGGTTAATGGCGCGCAAACGAGTGCACACGCGTCCTCAACATGAAAGGGGGCCGGAACGCCATGAGACGTTCCGGCCCCGATACAGCGGACCCGTCGGAGGAGAGGAGAGTGGCGGGCCCGTTGCGAAGGGCGCTGGGTCAGGCGGCCTTGCGAACCTTCTCCATCGCCAGGCTGGCGCGGCTCGACAGCGGTGCGAACACGTCGTTCGCCAGCTTCACCCAAGCTTCCGTGGTCTTCGAAACCTGCGCAACGGCAGCGTCGAAGTTGCGGCTGGCGAGCTTACCCTGCAGCTGCACGAACTCGGTCGGCGACTTGACCGCGGCCATCTCCTTGACGTCTGCAGTCATGGTTTCAACAGCAGCCTTGCCGTCCTCGAACTGGCCCTTGGCGATGGTCTGCACGCCCGCGACCAGGATCTTGCCCGATTCGACGACGGCTTCGAGGTTGCCCTTGCTAAATTCGCCCATTTCGGCGGCCATTTCGCTGCTCTTGTCGTAAGCGGCCTTGGCGCGTTCCTGCGCGGTGGCCATGGTGTTCTTCATCTGGGCGGTGAAATCGGTGGCGGTGGTCTTGGCAGTGGTCATGATCTTGTCCTTGAACTGGGTGGCCTTGGGCGCGGGGGTGCGGGCTGCGGTCGAAGCCTTGACGGCGCCGACCTTCTTGATGGGAGCTTTCTTGAGAACGGTCTTCTTCTGGGCGGGCTTGGCGGCCGCCTTCTTCTTCATGATCTTCTTCGCCACGACCTTCTTGGGCGCAGTGGCCCTCTTCGGCGCGGGAGCCGACGCGGTTGGCGTAGCGGGCCTTACGGGTTCAGCCTTGGCGGCTTCGGCCTTCTTCGCAGCCGAAGCTTCGGCATAAGCCTTTTCGGCCGCGACATCGATCTTGCTTTCCGGCTGGGTAGCCATGACGTCAATTCCTGTGCTGCGGGCGAATGGCCCGGTTATGTTGCAGTGCACAAAATAGGCAACACAATCGCTAAGTCAAGCGATTTTTGTGCAGTGCAGCATAAATCCGCAAGCGGCCTCGTACGGCGAACCCTGCGGTTCGCCAAACAATCGGTGTTGCGGGTCAGCCGGGGATGACGAGCAAAGAACTGCGAACGTGTGGAAAGCGGTTCACCGCGTCATCACGTACCGCCCCGGTGCGTCTTCGATCACGGTATCGCCCTTGCCGCCGGGCACGCGCTTGCCCTTGGCCGCTACCTTATCGCCGTCCCGCCCCTCCAGCCATGCGAGCCAGTGCGGCCACCAGCTCCCCGGGTGCTCGGTCGCGCCAGCGACGAACTCCTGGAGCGAGGCGGCCTCACTATCGCCGGTCCAGTACTGGTACTTGTTCGCGCCCGGCGGGTTCACCACCCCGGCGATATGGCCCGATCCGGCCAGCAGGAACGTCACCTCGCCGCTGAAATGCTCGGTGATCCGCCACACGCTCTCGGCGGGTGCGATGTGGTCCTCGCGCCCCGCCTGGACGTACGTGGGCGTCTTGACCAGCGTCAGGTCGATCGGGGTGCCGTCCGCCGACATCGCGTCCGCCTGGATCAGCTTGTTGTCGCGGTAGAGATCGCGCAGGTACGCGCCATGCCATTTGGCCGGCAGGTTGGTGACATCGCCGTTCCAGTGGAGCAGGTCGAACGCCGGGTAATCCTCGCCCAACAGGTAGTTGTTGACGACGTAATTCCAGATGAGGTCCTTGCCGCGCAGGGCATTGAACGTGGCGGCCATCCAGCGCCCATCGAGATAGCCTTCGGACGTCAGCTTGCCGATCATTTCGAGTTGGCTCTCGTCGACAAAATTGAGCAGTTCCCCGGCCCGCTCGAAATCGACCTGCGCGGTGAAGAAAGTCGCGGTTTGCACTTTGTCCGCCTCGCCCCGCCGCGCGAGGATCGCCAGCGTCGCGGCGAGCGTGGTGCCCGCCACGCAATACCCGATCGTGTGAACCGCAGGCACATCAAGCCGCGCGCGAATATGATCGATCGCCTGGATCTGGCCGCGGATGTAATCGTCCCAAACCACGTCCTTCATGCTCGCGTCGGCCGATTTCCAGCTCACCACGAACACGCTGATCCCCTGGTCGACCGCCCACTTGATGAAGCTTTTGGCGGGATTCAGGTCGAGGATGTAGAAACGGTTGATCCACGGCGGAAAGATCACCAGCGGTGTCGCCATGACCTGAGGCGTCGCGGGCGCGTACTGGATGAGCTGGTAGAGCGGCGTCTCGTGGACGACCTTGCCGGGCGTCGCAGCGATGTTTTCGCCGAGCCGGAATGCGTGCGGGTCAGTGTGTGTAAGCTGGCCGCGCTTCAGGTCGGCGATCAAGTGGCGCATTCCCTTGACCAGGTTCTGCCCGCCGGTCTCGATCGTGCGCTTTAGCACCACCGGATTGGTGGCAAGGAAATTGTCCGGGCTCATCGCTTCCACCAGCGCCTGGGTAGCGAAGCGCAGCTGTGCCTTCTTGTCGGCAGGCACACCCTCGACGTCCTTGGCCGCCTTCACGAAGTAATCCGCCAGCATCAGATAGGTCTGGTGGAGCAGCGCATAAGCCGGGTTGGCGCTCCATTCGGGCGCGGCGAAACGGCGGTCCTTCTTCGGCAGGTCGGGCCTCGCGTCTTCGCTGCCGGTCGCGGTGCCGATCATCGCGCCCATAACGCCCTGCCACAGTGCCATCGAATCCTCGACCAGCTTCTGCGTCGCTTCGGGTCGAAACGGCATGGCCTTGGCCCAGCCCTGGCTCATCAGCATCCATTGTGCCGGGTCGAGCCCGTGGGCGGCGGGCGCAGCGTCCGACTGGTCGTTGAGGAACTGGAGCCACATTGTCTGCAACTGCATCGCCGTTTCCGCCCACGGACCGCCATCGTCGCCAGTGCCAGTACCGGTGCCAGTGCCGGGAAGTCCAAAAGCGCCCATCATCTCGCGCATGGTCTCGGCTTGCATGTCGAACACGGTGCCGTAGGGATCCTGCCGTTCGGCCATGTCATGCTCCTGATAGGTCGGTTCAAGCCAACGATAGCGAATAGCGCTTCCCACCGCGACCGGAATTAGCCTAGGATTCGCGGGTTCCCGCAGTCGAGACCTACCGATGGATACCGATTTCTACCGCATGAAGCGCCTGCCGCCCTACGTGATCGCGGAGGTTAACGCCATGCGGCACGCGGCCCGGCGCAGCGGCAAGGACATCATCGACCTGGGCATGGGCAACCCTGACCTGCCCCCGCCGCAGCACGTCATCGACAAGCTGTGCGAAGTGGCGGGGAAGCCCGGCGCACACGGTTATTCACAGTCCAAGGGCATCCCCGGGCTGCGCCGCGCACAGGCGAATTACTATGGCCGCCGGTTCGGTGTGGACCTCGATCCCGAAACCGAGGTCGTGGTGACGATGGGTTCGAAGGAGGGGCTGGCCAGCCTCGCCACCGCGATTACCGCGCCAGGTGATGTCGTGCTGGCGCCCAATCCCAGCTACCCGATACACACCTTCGGCTTCATCCTGGCAGGTGCGACGATCCGCAGCGTGCCGACGACACCGGACGAGGACTATTTCCGCAGCCTGGAACGCGCGATGGCCTTCACGGTGCCGCGCCCGTCGGTGCTGGTAGTCAATTACCCGTCGAACCCGACCGCTGAAACCGTCGATCTCGCTTTTTATGAACGACTGGTGGCATGGGCCCGCGAGAACAAGGTCTGGGTCATTTCCGACCTTGCTTATTCCGAGCTTTATTTTGACGGCAAACCGACTGTTTCGATTCTCCAGGTGCCAGGCGCGAAGGACGTGGCGGTCGAATTCACCTCTTTGTCGAAGACCTTCTCGATGGCGGGCTGGCGGATCGGCTTCGCGGTCGGCAACCGCCAATTGATCGCGGCAATGACGCGGGTCAAATCGTACCTCGACTATGGCGCCTTCACGCCCATCCAGGCTGCCGCCTGCGCGGCGCTCAACGGGCCGCAGGATATCGTCGAGAAAAACCGCCAGCTTTATCACAAGCGCCGCGACGTGCTGGTCGAGGTGATGGGACGCGCCGGGTGGGACATTCCGGCCCCACCTGCGAGCATGTTCGCCTGGGCGCCGCTGCCCCCCGCGCTCAAGGACATGGGTAGCCTCGAGTTTTCCAAGCAATTACTGATCCATGCCGATGTCGCGGTCGCGCCCGGCGTCGGTTACGGCGAGGAAGGCGAGGGGTTTGTCCGGATCGCGCTGGTCGAGAACGAGCAGCGGCTGCGCCAGGCGGCGCGCAACGTGCGGCGCTATTTCGCCTCGCTCGGCATAAATGCCGCCGCTGGCGCCGGCGCTGCCTGACGGGGACGGACCAATGGATTATCGCCCTAACGATCGCGTTTCCATCGGGCTGGGCACGGATGGCGTGGCACAGGTCCGCCTGACCCGGCCCGACAAGATGAACGCGCTCGATCCGGAAATGTTCGCCCGGATCATCGAAGCTGGCCATTATCTCCACGACCTCAAAGGGTTGCGCGCGGTGGTGCTGGCCGGCGAAGGCCGGGCATTTTGCGCCGGGCTCGACCTGGCGAATTTCGCGCGGCCCCCGGCGACCGATGAGCCGGGGCTGACCGAGCGCACTTATGGCAACGCCAACAGGTTCCAGCAGGTCGCGATGCAATGGCGCAAGCTGCCCGTACCGGTGATCGCCGCAGTGCATGGCATCTGCTTCGGCGGCGGGCTGCAGATTGCCAGTGGCGCCGATATTCGCGTGGTTGCCCCCGATACCCGGCTCGCGATCATGGAGATGAAATGGGGCCTGGTGCCCGACATGGGCGGATATGCCCTGTGGCGCGGGCTGGTGCGCGACGATGTGTTGCGCGAACTGGTCTATACCAATCGCGAGTTTTCCGGCGCGGAGGCGCGCGAACTCGGCCTCGCCACGATCGTCGATGCCGACCCTGTCGCCCGGGCCACGGCGATCGCGGCGACGATCGCCGATCGCAATCCGCATGCTATCCGCGCCGCCAAGCGTCTGCACGCCGCGATGCCGGAACGGGACATCGACGCGATCCTGATGGAGGAAAGCATCGAGCAACACGGCGTTATGCGGACCCGCAACCAGATCGAAGCGGTCACGGCCGGAATGGAAAAGCGCCCGGCGCGGTACGAAGACGTCTAGTGCGCCGCGCCGCCATGTGCATCGGCAATGGCCACGGCCAGTGCGTCGGCGGCATCGGCACCGGCCAGCACCGCCCCCGGTAGCAAGATTTTCAGCATCGCCTGGACCTGCGATTTCTCGGCCGCGCCGGTCCCGACAATCGCCTTCTTGACCGCACGCGCCGCGTGTTCGCGCACATCCAGCCCGGCCATCCCGCATGCCGCGAGCACCGCCCCGCGCGCCTGTGCCAGCTTGAGCGTGGATTGCGGATTCTTGTTCGCAAACACCTCCTCCACCGCCGCACGGGCCGGTTGATGCGCGGCAATGACGGCGGCGATTTCTGCCTGCAGCGTGGCCAGTCGCCTGGCCATCGGCGCAGTGGCAGCGGTGGGCACCTGCCCGTTGGCAACGTGGGAAATGCGGCTTCCGTCGACCCGGATCACGCCCCAACCCGTGCAGCTGAGCGACGGGTCGAGCCCGAGGATCAGCATCACAGCCTGAGGCCCAGCCGCGGCCCCAGATGCATCATCGCCGAATAAAGCACCACCGTCAGCGCGCAGCCCAATGCCAGCGCAATCCAGAACGGCACCCCGCCACGCAACATCGCCGGAATGGCCAGGAACATCGGCAGGCTGGGGAGCACATACCAGAACGTCGCCCACGAATGCCGCGCCATGTTTTCCGCGTCGGGCAATTCGCGCCACAGGAAAATCATGCCCAGCACCGATACCAGCGGCAGCGAGGCGACGATCGCCGCGGTCGCGGGCAGCCGTTTGCCGATCTCCGCAATGGCTGCAATCATCGCCCCGGCGAGCAGCGCCTTGGCAACGATTGGCCACATCAGGCCACCGCCCCGCTTGCCGGAGCTGACATCATGCCAACTTTTCCATCAGTTCGTCCGAAATCTCGTAGTTGCCCCACACGGTCTGGACGTCGTCGTCATCGTCGAGCGCATCGACCAATTTGAGCAGCGTCGCCGCACCGGCTTCGTCCATCTCGACCGTGATGTTGGGCTTCCACGCCAGTTTGACGCCGTCTGCCGGGCCGAGCGTCTTCTCCAGCTCGCCCGCCACCCCGTGGAGCGCATCGGCGGCGGTCCAGATCGTGTGGCCATCCTCACCGCTCTCGACATCGTCGGCGCCGGCCTCGATCGCGGCTTCGAGCACTTTTTCCTCGTCGCCCGCGCCCGCGCCGTATTCGATCAGGCCAAGCCGCTCGAACCCGTGCTGGACCGACCCTTCGCTGCCCAGGTTGCCGCCATTCTTGCTGAAGGCTGTACGCACGTTGGTGGCGGTGCGGTTGCGGTTATCGGTAAGCGCCTCGACAATCAGCGCCACGCCGCCGGGGCCGTAGCCTTCGTAGCGAACCTCCTCGTAATCCTCGCCGCCCGCCGCGCTCGCCTTGTCGATGGCGCGCTGGATATTGTCCTTGGGCATCGACTGCGCCTTGGCCGCATTGACAGCAAGGCGCAGGCGCGGGTTCATGTCGGGATCGGGCATCCCCATCTTGGCGGCCACGGTAATCTCGCGGCTGAGCTTGGAAAACAGGCCAGAACGCTTCTTGTCCTGCGCGCCCTTGCGATGCATGATATTCTTGAACTTGGAATGGCCGGCCATGGGAAACCCTGGTTTGAAATGACCCGCGCCCCCTAGCGAAACGCCGCGCGCGGGGCAATCAGGGCAAGGTCAAACAATCCTTAACCGCAAGGCGGCAGGCTCGCACAATGGGCTTGGGAAAGCGCAAGAAGCGTATTCGGCACGAACTCGCTGTGCAGCAGAGACATCGCTGCTTTTACTGCAAGCGATTCTTCGGTCCCAAGGGCACAAGCCTGGCCGCTACCATCGAGCACCTCAAGGCGAAGATGGACGGAGGGAGCGACAAGCGGGACAACCTGGCCGCCGCCTGCCGCCACTGCAATCAGCACCGCGGCCGGCAAATGAATGCTGATCGGCAGCGAAAGCGTGCTGCCCAGGCCATACCCGTAATCCCGCCCACCACCGCCTAAGGCGTGATGTCAAAGTGGAGTGCGGCGATCTCGTCACAGGCAAGCTTGCGATAGAGCAAGCGGGCCGGTTCATCTTCGGCTGCGGTGTCCGCCTGGACAAATACGGTCCATGCGCCGATTTCGCGGCCAATCCGGCGCGTCTCTTCGATCAGCCGGCTCGCGACACCCATCCGCCGCCATCGGGCGCACACGGCAAGGTCGTAGATATAGATCTCGCTCCGCGCCTGCTCGAACTTGGGCAGGACATATGCAGCAAGCGCCCCGACTGGCGCACCGTCAGCCTCCGCAACTAACAGGATTGTATCGCTGCGCGCGAGCACGTCGCGGGCGTATTCGTCGCCAGGCGGATGGTCGGCATATTGCGCCGGCTCCGCGAACACATCGGCGAACAGGGCATTCATCGCGCGAAAGCCTGCGAGATCACTTGTGCCTAGGCGACGGATCGCAAACTCCCGGGTTATCACGCCATCCTCATCCGTTGACGATGGTGCCCCCGTTCGGATGCAGCACCTGGCCCGACATATATGACGAATCATCGCAGGCGAGGAACAGGAAAGCTGGCGCGACCTCATTAGGTTCACCCGGCCGACCCATCGGCGTGTTCTTGCCGAAATCGTCCATATCCTCGGGCGGAGTGCCACCACACGGATTGAGCGGGGTCCAGATCGGCCCCGGTGCGACCGCGTTGACGCGGATTCCGTCCTCGATGAGGCTTTCCGACAGACTGCGGGTAAACGCAGTGATCGCGCCTTTTGTGGCACTGTAGTCGAGCAGCTTGGCTGATCCCTGATACATCGTCACGCTGGTGCAGTTGACGATCGCCGCGCCTTTCTTGAGATGCGGCCGGGCGGACTGGACGAGGTAGAACATCGAATAGATGTTGGTCTGGAAAGTGCGCTGAAGCTGCTCGGCGGTAATGTCGCGAATATCCTCGTCAGGATGCTGTTCACCCGCATTATTGATCAACACGTCGAGCCCGCCCCACTTGCCCACGGTCGCGTCGACCAGCGCCTGGCAAACAGCGGGATCGCCCAGATCGCCGCGGTGCAGCAAGGCTTCGCTCCCCTCCGCCTCGATCGCCTGGGCGGTTTTGCGCGCGTCGTCATCCTCTTCGAGATAGGCGATCGCGACCTTGGCTCCTTCGCGCGCGAACAACACGGCGGTGGCCCTGCCAATCCCGCTGTCGCCGCCTGTCACGATCGCTATCTTGCCCTTCAGCCGCCCGGAACCGGGGAAGCGGGGCTGCCATTCGGGCTGCCGGTCAAGCTTGCTCTCATGTCCGGGCATCCGGGGTTCTTCGCCCGTTTCCTCGACAAACGCGGCATCGACAGGCTTGGTCTGGATTTCGGTATTCATGGCATCCTCGCGATAAAACAATCACAAGGACTTATGCGCGAAGGCCGCACTCGGTTCCGGGGCGGCCCCCGCGATGCGATCAACCGAGGCCGAGCGCGGCCTTGTAGGTATCGAGGATCATTTCCATTTCCGCGCGATCGTCCGGTTTCATTTTCCTGAGGCGGACGATCTGCCGCATGATCTTGGCATCGTAACCAACAGCCTTTGCCTCCGCATAGACATCACGGATGTCGTCGGCGATGCCTTTCTTCTCTTCCTCGAGGCGTTCGATGCGCTCGATCAGCAGGCGCAGGCGATCGTCAGTGGTCTCGGCCATTATCAGGTTTGCTCCAATGTTTTGAGAATCGGGTTGCCGGGCGGATAGCCAGCGGGGCGCGCGGGGTGAAGCCGGGGCGGCGCTATTCCACGCGATTTTTCGCCACGCTGGTCGCCATTCGCGCGAGTTGCTCCTCGGTCGCGGGGGTCTGGAACCGATCCTTCCATTCGTTGGCTGGCATGCCGTGGATGGCCTCGCGCGCCGCCGCCTTGTCGCCCGGATAGCCCGCCTCGACGATCCAGTCCGCCAAGCAGTTGCGGCAGAACCCGGCGAGGCCCATCAGATCAATGTTCTGTGCATCGTGGCGATGCTGGAGATGGCGCACCAGCCGGCGGAATGCCGCCGCGGCCACGGCATCATCGATTTCATCCAGCGGAAGTGGCGCATTCGTATCCATCATAAGCAGTCCTTGAGTTGGCCCGCCGCTGTGCCATAGCCGTGCGCCATGCAGAAGCTCGAACCGCGCGGCCGCAAGGTCAAGATCCTCGCCACCACCGGCCCCGCCAGCCGCGAGCCCGAGATGCTCCGCCGCTTGCTGCGCGCCGGAGCCGACGCCTTCCGCGTCAACATGAGCCACGGCGATCATGCCTTCCACGCGCAGACGATCAAGGCGATCCGCGACCTGGAAAAGGAATTCGGCCGCCCCATCGCGATCCTGTGCGACCTGCAAGGGCCGAAACTGCGCGTCGGCACGTTCAAGGATGGCAAGGCGGTGATCCGCCATTCGGGCCACTTCACTCTTGACCGTAATCCCGAGCCAGGCGACGAAACCCGCGTCGAGCTGCCCCACCCCGAACTGTTCGGCCTGCTCGAAAAGGGCCAGCGGCTGCTGATCAACGACGGCAAGATCAGGCTCAAGGTGATCCGCGCCGACGCCGACGAAATCCTCTGCTCGGCCGAGGTCGGCGGGGTGATTTCGGACCGCAAGGGCGTCAACGTCCCCGATGCGGAGGTGCCCATTCCCGCGCTGACCGAGAAGGACCGGCGCGATCTCGCCTTTGCGGTGGAACAGGGAGCGGACTGGATCGGGCTCAGCTTCGTCCAGCGGCCAGATGACGTGGCCGAGGCGAAGAAGCTGATCGGTGCGAATGGCCCGGCGATCTGCGCCAAGATCGAGAAGCCGATGGCGGTGAAGCGCCTCGACGAGATCATCGAGCTGGCCGACGGCATCATGGTCGCGCGCGGCGACCTGGGCGTGGAGCTGGAGCCGCAGGAAGTCCCGCCGCTACAAAAGAAGATCGTCAACAAGGCGCGCCTGATGGGCAAGCCGGTGATCGTGGCGACGCAGATGCTCGAATCCATGATCGAAAGCCCAGCCCCGACCCGTGCAGAAGTGTCCGACGTTGCCAACGCGGTCTATGACGGGGCCGACGCGGTGATGCTCAGCGCCGAAACCGCCGCGGGCGCCTGGCCAGAGGAAGCGGTCACGATCATGGACAGGATCGCCGCACAGGTCGAACGCGACGACGCCTACCGCGAGCGCGTGCGCTTTCTCGACACCCCGCCCGACCGGACCACGGCGGACGCGCTGGCGCACGCGTGCATGACCATCGCCGACACCGTGCCGATCGGCGCAATCACCGTGTTCACCGGATCGGGCAGCACGGCGCGGCGCGTGGCGCGTGAGCGACCCTCCGTGCCAATGCTCGTCCTCACTCCGTCGATGAAGACTGCGCGCCGCGTGGCGCTGCTATGGGGCGCGCATCCCGTACCGACCAAGGACATCGGCAGCTTTGAGGAAATGATCGCCAAGGGCAAGCGGATGACCTTGCGCCATGGTTTCGGGAAGGCGGGCACCAAACTGATCGCGCTGGCCGGCGTTCCCTTCGGCACGCCAGGCAGCACCAACCTGCTCCATGTCGTCACCCTGGCGGGCGACGAGCTGGAGAAGCACGAGGGCTAACTGCGCCCCTCAACGCTCGATCATCGTGGCGCTGGCATCGCAACACTCAGTCGTGCTCTCGCCCGCCAGCACCCATGTGGAGTTCGCTGCCGGTTTCACGGAACTTCTCGCTCACTTCGACGCGGCGGACGACTGGATCGCGGAGCACGCCGGGCCGCGCCATCATGGCCGACCTGCGCGCCGGAATGGACGGGCCGCTGGGCGGGAGCGGCGGCGGGCCTCCGCCGTTTCGGAAGGAGGGAGTCGGAGCCGAAGGCGGAGACGGCCAAAGGCCACCCGCACGCTCTCGGTTCCTGCAGGCGCTGGACCGGGAGCTGGTGCGGTTGGGGCGGGCCTGAACGCGGCACCCGGCGCGCCGGCGCCCATTTGCGAATGGTCCCAAAGGTCGCGCTCGCCATGGGCCCCGTCCTGCCGCCTGTTCGGCCCGCCGCCTATTCGGCCCTTCGCCTATTCGGAAGGCGTGTCGGGTAGCCGATCGAGCAGCCCGGCGAAGCTCTCGCGCGCGTCGGCTTGCGGATCGGCAGCGCCGTCCTTGCGCAGTTCCCACGGCGCGGCGAAGCGTTTGGGATCGAGCCGCGCGAGCAGCCACATCAGCAGCCGGTCGCTCGGCAGGCGCTTTTCCGCAACCAGCGCGCCATCGTGCCAGACCTGCTCGGTCCGGCCATTGATCGCGCGGTCGAACGCGATGGCCGAGAGCCGCCCGACTGCGAGCTGGTCGGCCACGTCCCACGCCGCGGCGAACGCGGGCGAGCGCGCGCGCAGGCGATAGGCCGAACGCGCCGACAGCCGCGCGGTAGCGGCGGCGAGGTGGACGGAACCGGTCTCGGCGAGGTTGGTGAGGAACACGCGCTGGCGATCGGCGCTCCACCCGGCGAGCCGCTTGCGGCTGTCCTCGAGCGCGACCCCGTCGAAGGGAACCGCCGCGACCGGCGGACCGGCGGGAGGCAGGAGGTCGGTCGGGAAAACCTCTCCGCGATCGGCGGTGGGCACCAGTGTCAGCGCCGGACCCCCGCCCTCGTCTGCCGCCTCGACCAGATCGGCGAACTTCTCCCTGGCTGCCATGAAACGGTCGAATTCGTCGACGTCCATCTCGCGCGGTATTCGGCGTGGCATGGCTTCAGGCTCCTTGGTCTCTTGCAGAGGGAGCCAGCCAGCTAGCGCACGGTGGGGGCTGTAGGAAAATGGTTATTGGCATGCAGCGATTGCGCGACGGCGCTGGCGTATGCGGGCGAGCCCTTCGACGCCGGCAGCAGCGGCGGCGCGATGGCCACGCGCGCGATCATGGCCGATCTGCGCGCCGGGATGGACGGCCCGCTGGGCGGGAGCGGCGGCGGGCCTGCGCCGTTCCGCAAGGAAGACCGCTCGCGGTTCTTGCAGGCGCTGGACCGGGAGTTGGTGCGGTTGGGGCGACGGAATTAATTAGTGTGTCCCCGCAACTCACCCATTAAATCTCCCACGCATCGCCCCTCACTTTTCGTTAGAATTCCGTCTTCTGGAAGAAAACAATCGCAACCAAAGTCGGCGCCCTCAATCTTTCGTTCCGCATATGCATTATGGATGAGACAGCCATGGCGATCTCGCCAATTCCATGGCGCGACGCCGTTAAACAAAAGGACTGCACTAACGTTACGCTTACGCGCGCGCCCACCGTCGTTATAGAGGCCATCGGTATTACGGATCATCTCAGGCTCACCTTCTGCGCCGTTGGGCCCAATCGAGATTCGAACAGCTGACGATCCATAAGTAGCAGCCAGGAAGTCATCCTCGGTGTCGTGGAATCCGCGAGCATTTAGCGCAATGATGTAAGGCAAATTTAGTGAGCGATATTTGCTCGCCTTACGCTCCAATCCACCCTTGATCGCTCGACCCGGCGTGCTCACCGTCACTCCTCCCATTTCAACGCCAATTGCTCGATAATCTGCCGAGTTGATTTCCCGACCGGGGCGGTGGATGACTGTGATTTTGATGTGGGCTCCCCGATCTTCGTACTCAAACACCTCATTATTGGCGGGATTAGTTTCGAGCCATTCGGTCAAGGCTGCAACGAGGCGCACCTTGTTTATCGCTTCGGCCGGAGCCTCAATCGACTCCAGAACGAGGTAATGGTTGGGTGCTCGCACCGCGTTGATCGCATCTTTGATGTCGGCGATTAGTTTCTCACGTCCACGCTCATCGTTCGAGCGAAAGTTTGGGGATATCGCTTCAACCACAATCCTTAGTTCGTCCTTCTCGATCAAGAAATCTGGCGCGCCGCGAACGTCCTTGAGCTCCGGTTCCACGGTCACGTTCCAGCCGGTCGAACGAAAAAACTGAAAAAGGAACAGCTCAAAGAACGCTGATTTGTGCTGCTCATCATCGGCACTGCGAAAGTCGCCGAGCCATCTGTCAAGTTGGTCCTGCGGGTAATCTTCCAGCCATCGCTCAATGGTCTCACGCGCCTCTTGCGCCTCGGGGCGCGAGGACGAATCCAAATAGGAGTAAATCCCTTCGGCGGCTCTTGCGGGCCCTTCTCGAGAACGTTCGCCTTCTGAAAATGCCGTCAACTCAATCGTGCTCCCGTCCACCCGCGCCCATGCAAAGCTCGCTCCCCGTCTCGCGGAACACGCGGCTCATGTCCACCATGCCCGCCTCGGCATCCTCCGCCGCGACGAAGCTCTCCACACCGGAATTCTGCTTCGCCGCGAAGTCCCGCACCTTACTGCGTGATCTTCATCGAGTAGAAAATGTCCTCGCTGCGCTCGTTCGCGTCAACCGCCTTGCGGCCTCGGCCCGGGCCCGCACACCGAGCAGAAGTGGGCGGTCTTGGCGCCTTCCGCCGGTAGCGTCTGGTCGTGGTATTGCTCGGCAGTGTCGGGGTCGAGGCTGAGGTTGAACTGGTCGCACCAACCGCGCCCTACCTCGCCACCCACGTCAGCACGGTTCGGTTGCGCACCAGCCACTCCGCCCGGTCATCGTCGGTGAAATCGACTTCCTTGGTGCTCGTTACCGTATCGCCGTCGCGGACGGTCGTTTCGCGAATGCGGGCGGGGCGATTGTCGTCCTCGCCCTCGCGATCGGCGACGATGGTCCAATGCGCTGGGTCGATCGCCGCCGAGAGCGTCAGGCGGGCCGTGCCCATGTCGGCAGCGCGGTCGGCGCGGTAGGTGCCGGTGTATTCGGTCGCCCCGTCCGCCGCGAGCATCGACACGCTGGTGATCCACACCGTGCCGCGCGCCGGCCCATCGTCGTAGGCGCTGGTGCGAACCAGCGTCACCCCATCGCCGACCAGCGCGATCGAGGCGGTGTAGGGGATGCCGATCCACTCGCCCGACTGGTAATCACGGTATTGCAGCTCGGCGCGCCATTCGCCCGCCATGCTCGCGCGCGCGGCCTTGAGGTCGAGCGGCGCGTCCTGCGCGGCGAGCGGCGGCGCGGCGACTGCCAGCGCCGCCGCCAGAACGGCAAACCTAATCGTGTTCGCGCCCATTCGCCCCGACATACAGCTCGCTCCCGATCTCGCGGAATTTCACGCTCATGTCTGCCATGCCTTCCTCGGCATCGCCAGCGGCGATGAAGGTGCCCGGCGCACTGTTCTGCTTCGCCGCAAAATCGCGCACTTCCTGGGTGATCTTCATCGAGCAGAACTTCGGACCGCACATCGAGCAGAAATGGGCGGTCTTGGCGCCCTCCGCCGGTAGCGTTTGGTCGTGGTATTGCTCCGCCGTGTCGGGGTCGAGCGACAGGTTGAACTGGTCGCGCCAGCGGAATTCGAAGCGGGCCTTGCTCAGCGCGTCGTCGCGGACTTTCGCGGCCGGGTGGCCCTTGGCGAGGTCGGCGGCGTGGGCGGCGAGCTTGTAGGTCACCACGCCCACCTTCACGTCGTCGCGGTCGGGCAGGCCGAGGTGTTCCTTGGGCGTGACGTAGCACAGCATCGCCGTGCCGAACCACCCGATCATCGCCGCGCCGATGCCGCTGGTGATGTGGTCGTAGCCGGGCGCGATGTCGGTGACGAGCGGGCCGAGAGTGTAGAACGGCGCCTCGCCGCAGGCGGCGAGCTGCTTGTCCATGTTCTCCTTGACCTTGTGCATCGGCACGTGGCCCGGCCCCTCGATCATCACCTGCACGTCCTGTGCCCAGGCGCGCTTGGTCAGTTCGCCCAGGGTGTAGAGCTCGGCGAACTGCGCCTCGTCATTGGCGTCGGCGATGGAGCCGGGGCGCAGGCCGTCGCCGAGCGAATAGGCGATGTCGTAGGCCTTCATGATCTCGGTGATCTCGTCGAAGCG